>JBKPSC010000327.1:0-7616 GCA_046734915.1 Acidobacteriota bacterium | reverse complement strand
TCGTGCTGGACAATGCTCTGACTGGAGTGTCAACATGTTGGCGCCCCTGCTAAATGTCTGAACGGCCTAAACATCTGCTCCTCGTTGAAGACGAGGTCCAGCTGCGTCAGGCGGTGGCCGAGCAACTGATCGACCGGGGATTCGAGGTCCAGCAGGCCGATTCGGGCGAAGCCGCGCTCTCTCATCTATCGGATTTCGCCTTCGATATCGTCATCACCGACCTTCGATTGCCCGGCATCGACGGCACGTCCCTCATCGAAGCCGCGATCGACCGGTATCCGGAGATCGTCGCCATCGTCATGACCGGCTATGGCACAGTCCAAGACGCGGTCCAGGCGATCAAGCGCGGCGCCGCCGACTTCGTGTCGAAACCATTTCAGATCGACGAGCTGCTCCACGCGCTCGACGCGGCGCTCGAAAAGCGCCGCCTCAAGTCAGAGAACGCCTATCTGCGCGCGCAACTCGAGGAACGCTATCGCTTCGAGGCGATCGTGGGGCGCGGCCGCGCCATGACCAAGCTCTTCAAACTGCTTGAGACCGTGGCCGCGACGAGCAGCACCATCCTGATCACAGGCGAAACGGGCACGGGCAAGGAAGTCGTGGCCCGGGCGATCCATCACAACAGCGCGCGGCGCAACCACGAGTTCGTGGCGCTGAACTGCAGCGCGATTCCAGAGACGCTTCTCGAGGCCGAGCTCTTCGGGCACGTGCGCGGCGCATTCACCGGGGCCGTGGGCAATCGTCAGGGACGAATGGAGCAGGCGCACAAAGGAACCCTGTTCCTCGACGAAGTCGGCACCATGAGCGCGGCGCTCCAGGTCAAGCTGCTGCGGGTACTGCAGGAACGGGAGTTTCAGCGGGTGGGCGACTCGAACACGATCAAGGTCGACGTTCGCGTCATTGCCGCAACGAACAGCGACCTCCGCCACATGGTCGACGCCGGCCAGTTTCGCGAAGATCTCTTCTACCGTCTGAACGTCATCCCCGTTCAGCTGCCGCCGTTGCGCGAACGGCGCGAGGACATCCCCTTGCTGGTCCAGCACTTCCTCGACAAATTCAGAAGCCAGGGGCGGCCGGCGGTGACGGTCGCTCAGGATGCGATGCGTCGGCTCATGTCGTATCACTGGCCGGGTAACGTCCGCCAGCTCGAGAACGCCATCGAACGGGCTGTCGCCATCAGCGCCGGCCGATCGCAGATCGAGGTCCCAGATCTGTTGCCGGACGTGATTCGTCAAGACGGTCCTGCCTTCCCGTCCACCCTCTCGCTCCCGGAAGAGGGTCTTGATCTCGATGGCTTCGTCTCGAGCATCGAGCGCGAGTTGATTCAGCGATCGCTCGAGCGAACCGGCGGCAACAAGGGCCAGGCAGCCAGACTGCTGCACCTGAAGCGCACGACGCTCGTGGAGAAGCTGAAGCGGCTCGAAAGGATGCCCTGAGGCGTGTGGTACCCTACCCGGCATGCCGCCGCGATTCGCGTACTGGACCATCCTCATCGACAACGGCGCCACGGCTTTTCGCGCGAAGGAACAGAGCGAGCTCCTGCCGACGCTTCACCAGCTACGGCGAACGAACAAAGACGTGGTGATGAAGTGGTTTGCCAACGGGAAGCTGTGGGACTCGCCGGACGATGCACGGCGCGCACGCGAGGGGCGGCTTACACGGGAGCGCCGGGGTCGCGACTGGCGGCCTGGCGGCGAGCACAAAGATCCGCGGGCAAGATTCGCGAAGCCAAAGAGCGGCACACGATTCAAGTCCCGGCCGCCTGAGCGAACAAGAGCGGCGAAGCCACGATCCTCGCCCGGCGCGCCGCCGTCAAAGGACGATGTGCGGCCGCCGCGCCGCGATAGGTTCAACCGGCCGCGTCGCGCTCCAGGCGGCAAACCGGCTGGCCCACGCTGGCGCCGCTGACGCGTTACGGCGATCCCGTGAGCAGGTTCAGTCCCGCCTCGAGCGTTGAGACGACGTCGATTCCGAGGCCGTCAACGGCAGGCGGCTGCGGCCCGCGGCACACCAGGATCGAGCGCGCATTCGACGTTGCCGCCACGTCGAGGCAGTTCTCCAGGTCGTCGTCGATGACGACGTCGAGGTCGAGCGCCGCCGCGATCTGTCCTCGTGATCCACGCACGACGTAGACGCTGGGCAGCTCGAATCCGCGCGCTTGCAGCCAGCGCTGGGTCTGACGCTGCGCGGTGTCGCCGGCGACTTCAGGCCGGCGGGTCAGGAAAATGATTTGCCATTGATGCCCGCGCGACAGGTCGGCGAGGCGAGCGACGCACCCCGGCTCGATTTCGTCCAGTGATTCCCAGAACGCATCGAGCTGGCGAATCTCGTCCCATAGGGCCGCCCGATCGGCGGTCGGAGACATCAGGACTCCCTTCAAGGTGTTGATCACCCGGCCGGCGAAACTCTGGCCTTCGCCGGCCAGCCGCTGGTGCCGGCGAATGGCGCCGTCGAGATCGGCCAGCACGCCATCCATGTCGACGCCCACGCGCAAGTCAGTCCCTCCCCCACCTTCATTCGCTCGTCGGCACGTACCGGGAGCTATTAACGAGTTATCGGCGGCGAGTTCGTTCGACCTTAAGCTCGCGAATCTTGCGGTACAGATTGGTTCGCTGGACGCCGAGAGTCCGCGCGGCATCGGCAATCCGCCCTCGATGCCGAGCCAGCACGGTAGCTATGTACTCACGTTCGAACTGTCCCCGTGCGTCTCGCAACGTCCGAGTGGCCGGCGAGATCGCGGCGCCCTCACCGAGGCTCACATGAGCCAGCACATCGTCCAGACCGATACCGCGGCCGCCGGCGATACCGGCCACCACCTCGTCGAGCATCGATCGCAGCTCCACCGCATTCCGCCGCCACGGCAAGGCGACGACGAGAGACAGTGCCGGTCGTGACAGCGTTTTCGGCGGCACACGCAGGCGCGCGCAGATCTGGCGCACGAAGAAGTTCGCCAGCGGACCGATGTCCTCGCGGCGCTTCCGAAGCGGCGGCACGTCGATGATCGTGCTCGCCAGGCGGCGGTACAGATCCTCGCGCAAGCGGCCGTCCTCTACTGCGTCTTCAATGGCCGCGTCTGCCGCGACGATCAGTCGGACGTCGAGATTGATGGGATCGGCGGCGTCTCGCAGCTGAACTTCCTGATCGCGCATCGCCCTGGCGAGACGCGCCTGAACCCGCGTCGGGAGGTCCACGACGTTGTGTACGTAGAGCGTGCCGCCGTTGGCTCGATGCAGTAGCGCCCCCGCCGCGACCCTTTCTGGATGGCCGGCGTGCGACCGCGTGCTGGCGTTGCGGTTGCCGAAGAGGGCGCGCTCGAGGGTGTCGGCGTCAAGGGCAGCGCAGTCGAGCGTGACGAACGCCTGTCGTCCCTGCATCTGATGGAGACTGCGAGCGATCATCTCGCGGCCCGAGCCGTATTCCCCGCGAATCAACGCGCCACTATGCGCTGCAGCTGCGGCCTGGACCTGCGTAAGGACCTGGCGCATCGGCGGCGACTGGGCGTACAGATCTCCCCGCGGGAGATCGTCGAGGTCGCGCCGCGAGTCGAGGGCGGCGGTGTAGGTGGCCTCACGGTCGATTGCTCGGGCGACCCGGTCCCCCTCGAGAGGCTTGGTGAATACATCGGCCACGCCGGCAAGGACCGCCTCGATCGTGAGGTCTGGACGCGGCGGATCGACCACCGCGAAGATCAGCACTCGCGGCCGCGTGGCATGAATCTCACGAATGTGGTGGATGGCAGCGCCGCGCGACAGATCGACGACGACAGGCAGGTTGGTTCGATCGAGTTTGAGGGCCGTATCCGATACGCTCTCAGCCCATTGCACGCTCAGCCCTGCGCCTTCGAGCGATCGCGCGACTTCGGGGCGCTCGGCCGGCGGATTGCCGAGACACACGACACTTCTGGCGCCGGTCACAGCGTTACTCTACATGCACCGTTCCGTCGGCTGCATAAACGAGCGTCTGTGTCGGCGCGCCGGTGTGACCTGGATCGAACGCCACGCGCGTCAAGCGGCCCTGCTCGTAGGTCGACCACTGATCCATCTCGCCGTCGGCGTTCGTATCTTCCTCGATGAGGGTCACCGCGCCGCCGCGATAGTGCTCGATGCGATTCGCACGACCGTCGCGGTTCGTCGACAGTTCGATCCGTTCAATCGCGCCGCCGGCATCGGGAAACGACCAGGCGTCCTCACGGCCGTCGCCGGCACGGGAAAACCCGACTCGCTCGAGGCGACGCTGTGCGCCGTAGTACTCCCAGCGATCGATCGTGCCATCGCCATTGCGATCGACCTCAATCCGCACGACTCTGCTGCCGTCCATGTAGCCGAACGTCTCGACACGGCCGTCGCCATCGGCGTCGTACTTCAGGAGTTGCAATCGCCCGGAGGCCTTGTCGTAGATGGGCTCGATCGTTCGAGTGGCCGGCGACAGGGGGCGGCAGCCCGTCAGACCGGAGCAGATCACGGTAGCGGCCAGACACAATCCGACGCAGCGTCGGGACGAAAGCATGCACGTCACGACTGAAGGACCGCGGCCGGCGCCTCGCTGGAGGCAAAAAAGCTCTCTATCAGATCGCGAAGCTCTGAAAGCGAGTTCGTCCGGTTGATCGCAGTTCTGAGATGCGATCCGTGCTCGAAACCCTTCGTGTAGTACGTCGCCAGGGCGCGGATCTTGTTGATGACCCAGCGATCGTGCGACGAGGTATGTTCCTCGCGCGGGTCGCCAGCCGCGCGCGCGCCCGGAGCGGTGTGACGGAAGCCTTCAGGCTCACGAATCCGTTCGTCGACGAGCAGCTCGATGTAGTCGAGCAGAAAGCGTCCACGTTCGGCGCGTGACACCGCGCGAGGCGGACGCCCCTCGGCGATATCGCAAGCCTGAGCCAGAATCCACGGATTGCGCAGCACCCCCCGCCCGACGAGCACGCCTGAAATGCCGCTCTTCAAGCGCTGAACGATTTGCTCGGGCTCGACGCAATCGCCGCTGCCAAACACTGGAATGGTCAACCCATCGGCGATCGCCCCGACGAGGTCCCAGTCGGCACTCCCAGAATAGCTCTGCGCGGCCGTGCGGCCGTGGATGGCGACGGCCGCCGCGCCGGCGCGTTCCACGAGCTTCGCCAGCGTCGGAGCGTTCCGCTCGGCGTCGTTCCAGCCCGCCCGCATCTTGACGGTCACGGGGATCCTCACGGCCCTGGCCATGGCCTCAACGACCGTCGCCGCGTACTCGGGCTCGCGCATCAAGCTGCAGCCGGCATTGTGCTTGGCAATCTTGGGAACCGGGCAGCCCATGTTCACGTCGACTATATCGGCGCCAATTCCTTCGATGATGCGGGCGGCTTCGGCCATTTTGGGCGGATCGCCGCCAAAAATCTGAATCGAGACCGGGCGTTCCTCTTCTGTGAACTCCGCGTACTCGAGCGTCCGGTCGATGCCGCGCACCAGACCTTCCGAGCTGACCATTTCGCTCACGACCAGACCGCAGCCGCCCTGTCGCTTCACCAGGCGGCGAAAGGCCGTGTCGGTCATGCCGGCCATCGGCGCGACCACGAACGGTGACGGAAGGTCGACGGTTCCGATCTTCATGGAGACGATGGTCGGTCAGTAAGGCTTGACGTCGGCGGCATCTACTTCGACCGAAACGGCTTGTCCGATCAGACTGACGGACAGCACGAGGCGCGCATTGCCGCTGCTCTTTCGCTGCAGCCGTCCGACCACTCCTCGTAATGGCCCCGAGACGACTTCGACGAGCGAGCCCTCCTTCAGAAACGGGCACGGATCGTACTGCAGCTTGCTATCGACCAGCAGCCGGATGCTGTCGAGCTCCTGATCCGGAATCGGGGCCGGCCGGCCCTCGAACGACACGATGCTCACGACACCGTTGCATTTCAGCACGGTCAGGGCATCGTCCGGATTGAAGCGAGCGAAGCAGTAACCCGGAAATAGCGGCCAGTCGATTTTCTTCTTTCGGTCCTTCCACCGGCTCCATCGCGCGACGGTCGGGAGAAACGACTCGACATGCCGCGCCGTCAACTCATCGCGCACGACCTGCTCGTGTCGAGAGCGCGTCCAGACGGCAAACCAGTGCGCGGACTCTGTTGGATCGGCCATGGCGAACGGCGGCGTTACTGCGACGACTGTTGCTTCTTCGCTTTTTGCAAGCCTTCGTCGTACGCCTTCTTCACGTCAGCGTTCTTCCATTCGATGATCGCTTCACTGCGCAGCCGCTCGAGATACTTGTCGAACTCCGCCTTGCGCTTGTCGGTGAAGACCTTGTTGCTGATTTCCTGCTTGGCCTGCTCGAACGACTGCGTCTCGGGAGCCGTCATCGATTCGAGCCGCAGAATCTGGTAGCCCTTGGCCGAGCGCAGCACCTCGCTGACCTGCCCGACCTTCATCTGGGCCAGCAGCTTCTGCAGGTCCGGCGACACGTCGCTCAGATTCAACGGGCCGATCAGTCCGGCGTTGGCCCGGGATGGCGCGTCGGACATGTCTGCCGCCAGCTTCTCGAAACTGTCGCCGGCAATGGCTCGCTCGCGAATCTTGTCCGCCTTCTCACGGGCCTCCTCGTCCCGCCCCACGTTGAGCGTCGCTCCGTCGCCGGGCACATTGATGAAAATCTCTCGCAGCGTGATGGTTTGGGGAGCCGTGAACTCGCCGAGATGGCTATCGTAATAGCGCCGGGCCTCCTCGTCGGAGACCCCGATCTTGCCGAGCACCTCGTTCTGTTGCACACGCTGGACGATCATCTGCCGCTCGAGCTGCTTTCGCAGATCGGCGAGCGTCATGTTCTCCTGCTTGAGTGCCGCCTGAAACTGCTCGTCGCTCTCGATCTTGTTGTCCTTCTTGATGCTCTCGAGAATCGACTGGAACTGATCGTCGGCCAACCGGTAACCAAGTTCCCGCCCGCGCTGCACGATGAGCATCTCGTCGACGACGTTGACCATCAAGTCGGGCGTGACCTCGTCGAGCATCTGGCGGAGCCGGGCATCGCTTGGATCGACTTCGCGGCCCGTGCTGCGCAGCGCCGCGATCTGCCGCGTCTCGAGTTCGGTCTTGGTGAAGATCTCGCCGTTTACTTTCACCAGAATCTGTTCGATGACTTCGGCACGCAGACCCGCAACGACCGTCGCCGCCAGCACCAGCGCGGCCGCGGTCGCGGAACGTGAATAGGTACTCATGTGTAAGCTCTTTGTTCCTAACATCTTACATCGTGCGCTCACCCGAGGCCCAGGAGATCGCTCAAAAGAGACCCCACGCGGTCGAACGTGCCGCCCGGCGACCTCGGATCCTCTCGTACCGGCCGGAGAATGTCCTGCTTGGTAAATCCGGGCCGAACATCGCCAGTCCGGGCCCGAGCCGTCCACCAGGAAGGCGCCATCGGTGGGCTTTTTTTCGTCGACGTGCGGCTTGTCGGCAGTGCTGGGCGTCCCGTCGCGCCTTGGGCACCGTCGAGGTTGAGCTTGAGCGCCGACGGCGGAGCCAAATTGATGTCCTGACGCTGCCTGACCAGCGAGACAAGCCGCGCTGGATCGAGCTTGGTCTGCGGCCTGAACTTAATGACGACGATTCGCCCTTCCCGGTCGAGGCTCTCGACGCCCAGCCGATCGGCCATGACTCTGA
>JBKPSC010000326.1:0-6399 GCA_046734915.1 Acidobacteriota bacterium | reverse complement strand
AACGCCGTGACCCAGCACTGGGCATTGGCTCGCAGCTCCACGCGAAGACTCTCGCCGGCGAGACCGACCGCGCTCGGTTCGGACGCCGCTCCCGCCGTTCCGACGGCGCGTTCGTCGTCGGGCGTCTTGGGCGCCGATGGCAGCTCAGCTGGCCGGTCTGCAGAAGCGCTCGTGGACGGGGCCCGAGCGTCACCGGGGACCCAGATCATCCAGGCCATCAGCAATCCGGCTGCGGCGACATACCACGTCGGATCGATGCGGCGCGCGAGGCGCTCGAGGCCTGATGCGAGAGCGCTGCGAATCACATGGAGTCGGTCGGATTGGACCTCGGCCGGCTCGCTAGCAGAGGAGCGTTCGCGTTGGGTCTCGCTGTGACTGCGATACAAGGCGACGACCTGCTCCGGGTCGAGACCGACTTCGCGCGCGAAGGCGCGGAGCATTCCCCGCGTGTACAGACCGCCGGGCAGCTGATCGAAGCGACCGGCTTCAATCGCCTCGAGCATTCGCACACTGATCCGGGTGGTGTGTGCGACGTCCGCAATCGAGAGGCGCCTCTGCTCACGTGCCTGGCGCAGGGCGGCTCCAACGTCCATGGTGCCCGTCTTTCCCGATGCTCGGTCCCGAGCGACAAACTGCCTGTCAGCCACTGTAGCAAAGCTGGGCAGCGCTGCAAGCTCTGCTAGACCAGATGCGGATCGGGCTTGATTTTCAGGCGCCCAAGGCCGCGGTTCGACCAGCGACGTACAATCGGCCGACCGTTGTTCGACGCGAATGACCGACGACCGAACCGACTGGGATGCGCTGATGTCTCAGTCCATCGAAGAGGCCAAAAAGGCGCGCGACGCCGGGGAAGTCCCCATCGGCGCCATCGTCGTGCTGGACGGCGAGGTCATCGGTCGCGGCTTCAATCAGCCGATTTCCTCGGGCGATCCGACGGCCCACGCGGAAATTGTGGCGATCCGCGCTGCTGCACGACGACTGGGCAACTACCGACTGACGGACGCGACGCTCTTCGTCACGATCGAACCGTGCCTGATGTGCGTCGGGGCGATGGTGCACGCGCGGATCGGCCGGCTGGTGTTCGGCGCGACCGAGCCTCGCACCGGTGCCGTCGTGTCGACTGTCAGGGGCGGCGAGTTGCCGGGGCACAACCACCGGTTCGAGTTCGCGTCCGGTGTGAGAGAAGAGGAGTGCCGATCTCTCCTGCAGGAATTTTTTCGAGAGAAAAGACAGGGGCGATCGTGACAGGCTTCAGGCTTCGTGGGCTCAAGACCTAAGACGTAAGACTTGAGACTTAAGACCTAGTGACTCAAGCCGATGCGGCGAATCGGCGAGCCGCGCTGGCCAGGACGTGTGCGAGGCGCGTACACGAGTCGATATCGACCCATTCCACCGCGGCATGTGCCCCCTCGCCGAGCGGTCCGTAGTTGACTGTGGGCACGCCCTCGGCGGCGAACACTGCGGCGTCCATCCAGAAGCCGACACCCGCCTCTCGCGGCCGTTGACCGACGACTTCGGTGACGGCGTCGCGGACCACCGAGACGACGCGGGCGTCGGCGTCGCACACGCACGCATCACGCGCGAAAGTGGCGCTGACGAGCGCTTCTTGCCCCGTCTGCCGTACCACCGCTTCAACTTCGGCGCGCACTTGATCAGCGGTCTCACCGGGCAACGTGCGCCGTTCGACCTGGAGGCGGCATTCGGACGCGTACGTCGAGAGACCAGTGCCGCCCGAGATGAGCGCACAGTGAAGCGAGGCTGGCCCGACGAGTGGATGCGTCCGGCGTCGCAGCTCGGTCCGATCGAACTCTTCGAGTGCCGAGATGATGGGGCACATTCTTCCGATCGCACTCACGCCGAGGTCCCATCGGCTGCCGTGCGCGGCGCGGCCGCGTGTGACGATCTCGATCCACACGAAGCCTTTGTGCGCGAGCACGAGGTCGCCGTTGGCCGGCTCCGTCACGATGCAGGCGTCAGACCGGTGGCGGCGAACGAAATCGTACGCGCCGAGACTGGCGTATTCTTCGTCGGCGACGAGTGCGGCGATGACCCGGCCGACCGGGGCCTCTGCCGCGAGACTCGCCATGGCCACCATAATCGCGGCGGCGCTGCCTTTCATGTCGTAGGCACCGCGCCCGTACAACCGTTCGCCTTCGACGCGCGCCTCGAAGGGAGGAATGGTCATCCCTTCGGTGCCGACAGTGTCGAGGTGCGCGCACAAGACCAGCGTGGGGCCCTCGTTGGCGCCGATCTCGGCGACGACGTTCGGCCGTCCCGGCGCCGCCTCTTCGAGCCACGCCCGCACGCCATGTGCGGCGAGCCAGTCGCGCGCGATGCCGGCGACTTTCGTTTCGCCGGCGCCTTCGCCGGGCGCGATCGAAGGGTTGACGGACGGCGCTGCCACCAGGCCCGTCAGGACTTCGACGATGGCGTCGCGCGTGATCGTCATCGAACCCTGCCTAGTCCCTGGTCCCCAGCCCCGCCCTATGGCGTCGAGACCGTCCGCTGCATCCAGACGATGTTGTCCCAGCTGACGGGCTTTTCGGTGCCGTCGAACAGTTTGGCGTAGGTTCCGCCCGAGCCTTTGAACGAAAACGATTTCACCTTGTCGGGCGGGTTCGTCGTCGGATTGCGGAGGATTTCCAGGACTTGCTCCTGTTTGGAAATCTGGACCGTGGCTGGATTTTTCGCCGAGTAGAACTTGGTTTCTGACGGGTTACCGCGGCTGGCGACGCCGCGCTCGAATGAGATGTGCAGCTCGAGATGCTCGCCACTCGCCGCGTGGAAGAGCCAGTCCTGCGTCTCGATGACATTCACGCCATCGCCGCTGATGCTGCGCTTCGCGGTACTGGTCGTCGCGTGCAGGTAATTGCCGAAGGGCCCGGGCGCATCCGCAGCGTCCGCCGTCAGGCCGCCGATCATCAGCTGCGCGTTGGCGCCGGCGGCGTCCTTGACGGGCAGGGCCAGGTAGACGAGACGGTTCGAGCCCTTGCCGACTGGCTTGCCGTCCGGTCCGTTGATCGTCAGGCGATCGATGAAGATCGCGCGGAGATTGCAGTCCTTGGCCGCTCCCTGCGTCGCCACGTTCATCGTGAAACCCGGCGGCAGGAACGGTGTGAGAGCGGCATCGGGCACGTGCAGGTCGAGCTGAAACCGTACTTCGGAGCTCGATTCGACGACGGTCTGAGCGCGTCCCAGCGCTGCCGTCGCCGCCACAATCGCGCCCACCAATGGGACGAGCTTCCAAACGCTGGCGAACCGGGCGTCCATCGCGACCTCCACAGAAGTCCTCGTGCCGTGAGGCGGGGAGACATCCTCTCACAGGTGCTGCCCGCGTGTAAGTCTCGATTGACGGTATAGTTCGCCCGGAGGATCCGAATGAGTCGAGTGTCCCTGCGCATCAACGGTCGGACGATGGTCGCCAACGCGGATTCGGATTGCCCCCTCCTCTACGTCCTGCGCGACACGCTCGCCCTGAACAACCCGCGGTTCGGATGCGGACTCGGCCAGTGCGGCGCGTGCACGGTGCTCGTTGGCGACGAACCAGTCAGGTCATGCGTCTTCCCGCTGTCGCGTGTCGGCGGTCGGGCGATTGTGACCATCGAAGGTCTCGGAACACCAGACAATCCGCATCCGCTGCAGCGCGCCGTGCTCGACGAGCAGGCGTTCCAGTGCGGCTACTGCATGAACGGCTGGATGATGACGGCCAAGTCGATGCTGGATCGCAATCCGGCGATCACCGACGCTCAGATCCGGCAAGGCCTGGACGGCCTCGTGTGCCGCTGCGGCAGCCACTCACAGTTGATGACCGCGGTCCGGCGGGCGGCCGACGCGATGAAGCGCGGAGGACGGGCATGAATCCCGAACAGCCGTTATCACGACGCACCTTCATCAGGACTGCGGGTGGGCTAATCATCGGCTTCAGCCTGTCAGATTCTCTGGCGCTCTCCGCGCCTGTGCAGAACCCGGCCGCGCCGGCCCGTCCACGACCCATCGGTCCGCCGCTCGCCAGGCTGGATTCGTGGCTGCGCATCGAGCGTGATGGGACCGTGCGCGTTCTCACCGGCAAGGTCGAAATCGGCATGGGCGTCGATGTCGCCCTGAAGCAGATCGTCGCCGAGGAGCTGGACGTCCCCGTCGATCGCATCGTCATGCAGATGGGAGATACGGCCGAGACGCCCGATCAGGGTGGCGTCGGCGCGAGCAACGCGATTTCATCCGGCGGCCGCGCGCTGCGTAACGTGGCGGCAACCGCGCGCGGGGCGCTGCTGCAACTCGCCTCGCGGCAGCTCGCGGTGCCGGTCGCGGACCTGCAGGTTCGCGACGGCGTGGTGCGCTCGGCCGCGAATCCGGCCGCAGCCGTTTCATATGGCGAGCTCGTAGCGGCGAACGTGTTGAACGAGGACCTGAAGATAACCGGTTCGGGCTTCAGCCTGCAGGTCGAAGGTTCCGGCAAGCCGAAGGACCCTGCGACGTACTCGATCGTCGGCAAGCCGATTCCACGGACCGATCTCGCCGAGAAAGTGTTCGGATCGTTCAAATACGTCGGCGACGTCCGCGTCCCGGGCATGCTGCACGGCCGCGTGATTCGGCCGGCCGGCGTCGGCGCAAAGTTCGTCAGCATAAACGAGGATGCCGCCCGGGCAATCGACGGCTTCGTGAAGGCCGTGGTGAAGAACGACTTCGTCGGCGTTGTCGCAGAGACCGAATGGGCAGCCGTGAAGGCAGCGCGCGCGGTCAAAGTCACCTGGAGTGCGCCGGAACAAGCGTTTCCGCCTCAGGATGATCTCTACGCCTATCTTCGGACTACGAAGCCCAAAGCCAGCCGCGAAACGCTGAAGCGTGGCGATGCTGCGGCTGCCGTGCAGCGCGCGACGAAAAAGGTCCAAGCCGTCTACGAGTATCCCTTCCACTCACACGCGACGATGGGACCGGGCTGCGCCGTGGCCGACGTCCAGCCGAACGGCGTGACGACGGTTTGGTGCGGCGCTCAGAAGCCGCACGCCAACCAGCGCGGGTTCGCGGAGCTGCTCGGTATCGAGCCTGCCCGCCTCCGGGTCGTCTGGGTTCAGGATTCGGGCTCTTACGGTCGGCCAGGGTTCGACGATGTCGCGGCCGATGCCCTGCTGCTCTCACAGGCCGTCGGCAGGCCGGTGCGCGTGCAGTGGATGCGGGAACACCTCACGCAGTGGGGACCCAAAGGGCCGGCGGGCGTCTTCGAGCTGAGCGCCGGTCTCGACGCGCAGGGCAACGTCAGCGGACTGCAGTTCGCCTCGCGAGTGTTCTCGGGCGGCGAGATTCACTTCATCCCGACCAGCCGGAGCAACTTCCTCGGGGCGCAATTGAGCGGCATTCCGAACACGTCCGGATTCGATGAATTCGCGAACTGGGGGAACGAGTCGCCGGCGTACACGATTCCCGACATCGTCGCGTCCGCGCATGTCGCGCCCAGTTTTTACGCCGGTCCGTCGCCGCTCGCGGGAACACACCTGCGCGATCCGAACGGGCCCGCCACGTCGTTTGCCGTCGAATCGTTCATGGACGAGCTCGCTGCGGCGGCGGGGATTGATCCGATCGAGTTCCGCTTGAAGTACCTGGATCAGCCGAGAGCAAAAGCGGTGCTGACCGCCGCCGCCGAGAAGTACGGATGGCAGGCGCGCGCGTCATCGGCGCAATCATCATCTCGAGAGACGGTCGTCCGCGGACGGGGCGCGGCGCTTGGCATTCGCGGCGGCACGCTGGTGGGCAACGTCGCCGAAGTCGAGTTGAACCGCCGCAGTGGAGCGGTCAGGGTGACGCGGTTCGTCGTGGCACACGACTGCGGGCTCGTCATCAACCCGATGGGGCTCGTCGCGACGATCCAGGCGAACATCGTGCAGACGTTGAGCCGCACGCTCGTCGAGGAGGTCCGGTTCAGTCGCACCAACGTCACCAGCGTCGACTGGGCGACCTATCCGATCGCGCGCATGTCAGACGTTCCGCAAATCGACGTCGTCCTGCTCAATCACCCTGAGCTGCCACCAACCGGGGCGGGCGAGCCGGCGACGCGGGCGGTTGCCGCCGCGGTCGCCAATGCGATCTTCGACGCGACTGGCGTCCGGCTTCGCCGCGTGCCGTTCACGGCTGAGCGGGTCAAAGCGGCGCTCGCATGACGCCCGATTCGATCCTCGATTAGGATGGACGCCGACAACGTGATCAGAGAATTGAAGAGATTGAAGATTTGAGATTGACGATTGAAGATGGCGGTTTGGTGACGGAGCGTGCGTCGCGCGGCGGCTGTGGATCGCGGCCGCCAAGGAGGGGTCATGGCTGCGAACAAGATACTGATGCTGGTCGGTGATTACGTCGAGGACTACGAAGTGATGGTGCCGTTTCAGGCGCTGCAGATGGTCGGCCATA
>JBKPSC010000325.1:0-8282 GCA_046734915.1 Acidobacteriota bacterium | reverse complement strand
GCCGCGAGGATGTGCACGCCAGGTGTGTAGTGAACCATCTCGCCGAGATACGGCTCGACGGCGGGATCGTGCACGAGATGCCAATGGCGTTCGATGTAATCGATGAGCAGCAGGTGATGGGTGATATCCGGTCCGCCGCCGAGCGGCAGATACCAGGGCCGCGATCGCCAGAGGAGCCAGGCCCACGACGTCAGCGCCACGGCGGCGAACCCGAGCAGATCCTCGCGTCGCCTCCAGTCCGTGCGCGGCCGCAGCGCGAGCAACAGGACGGCCGATGCCGAGAGCGCAACCGCGAGTACCGCGAGCGGCGCGAGGCGCATGCCCGCCCGATCGAAGAGGTAGGCGGCGATGATCGTGCTGGCGGCAAACGACAGCGCCGTCACGCCCACGGTCTCGGCTCCCGTGAGTGGCGTCTGTCTCACCTGGTGATCATCCGGAACGCGGCGATTATACTGAGTTCCGCTCGTGCCCACTGCTCCCGACCGGCCGCCACGCGTAGTGGTGCTCACGACGTACTTCAAGCCCATCATCGGTGGCGTCGAGTCGACCGCTGAACGCCTGGCGCGGTTCCTCGTCCGATCGGGCGCCGAGGCCCGGGTCCTCACCAAGCGTATCTCCCGTGACCTGCCCGACCGTGAGATCGTGACCGGCACGCCGGGTGCGCCCGGATTCTCGGTCGAGCGCATCGGTCCATATGGCGATCGCAGTCCGGCCGGGAAATGGCGGCTCATACCCGCGGCGACGCGTTGGCTGATCAGCCACCGCAGGGCTCACGACGTGGTGTGCTGCGTGGATTATCGTGGCGTCGGCTGCGCGGCGCTGCTCGCGCGGCGCGTGACTGGCCGTCCCGTCGTCTTTCAGGCTCAGACCACCGGTGTGCTGTCGGCTGGCAATGCCGACGCCGCGCTCCGGCGTGTGGGCATCGATGCCGGCACGCGCAGCGGACGCCTCGTGAAGTCCGCGGTGACGCGGCTCTACTCAGGCGCCGATGCGTTTGCCTGCATCTCGCGCGACATCGAACGCGAGACGCGCGATGCTGGCGTCGAGGCCGGGCGCGTGCACTTCCTGCCGAATCCCGTGGACACCTCGCATTTCCGACCGTTGGATGCCGCCGACCGTCGCGTGCGGCGTGCCGGTCATGGCGTCACCGACGATCGCGTGATCGCCGCCTTCGCCGGCCGCCTCAGTCGGGAGAAAGGGCTATCCGAACTGCTCGAGGCCTGGCAACGCCTAGCTTCGTCCGGAGTGCTGGCGCGAGCCGCCGGCGGACCGCCGCTCCTGCTGGTGGCCGGACCCGACATGCCCGGACACGCGTGGAACCTCGGTGAGCCGGCACGAGCGTTCGTGACCGATCGCGGACTCGGCGACTCGGTCAGGTTTTGCGGCCCGTTGACGGATGTCGCCCCGCTCTACCAGGCCGCCGATATCGCGATCGTCCCGTCGCACTTCGAGGCGCTCGGGCTGTCAGCGCTCGAGGCGCTCTCGTGCGGGATTCCCGTGATTGCGTCAGCCGTCGGCGGGCTGCTCGATTTCATGGTCGATGACGGCAACGGCCTGCTGTTTCCGCCCCGCGATGTCGAGGCCCTCGCCGACCGGTTGGGCATGCTCGTCGCCGATCCGGAACATCGAGCGAGACTGGCGGCGAGCGCACGCGCGTCGATTGTGGAGGCCTATGACGAGCAACAGGTCCTGACACGGTTCACCGCGCTGCTCACCAGATTGGCCGCGCCGTCAGGGGCACGGGTTTAGAATTCCATCGATGCCGTTGGTCGGCCACCGATCGCGGCTGGTGTTCTGGAGGTGCGGGGTGCGGCGGCTCAGGCTTGTGGTGGGAGCGTCCGTCCTGATGTTGGCCGGCGCGATAGCGGTCTTCTCGCAGACCGCCGGCACCGGCCGTGCGGTGCTGTACGAAGGCGCCCGACTCGTGTTCGGCGACGATCGGCCGCCCCTCGAGAACGGCGCGTTCGTGGTCCAGAACGGCCGCTTCACGGCGGTGGGCCAGAAGGGCGCGGTCACGGCGCCCACGCCGTCGGCGCGCGTCGATCTCGCCGGCAAGACGGTCATGCCCGCCCTGATCAACGCGCACGTGCACATCGGCTACGAGGGGTATACGAGCTGGGGACCGGACAACTACACCGCAAAGAACGTCCTCGATCACTTGCAGCGTGAGGCGTTTTACGGCGTGGCCGCGACGCAGAGCGTCGGCAGCAGTCCCACAGAAGCCTCGCTGCAGTTCGTGCGCGATCAGCATGCCGGCGTCTATCCGCCGGCCTCGCGCTTCCTCTTCATGCCTGGCATGGCGCCGCCGAATGGCGGACCCGACGCCATCCTCATCAAGGGGACGAAAGCGCTCAAGGCCGTCTACGAGGTCTCGACTCCCGAGGAGGCACGGGCAGCGGTTCGTGGCATGGCCGGCCAACAGCTGAAAAGCGTCAAGATCTGGGTGGACGATCGCCGCGGCACGTATCCCAAGATGCCGCCCGCCGTGTACGACGCGATCATTGCCGAGGCGCACGCCCACGACATGCTGGTCCACGCCCACGCCATCCAGATGGCCGATCAAAAGGCGGTCATCCGCGCCGGCGCAGACGTCGTCGTCCACACGGTCGCGGCCGAGAAGCTCGATGAGGAGCTGCTCTCGCTCGTCCGGCAGAAGCGGCCGTACTGGACTACAGTGATCGGCCTGGGCGATCGCAGTGAGGCCTGCAATCACGACCCGTTCATCGAGCAGTCCTATCCGGCGCGGGCGCTCGAGCACATCCGCGAGGAGAGTTGCGGCCCGCGGCCGGCGACGGCGGCCACGCGCGAGGAGATGCTCGCCAACAACGTTCCAAAGATGGTTGCCGCCGGTGCTCGTCTCGTGCTGGGTACCGACGCCGGCATCGACGCGCGGCACGCGTTCGGGTGGGCGGATCACCATGAGATGGCGCGCTGGGTCGAGCTCGGATTGACCCCTGCTCAGGCGATCGTCGCCTCGACCTCGCGTCCGGCGGCGCTGCTCGGTCTGACCGACATGGGGACCCTCGGTGTTGGCAAGAGCGCCGACTTCCTCGTGCTCAACGCGAACCCGCTCGACGACATCCGCAACACGCGTCAGATTGCCAGCGTCTTCCTGCACGGCTCGGCGTTGAATCGAGATGCGCTGGCCGCAAAGTTCAAGTAAGTAAGACGCGCACCGGTTCGCCTCTGTCACGCTGGCGGGCCTCTTGCTTCGAGTCTAGGTGAAGAAAGACGAGGTGGAATCGCCAGCTTCAAAGTGTGGCGCCACATCGACAGCAGTGTGAAACACGGAGGCAGTGAGATGACCACGTCAACCATACGGCGGCTGCTGAGCGCGGCTGTGGCGATAACCTTGACGACCGTTGTGTTGAACGCCGCTCTATCGCCCGCACAGGCAAAGCGCGTGCAGCAGGCCGCCGAGGTGCTGTCCGAGATTCACAAGGTGCCCGACAAGGACATCCCTCAAGATTTGTGGAACAAGGCCTCGTGCGTGATGGTCGTGCCGGATATGAAGAAGGCCGCGTTCGTGTTTGGCGGCGAGTACGGCAAAGGCCTGATGAGTTGTCGTAATGGCGGCAACTGGAGCGCGCCGGTGTTCATGCGGGTCGAGAAGGGCAGCTGGGGTCTGCAGATCGGCGCGCAGGAAATCGACCTGGTGCTCCTCGTCATGAACGACGGCGGCGTCCAGAAACTGCTGAACAACAAAGTCACCCTTGGCGCCGAGATCTCGGCCGCAGCCGGGCCGGTCGGCCGGGATGCCCGCGCGGCGACCGACGCACAGCTGAACGCCGAGATCTTGTCTTACTCTCGCGCGCAGGGGCTCTTTGCGGGCATCAACCTCTCAGGCGGCGCAGTCCGGCCCGACGACGATGACAACGTGGCGTTGTACGGACGGAACGTTCCTCCCAGGCAGGTCGTCGCCGGAGAGAACATCAAGGCGCCAGCCGAAGCGCAACCCTTCATGACGGCCCTCCGGCGTTGACGGGAGCGGGCCCCGCCCTGGGGCCCGCAACATTCAAAAAACTGTAGCGATCCAATTATCTACGACGACAGGCTGAATTTGCTTTACCTTGCCAGTTGATCGCCCTCCGCCTCGGGCGTAGCATCCCGCCCATATCGCGCCGCTATCGGGCACGTTGGTCTCGCCCGACGCATCCTGCGGTCGCGACCAGTCCCGTTCGCCGTCGTGCGTAACCGGAGATTGGAAGAGGCACTCGTACCCTGACCCGGAATCTCTGGCCCACCGCGGCGGCGTCGTTCGGTGGTCGTTCTTCTGGAGGGAATCAGGATGACGAGATATCGCCTGACGGGGATCCTATGCGCCGTCGCCGCATTTATATGCCTGATGCCGGTGTCGGCCCGTGCACAAAGCGCGTTCACCGGCGTCGTCAAAGACACCTCCGGGGCCGTCCTGCCGGGGGTCACGGTCGAAGCCTCGAGCCCGGCGCTCATCGAAAAATCGAGATCGACGGTCACCGACGGCAACGGCGCCTACCGGCTGGTCGACCTCAGGCCGGGAGTTTACGCCATCACCTTTTCACTCGAGGGATTCTCCACAGTGAAGCGCGAGGGCATCGAGCTGTCCTCGGACTTCACCATGACGATGAACAGCGAGCTCAAGGTCGGCGCGCTCGAAGAGACGCTGACGGTATCTGGTGCGGCACCGATGGTGGACGTGCAGAGCACCACGAAATCGCAGGTCTTGTCGCGCGAGGTCCTGGACGCGGTGCCGACGGGCCGAACCATTCAGGGCATGGGCCAGCTCATCACCGGTGTGTCCCTGAACATCCCTGACACCGGCGGATCGCGTGCGATGCAGCAGACCTACATGTCAGCCCACGGCATGGGCGCCTCTCAGACATCGGTGCTCGTCGACGGCCTGATGGTGAATGGGCTGGACGGCGACGGCGCGGTGCAGAACTACTTCAACAGCTCAATGAGCCAGGAGATGGTCTACACCACCAGCGGCGCGTCCGCTGACGTGTCGGGCGGCGGCGTGCGGCTCAACATGATTCCGAAGGACGGCGGGAACACGCTGAACGGCAGCTTCTTCGCCGGCTATCAGAACCAGGATTTCCAGTCCAACAACCTCAACGACGATCTCAAGAAGCGCGGGCTGACGAGCGCCGATGGCATCGAGAAGCTGTCGAACTTCGAGGCGTCACTTGGCGGACCGATCAAGAAGGACAAGATGTGGTTCTTCATGTCGGCGCGCACGTTCCACTTGAACACGCTGCCAGCGGACGTCTTCAATCACGACGGCTCTCCGGGCGTCGATCCCCAGAACATCAACAGCGCGCAAGCGCGCCTCATCTGGCAGATCAGCCCGAAGTACAAGTTCTCCGCGTACAACGACCGCATCGGCAAGAACCGCGGCGCGGCCATGACCGCCGGCATCGATCCCGAGACGGCCTCGCAGGTGTGGAACTCGCCGATCTATACCACCGGGTCGGCGAAGCTCGCGGCGACGCTGACCAACCGCATCCTGGTCGAGGGCGGGTTCTCGACCAACTACGAACGCTACAACATCATGTATCAGCCGGGCATCCGCAAGGAGCGCGGAACACCGGAGTGGTACAGCACGATGCAGCGGCGAGATGAAATACTGGGGACGCAAGACACGGCGGCCCTGTACGAGCTCGGTCAGTATCCTGACCGCTACGCGCTCGCGGCGTCGGCCTCGTATGTGACCGGCACGCACAACATCAAGGTCGGCATCCAGGACACCTGGGGCAAGTATCGCCGGACGCGGACCGCCAACGCCGATCTGCGCGCGCAGTTCCAAAACGGCCGCGCGTACCAGGCGCAGATCCTGAACACGCCGCTGGATCTGATGGACAAGCTGAATGCCGACCTTGGTGTCTACGCGCAGGACGCGTGGACGATGAAGCGTCTGACGATGAACTATGGCGTGCGGTTCGAGCACTTCGCGCACGAAGTTCCACTCGAGTCCTCGCCGGCGGGCCGCTTCACCGCCGCGCGCACGTTCGGCCCGATCCCGATGCCGACGTGGAACAGCGTCGCGCCCCGGTTCGGCGCCATCTACGATCTCTTCGGCAATCAGCGCACGGCGCTGAAGTTCAGCCTCGGCAAGTACATGCAAGCGGGCACGACCGGCTTCGCCGAGACGTTCAATCCTCTCGCATTGACAACGGCCACGGTCGCGTGGACCGATGTCAATGGTGACCGTGTGCCTCAGGGCGAACTCGGGTGCAACTACGGGACCGCAGGAACGCCGGGATGCGAGCTGAACCTCGCACAGCTGCCGAACGGCTTCGGCGTCGCCAACATCACCCAGTTCGATCCCGACATCAAGCGCATGTACAACATCGAGGAAACCGTTGGTGTGCAGCACGAGCTGATGCAACGCGTCTCGGTGACCGCCGGCTGGTTCCATCGCGATTTCAAGAACCTGCGGCGCCGCGACAACGATCTCCAGACCTTCGCCGACTACACGCCGTTCACGCTGTACAACCCGATCGACGGCAGTCCGATCACCTACTACAACGTCAGCACCGCCGCCCGCTCGAGAGTGCTGACGATCGATCGGACCGCCGGCAGCGACCGCAAGATGTCGTACAACGGCTTCGAGTACAGCTTCAACGCCCGCTTGCCGCGTGGCATGTCGCTCTTCGGCGGCGGCACGAGTGAGCGCACGATCGCTCAGCTGTGCGACGAGAAGTGGAATCCGAACCTGCTGCTCTATTGCGATCAGCGGGACAGCGGGATTCCGTTCCGCACACAGTTCAAGATCGCCGGCAACGTGCCCCTGGCGTACGGGATTCAGACCGGCTTCTCGTTCCAGAGCCTGCCCGGGTACCGCTTCGGGATTGCGGCGCTGTCAGGAGCTGACGGCGTTTCGGGACCGAGCGGCCAGCCGGGGCTCACGTCGTTGCAGACACCCAACGGAGCAGGCACGGTATGGTTGATCTCGCCGACAACTACTTACTCGGCGAGTGACCCGTGCGTCGCGCAGGGCAAGTGCCAGGTCGGCGCCCTGGTGGATCCGGGCATGACCGTGTCGTCGCTGTCGGTGCCGCTCATGGCGCCGCAGACCGAATACGGCGATCGCATCAACCAGCTCGATCTGAACATCTCGAAGACGTTCCGGTGGGGACGCGGATCGTTCCAGCCGAAGTTCGATCTGTTCAACGTCTTCAACAGCTCAGCGGTCTACGCGGTGCGCCCGGGGCCAAACCTGGCGATAAACTTCAGCCGGACTACGTCGTACATGCAGCCGCAGTCGATCGTCATCGGCCGCGTGTTCCAGTTGGGCGGATTGATCCGGTTCTAACCTGATCTACAGACGTCCGGGATGGGTCATCAGCCCATCCTGGACGCCCCTGTCTTCTTCCTTACAACTACCAACTCCTCAACCGCTCCCACCCTCGGTTTTCTCCTGCCTGCATCCAAGAAATCGAAGGTCACGAAGCTTCGCACGAGGTTTCGCGCTCACCATGCGCGTTCTTTCGTTGATCGCGTTTCCGTCCGGACGCTAGTATCACGGGCCCGCACTCCCCAGGCTCCTTACAGAGCGGGCAAATCCCCGTCGTGCGTTGGCGTCCGGTGAGGCCGAGGCATCTGGTCGGGCTCTTCATCGCGTTTCGCACGGCTCACACGTGTCACGGGTCGTTCACTTCGGGAGGAACGGGATGAAGAACGGTCGTATCACGGGTACCCTGCTCTTGCTGCTGGCCGGTCTGATGCTGCCAGCGGCCGCTCACGCGCAAAGCGTGTTTACCGGCGTCGTGAAGGACACTTCAGGCGCGGTCCTGCCGGGCGTCACGGTTGAAGCCGCGAGCCCCGCGCTCATCGAGAAATCGAAATCCACGGTTACGGACGGCAACGGCGCGTATCGTCTCGTCGATTTGCGGCCTGGCACCTATTCGGTGACGTTCTCGCTGGAGGGCTTCTCCACGGTCAAGCGTGAAGGCATCGAGCTCTCTTCGGACTTCACCATGACGCTGAACGCCGACATGCGCGTCGGCGCCCTTGAAGAAACGCTGACGGTGTCGGGCACGGCACCGGTCGTCGACGTCCAGAGCACGACCAAGTCGCAGGTACTCTCCCGCGACGTGCTCGACGCAGTCCCCACCGGCCGGACAATTCAGGGCATGGGGCAGCTGATCACCGGCGTGTCGCTCAACATTCCCGACGTCGGCGGCTCGCGAGCGATGCAGCAGACCTATCTGTCGGCGCACGGCCTGGGCGCCTCGCAGACGTCGGTCCTCGTCGACGGCCTGCTCGTCAACGGCCTCGACGGCGACGGCGCGGTGCAGAAC
>JBKPSC010000324.1:0-8371 GCA_046734915.1 Acidobacteriota bacterium | reverse complement strand
GGATCGACTCGGCAGGTCCTTGCTCACCCGCCCGGCAAAGAAGTTATTGGCCGGGGTGAAGGTCGTGGGGCGGAGCGCATCGCCCACCGACTCGGTCTGCATGTCGATGATGCCGACGTTGACACCGTTGGCCTTGCCGGTCAACCGGGCGCCGCCGCGAATCGGGATGAGGGCGCCGCTGTCGTTGATGCCGATGCGGCGGCTGAAGAACAAATCCACCTCGCCATTGCGGCCGACGGCAAAGAGGCCGCGGTTCTCGAGGAAGAACGGCCGCTTCTCCGGGAAGAGCAGGTTGAACCGGGTGAGGTTGATTTGCTGCTCGTCGACTTCAACCTGCGCGAAATCGGTGTTGTAGGTCAGATCGAGGTTCAGGCTCGACGTGACGCCGACCTTGGCATCCACGCCCCAGTCGGCGTCGCTGTCGAGTGTCGCCCCGGGCGTGAAATTCCGGTTCGACGTGCTGATCGCGTACGGCATCACCTTGAGGTTCATCGGCGTGCGCAGCTGCATATCGCGGACCTCGCCGGCCGACGACAGGCGCGTGATGTTGTACACGCGTGAGATCGGCGACCAGTACACCTGCTCGCGCTTGCGGCGGATGTTGCGGGCGAAGTTCACGCCCCACGTCTGCGGCGGCGGACCGTAGCGAAGCGTGCGCAGCGGGATTCTGAACTCCGCGGACCAGCCCTTGTCGGAGATCTGCGACTTGACGGTCCATGCGCCGTCCCAATTGACGTTCAGGCCGCCACCCGATCCGCCGGAGGTGCGGCCGAGCGACGGCGGTCCGCTCGACTGCGTCTCGCCTTCGTTTCTGACCTGCGCGTCATATTCCATCCCGAGCGCGTTGGTGCCGAAGATGAATCCGTTCTGGCGATCGAGGTAGGTGTCGAAGATGATTTGGAACGAGTCCATGTCGTTCAGGCTGGAGTCGCGGCGCGAGTCGGTCGTGACGATTTGCGACGGCTCCGAGTCGTAGCACATGACGCCGATGTAGAGGGCGTTGTCGTCGAACAGCAGGCGGACGTCGGTCCGCTCGGTGGCTGGCGAACCTTCGGTCGGTTCGGCCTGCACGAAATCACTGACGGGAGTAGCGGCGTCCCACGCGCGATCGTCCAGAACGCCGTCGATCGTCGGCGGCTCCGCGGTCCTGGCGCCGCTCATGCGCTTGACGGCGACGGCTTGGGCGCTGCGACCCGGCTGGCCTCCAGCCGCCGGCGGCGCGGACCCTCCCTGGGCCGCGGCTGACACGGCACCGGCGCCGCACATCAGCGCCATCGCGGCCGTGATCCGGAATACGAGACTGCTCATCAATCCTGAACCCCTTCTCTCAAACCCCTGCGCCGCTGACTCTAGTCAACGTGACACACGCACGCCGCTCTCCCTGGACAGGAGACGCGGCACACGCTCACCGACACACGAACGAAGCGTCAACAGATATGGCTAAATCGGCGGGTATCGAACCGGTCCGGCGTCCGCGGAGGACACCGGACCGGCTGACAGAAAACGGAGCGACCTAGCGGGTGCCGGTCGGACGGACCGTGCCCTGGTAGCGAGCCGTGACCGGCCCGATGCCCTTGAACACGAACTTCTGGATCCGCTTGCCCTCGTAGGTTTCAGTCGTATACAGGTTGCCGGCGCTGTCGACCGCCAGCGAATGCAGACCGTACCACTGACCCACCTGACGGCCGCCCTCGCCGAACGAGGTCAGGACCTCGAGCGACTGCCGGTCGAGGATGTGAAGCTTCTGATTCCGGCCGTCAGCCAGGTAAAGGAACCGCTGCTGCGGATCCTTCGAGAAGACGATGTCCCACACCGAGCCGTCGGCCAGGGAGTCCTTCTCGATCTGAACTTCCTTGATGAACTTGCCTTCCTTCGAGAAGGTCTGGATGCGGTCGTTCACGCGGTCGCAGACATACACGATGTTGTCGACCGAGAGCTCGGCGCAGTGCACCGGGTTGCGGAACTGCTGCACGAGCGGCTGGCTCGGATTGTAACGACCGAGGTTCTCGTCGCTCGGCTTGTTGCCGTAGGCGCCCCAGTACCGCTTGAAGGCACCGGTTTCCTTGTCGAGGACCGCCACGCGCTTGTTGCCGTAGCCGTCGGAGATGTACGCCTCGCCGCCCTTCTCGTCGACGAAGATCTTGGCGACCTGGAAGAAGTGGTCGGTGGCGTTGCTGTCGGCCTTCACGCCCTTCTTGCCGATCTGCTTGATGAACTTGCCCTCACGGGTGAACTTCAGCACGAGGCCGTCGGCCGGCCCGTTGCCGCCGATCCACACCGTGCCGTTGCTCTCGACCGTGATGCCGTGATTGGATTCGGGCCAATCATACGGCGCGCCGGCGACGGGGCCGCCCCAGGAGCCGACCACGGTGCCAGCCGGGTCGAATTCGATGACCGGCGGGGCACCTTTGCAGCAGTGGCTCGACGTCGGCGGCTGAAGCTCCATGCCCTTCTCGTTGTTGCCGAGCGAGGCGGAGCTGCGGTGGATGATCCACACATGATTTCGAGAATCGACCGACACGCCGATGGTGTTGCCGAGCAGCCAGTGGTTCGGAAATGGCTTCGGCCACAGCGGATCGACTTCAAAGCGCGGCGCCTGCTTGGCGCCCCCGGCTTGTGCCGCCGTGGCGACAGTTCCCAGCCAGTACTGGCCCACGCCTAGGGCAACCAGGAGTCCCACGCCCGCGACTCCTGCGTACAGCTTACGCGTCCCCTTCATATCGCCTCCTCATCCCGGTCCTGAGAGGAAACCTCGTCGCACCGGCCCACACACACGGCCGTCGTAGCTTATCAGCGCGGCGACAGTATACGCGAAACTTCGGGGGGCAAAAGAGAAAAACCCCGGTTCGGCGGGAGCCGAACCGGGGTTGGTGTCAGTTCCGGGTTCTGCGGTTCTGGGTCCTGGGTTCCCGGCTCGTCCTAAGACCTAAGACTTAAGCCTTAAGACCTAAGACCCTAAGCCCCGGGCCTTCCGTTATTGCGTCGCACTAGTCGGCCAGACCGTGCCCTGATCCTTCTTGGTGACCGGAGCCAGGCCCTTGTAGACGAACTTCTGGACGCGCTTCCCCTCGTAGGTTTCCGTCGTATAGATGTTGCCCTTCGAGTCGACGGCGATGCTGTGTACTGCGTACCACTGGCCCGGCTGACGGCCGCCGTCGCCGAACTGCGTCAGCAGTTCCATCGAGGCGCGGTCATAGATGTAGATGTGGTGGTTCGCGCCGTCGTTCACGTACAGGTACCGCTGCGCCTGGTCTTTCGAGAACTCCACTTCCCAGACCGAGCCGTCGCCCAGGGTGTTCTTGGCGATGAACACTTCCTTCACGAACTTGCCGTCCTTGGTGAAGATCTGGAGGCGGTCGTTCGGCCGGTCGCAGACATAGACGAAGCCGTCGTTCGAGACCTCCGCACAGTGGACCGGGTTGCGGAACTGCTGAGCGACCGGCGCCGTCGGGTTGTAACGGCCGAGGTTCTCGTCCGTCGGCGGCTTGCCGTACGCGCCCCACATGCGCTTTATCTTGCCGCTCTCCATGTCGATCACGGCGACGCGGTGGTTGCCATACCCGTCCGCGATGTAGGCTTCCTTCGCCGTCTCATCCAGGAAGATCTTGGCGACTTGTTTGAAGGCCCAGGTGTCGGTGCTGCCGGCATTGGCGTACATGAAGCCGAACTGCTTCACGAACTTGCCTTCCTTGGTGAACTTGAGGATGTGGCCGTCGTTGCCGCCGTTGCCGCCGATCCACACCGTCCCGCCTTTCTCGACGGTGATGCCGTGGTTCGACTGCGGCCACTCGTAGCCCTGTCCGGGACCGCCCCACGACTGAATCAGCTTGCCTGTCTGATCAAAGGCGAGCACGGGCGGCGCCGGCTGGCAGCACTCCGCCATCGGCGGATTCTGCGCGGCGTAGATTTCCTTGGGATCCTGCGTCGCCCGGCCGCGATGGATGATCCAGATGTTGTCGCCGGAATCGACGTCGACGCCAATGGTCGAGCCGAGCACCCAATGATTCGGCAACGGCTTGGGCCACAATGGATCGACCTCGAAGCGTGGCGCCTGAACGGCGCCTTTGCTCTGGGCCGCCGCGGCTCGCTGGAACTGGCTCTGGGCAACGGCAAGCGCGCCAAGCACGCCTACGATGGCCACCCCCATCATCACATTACGCTTACCCCTCATCGCGCCTCCCCCTCTCGGGCCCGGCCGCTCGGACACGCGCATCGGCGCACCAGCCAGCCGGCGAAGGCGGTAAGTATACTTTAGATACGTTCATGCTCTCGTCTTCTTTCAAAACAGGGGCTGGCCGCGGCGTGGCCGCCCTCGTCCTGTTGTTCGCGGCGTGTGTCTCGCCTTGGCTGGCGACCCTCCGCGGCCACGAAATTCCCAACGATGTCGTGATTCACGTGTTCTTCAAACCCGAAGGTCAGGTGCTCCGGCTGCTCATCCGCGCGCCGCTCGAGGCCATGACCGACATCGATTGGCCGCTCATCGGGCCCGAGGCGTTCCTCGACATCACGCGCGCCGATCCGTTCCTCCACGATGCGTCGACCCTCTGGCTCGGCGACAACCTGCAGGTGCTCGAAGAGGGCCGCCCGCTGCCGTACCCGACCGTCGCCGCCGTCCGCGCGTCACTGCCATCCGACGGCGCGTTCGAGAGCTACGAACAGGCACTCGCGCAGATTCGGGGCCCGCGTCTGCCAGACGACACGCAACTCATCAAGAACCAGGGCATGATCGACGTGCTCTTCGAGTACCCGATCGCCTCCGACGAGTCGCATTTTTCGCTGTACCCGCGCTTCGTCCGATTGGGCATTCAGACGCAGACCATCGTTCGCTTTCTCGGGCCAGACGGACGGACCCGCGTGTTCGAGCTGCACGGGGACTCGGGACCGGTGCTGCTCGATCCGCGCTGGTTCCAGGCGGCCTGGCGTTTCGCCAAGGATGGCTTCTTTCACATCCTCGACGGATCGGAGCACGTGCTGTTTCTCTTCTGCCTCCTCATCCCCTTCCGGCGGCTGAAGGCACTCGTCCCCATCGTCACCTCGTTCGTCGTCGCGCACTCGCTGTCGCTCGTCGCGTCGGTGTACGACATGGCGCCCAGCGCGCTCTGGTTCCCGGCGCTCATCGACACGCTGGTGGCAGCGTCAATCCTCTACCTGGCGTTCGAAAACATCGCCGGACCACGGCTCGAGCGACGCTGGCTGATGACGTTCGCGTTCGGACTGGTGCACGGGTTCGCGTTCGCGTTCACGCTGCGGCAGACGCAGCAGTTTGCCGGCGATCACGTCTTCGCCTCGCTCATCGCGTTCAATATCGGCCTCGAAGCCGGGCTCGTGGTGCTGGTGCTGCTGATCGTGCCGGTCCTGCAGCTGCTCTTCCGAGTCGGCCTTTCCGAGCGTCTGGGCACGATCATCCTCTCGCTCCTCGTCGGGCACACGGCGTGGCACTGGACGTGGGACCGCTTCAACCTGCTGCTGCAGTATCAGTTCGTCTGGCCGGTGATCGACGCCGCGTTCATGGCCGTCGTCCTGCGCTGGATGATGGTGCTGGTGGTGCTGATCGGGGCGGGGTGGATGATTCGCGGATGGGTCGATCGGGTGGAAGGGGACGTCTCGAGGGCTGACGCTTGATCGTCTTAAGTCTTAGGTCTTACGTCTTAGGCTAAGTCCTATGTGTTGGACTCGCCGCATGCTTTTGCCGGCGAGTGCTTGCCCCTAAGACCTGAGACATAGGACCTAAGACGGCAAGTTACGCGAAGCTACCCCCCTTGCCTCGCCTCCCGCACCATGTTGCGGATTTTCTGAATGTTGTCGTCGCGAAGCGGGCACGTACTGTCGGTCGCCACGCACTGTGCGGTGTTCATGCTGCAGCCGCATGGACACCGCGAGCGGTTGGCGGCCTGCAGCGCTTCGCGCTTCTGGCTCGAGGTCAGTCCGGAGAAATCGACGACGCCAATCGCGCGGTCGTCGTAAGGGACGCCCGCCGTATTGATGACCGCATAGCCGACGAGCCCGAGCACGGCGATGACGGCCGCCCATTTGAGGGCGGCCGGCACGCGCTTCGGCCTGGGTCGTCGAGCCTTCTGCTTCTTCACTTGGCCATCGCGGGAGGAATCGGCAGCGTCACCTTCCCGGTGGCCGCCCACTCCGCTCCGCGGGTGAACGTCGTCACGAACGCCGGCGTCTGGATGGTGGCGACGTCATGTCCGAGCGCCGTGGTGAACACACGCCCCTGACCGTAATCCACCGTCCACAGCATCGGCTCGTCCGTGCTCGGTCCGTTCAGCGGCTGCGGCGCGCGCGAGTCGGTGCGGCTGAACTGATACAGCGCGTGGTTGTCGTTCGCCGTCGCCAGCACGTGGAACGAGCCCTGCGGCTGCCAGCGCAGGTTGCCGTACAGCTCGTCGTTCGACTGCGGGAACGAGGCCTTCAGCCCCTTCGTGATCGGATGCTCTGGATCTTTGACGTCGACCGTGAAGTCGTGGCGTGCGGAGTGGTGACCGTTGTTCGGCCGCCAGTTGCCGCCTGACATCTTCTCGTATTCGGCCCAGCCGTCGAACGCGGCCATCGAGAAGTGGTAGACGACCAGGCCCTTGCCCGATTTCACCCAGTCCTGGAACGCGGCATCCGTCTTCTCGCCCCAGCGGAGCTCCTTCCGGCCGCGCTCGAAGTAATTGACGACGACCAGGTCGTAGGGCGCGAGCGTTTCCGGACCCGCGCCGCGGAATTCTTCGGTCACGCGGACCTCGAAGCGTCCCGTGTCTTCGAGCATCTTCCGCAGGATCGGGGTCGTGCCGAACCAATCGTGTCCGTTCTGCCCTGTGATGATCAGGGTCTGAAGCTTCGCGGGTCCCTGACTGGGCGGCTGTTGGGCATGGGCCACGCTCCACGAAACGCAGGCCAATGCGGCAATGACGATGAGTCCCCTCTTCACGGGCTACCTCCGTTCAAAGTCGCAGATGTTCGGTACGCGGTGACGCTACGCGAAACGAAGGCAAGCGTCAACACGCTCGACGTTCATTTCGCCAGGAAGGGCGTTCCCCGCCGATACAGCTCCAGGCGCGACCGGATGGTATCAGCGGCCGGCCCTTGCTGAGCGAACTGGAGCGCGGACTCGGCGGTGCTCACGGCGCGTCCGAAGTCGCCGGCCGAGGCATACGCGGCGGCCAGGACGTCCAGGACGAGCGGCTCGCGCCGGCCGGTCAGCTCCGCCGTCCGCTCCGCCAGCCCGACGGCCCGCCGCGGGTCG
Source organism: Acidobacteriota bacterium (assembly GCA_046734915.1). GTDB lineage: Bacteria > Acidobacteriota > Vicinamibacteria > Vicinamibacterales > CAVVIG01 > VFZL01. The sequence continues at coordinate 1,131 of JBKPSC010000324.1, read as the reverse complement.
CGAAGGGACGCATCCGGGCTGGTGGCGAGCACCCAGGCGAGGTCCGTCATCGCCGCCGGCCAGTCTGGACGCGCGCGCAGAGCCGCCTCATAGTGTGTCACCGCGCCGGGACCATCACCCGCCTCGCGGCTCAAGCCTCCGAGGTTCCGGTGGGCCTCCGCGTTGGACGGATCGATTCGCACGGCCTCGCGGAAATGGCTGCGCGCTTCGTCGAGCTGTCCGCGCTGCCGCAGAATCGAGCCGAGATTGTTGTGGGCCTGCGCGTACTCGGGCCGCAATTCGAGCGCGCGTCTGAGCTCGGCGGCGGCTTCGTCCAGCCGGTTGTTGATCGACAACGCGGTGCCGAGGTTGAAGTGCGCCGGGCCGCTCTCCGGCTGCAGCCGCGCCGATACATTGAAGTGCTCCAACACCTTTGGCGCGTCGCCGAGCTCGAGATACAGCATCGCCGCACTGTCGTGCAGCCCGGCGCTGTCGGGCTGACGCGTCAGCTCCCGCTCGTAGCCGACGACGTCCTCGGCGAGCACTTTCGGGCGGAACAGTGCCGTGAGCGTGTCGAAGTCACGCGGGTTTCCGGTGAGCACCTGAAACCAGACGTCGCCCATTTCGTCCGCCGATCGCTGGCCCCAGTACACCTGCCGCGGCGGAATCCATGGATTCCGCGGGTTGGCGGCCGAATTGTCGTAGGTGATCGTCATCGACAGCGTCGTGCCCTTCGGCAGCGGCAGCGGCTGAACGCAGCGGTAGACGTCCTGCCACCGGAAATCCCAATCACGGATCGACAGGATGGGCGTCACCTTCCCATCCGGCAGCGTGGCGATCGCCCGGACCTGTCGCGCGCGCGAGTGAGCGTGCGGCTGCACGGCCTGGAGCGTCACGTCGACGGGCAGCACGAAGGAGTCGCGCACCGTGTACGTCGCATCCTCCGGTGCGATGTCGATGTTCTGCTTGCCGAGCCGCAACATCACGGGAGTCCGGTCGGGTGGATCGGCACCGAAGTAGAACCCGATTTCGGGCCGCACGGATTCGGGCTTCCCGCTTGGCTGCATATGAAGCTCGACGACCAGATCGGTGCCGGGCTCGAGCCGCCAGGCCAGACCTTTCGGCAGCAGCGGCGGCACCTGACCGGGCGTC
>JBKPSC010000323.1:0-9094 GCA_046734915.1 Acidobacteriota bacterium | reverse complement strand
CGCCCCAACTGACCACCTCGGCCCGGCCTGGACTGCGACGGAGGCAGCATGTCGCTCCCGTTGGCGCCACCCGCACGTCGGACATCGGCAACGCGTCTTCATCGAGCACTCGTGCCTCGTCGAGAGCCACGACACGTTCAGGGAATCGAACGGCCCGAGCCGTCAGCTCGAGATCGTGGTCCGTCAGAGGTCTAGTCACCATGTGGAGTGTACCCAGCTATGACCCGATACCCGATACATGAAGGCCGCGGCCAACACCCTGAGACCCCACCCGCTCAGGCCTCCACGAGGGCGGCCTGGTGATCGTCGGGTGCGCCGATCGCCCTGACGCGCAGCCGATTGCTTCGGGCCCGCGGCCGCGCTAGGCTTCGCCCTACAGCAAACGAGGTGCGCTCATGACCGTGTCTCTGCGAATCGGGACCGCGCTCGTCCTCGGCGGCGTGTTGATCGGCAGCAGCATCCGCGCCCAGAGTCCTCCTCCGGCGGCAGGCGGCAACGCCATGAACAATCCGTTCCGCATGCTCGAGAAGTGGCCGCACCTTGGCACGATCAAGCCAGGGGCGGCCATCGGCATCGTGCCCGACAACAAGGGCGGCGTCTGGCTGCAGCACCGATCGGATCCGGCGATTCTTCACATCGACGCCGCGGGCGAGATCGTCAAACGCTTCGAGGTGACCTTCGCCTCGTCGCACGGGCTCTGCCAGGATGGCGACGGCAATCTATGGGCGGTCGACAGCGGTCCGTTCGGCGAGACGCCGGGCGTCACCGGCGTGAAGGGCAACCAGGTCTTCAAGTTCGACCAGAACGGCAAGCTGCTGCTGACGCTCGGCAAGGCGGGCGTCTCGCAGGCCGGCACCGACACGTTCCTGCAGCCGACGGCGTGCCGGGCGACGCCGGACGGCAACATCGTGATCGCCGACGGCCACTGGCCGCGGCCGAAGGCCAACCCGCAGGACGGCGACCGCCTCGTGTGGTATTCACGCGACGGCAAGTTCATCAAGGCATTCGGCCGTCACGGCACGAAGCCCGGTGAGTTCATCGGTCCGCACGGGCTGGCGTTCGATTCGCAGGGGCGGCTGTTCGTCGCCGATCGATCCAACAACCGCATCCAGATCTTCGACAAGAACATGACCTTCGTCGACGAATGGCGCCACTTCGGCCGGCCGAGCGGGATCTGGATTCTGAGAGACGACACGCTGATCGTGTCTGACTCCGAGTCGAATCGTCCAATCGTCGGCGCGCCGGACGCACTTGATTCCGTCAACCCGGTGCGGAACCCCGGCTGGAAGAACGGCATCTATATCGGCAGCGCGAAGGACGGATCGCTGAGATCGTTCATCGAGGGGACGCAGCCCGAGGGCCTCGCTGCCGACGATCTTGGGAACGTGTTCGGAGGTCTGACTGGCGGCTGCGACCAAAGCCGATCCGGCGGATGCCTGCAGAAGTTCGTCCGGAAGTAACGCTCGTACAAAAGACGCGACAGCTCACGCCTGCGCTGTCGCGTCACATCAGCCCTGGCGATTCACGACTACAACAGGCGCAGGCTGCAGGCCTGGCTCGAGATCCGCCATGCGGATGACCTGCGACGCGTCGACCTTGAGCCAGAGCAGCGCTCCCAAACCCAACAACACCGCCATCGGCACGAAGGGCGCGTCGTAGCTGGCGTAACCTTCCACGATGTAGCCGTACGCCACGGACGACAGCAGCCCACCAATCTGCGCCGCCGTATTCATCAGGCCGATAATCGACCCGGCGTGATTCCGGCCGATGTCGAGGCACACGCCGAAGACGCCTGATTGCTGAAAGGTGATCGCCCCGTAGACGAGCGAAAGCAATACCACCGTCAAGATCTGCTGTCTGGTGATCATGGCGCCGACGGTGAAGAGACACGCGGCGCCCAGCCCGGCGATGCCAAGGGTCCGGCGGCCCCACTTCACGCCGAGTCGGCGGACCAACGCGTCGCTCGTCACTCCTCCCATCAGGTTCGAGCAAGCGGCAACCGCGTACGGCAACGCCGATAAGATGAGACTGCCCTCGCTGAACCCCCGCCCCCTCACCAGGAAGGTGTGGAACCACGTCTGGTAGAACGTATACACGTAGACGTAGCAGAACGCGGCACCGAGCAGGGCCAGGACAGACTCGGAGCGCAGTGCGTCCCGCCACGGGAAACCGTGCGCCGGCGCCACCGAGACGCCTGACAGCTCAGCGAGCTCTGCTTGACTCACGCCAGGCATCGTCGCCGGAGAATCGCGGAACCACGCATACCACGCCGCCGCCCACAGCACACCCAGCGCGCCAAAAACAAAAAACGCCATGCGCCATCCATAGCGGATCTGAATCGGCACCACGAGGAGCGGTGCCACTGCGCCACCGATCTGGCTGGCCATCAGCAGCACGCCGGACATCGTCGCCCGCTGGCTCGGTGGAAACCAGCGCGCCACGACGATGGACGCATTTGGAAAGGCCCCAGCTTCGCCGGCGCCGAACAGAAACCTCGTGGCCAGGAGGACGACGTAATTCGATACGGCGCCAGTCAGCGACGTGAACGCTGACCACCACAACACGATGCGCGTCAACACCCGCCGCGGGCCCAGCCGATCGCCCATGGAGCCTGTCGGGATCTCGAAAAGACAGTACGAGAGGGTGAACATCGCCGTCACCCAACCCCAGGCAACGGGCCCGATGCCCAGATCCTCCTGCATCCGAGGTCCCGCGACCGAAATGCAGACGCGGTCGATATACGTGATGGCAAAAAGCAGGATGAGAAAGCCCAGAACGCGATGGCGGTGCTTCAACATATGTCGGCAGCGACGTTCTGAAGGTGGATCCGTGAGTGTCGGATTGGCGTTACTCTGACAGAACGAAGCGGCGGATGGCTAAGTATCTTCTGTCGGCAACAGGGACTGTCGTGTTCTGCGCCGCGTTGCTGGCTGCCCCGGGCGTGCCCGGCCAGCTCGCGGCGGGCCCGGCACAAGGTTCGCCCGTCTTCTCGAGCCGCTCCGATCTCGTCGTCCTCGACGTGCTGGTGACGACTCGCAATGGCACCTATGTCGCCGGCCTCGGATCTGACGCCTTCAGCATCGAAGAGGACGGCGTCCGTCAGACGATCCAGTTCTTCGGCGAACACGACAGCCCGGCCACGGTCGGACTGATCGTCGACAGCAGCGGCAGCATGGTGAGCGCCGGCGAGGGCGTCATCGCCGCGGTCGCGGCATTCGTCGAGACGAGCAACCGCGACGATGAGGTGTTTGCCCTCGCCTTCAACGAACGGGTGTATTCAGCGTTGCCGCCCGACACGCCGTTTACCGGAGATCCGCGCACGCTGCGGGACGGCCTCACGGGTGCGTTCAACCCGTGGGGCCGCACGTCCTTGTACGACGCGATGGTCGGCGGCTTCGAGTATCTGGCGCGCGGAAGCCGGCAGCGGAAGGCGCTGGTCGTGGTCAGCGACGGCGGCGACAACGCCAGCCGCGCGACGCTCGACGAGGTGGTGCGCATTTCGCGAGCGTCGAATACGGTCATCTACGCCATCGGGTTGTCGGATCCGCTGGAACCCGAGGCGAATCCGCTCATCCTCAAGCGGCTCGCCGAGGCGAGCGGCGGCAACGCATTCAGGCCGAAGAACACCAGGCAGATCAGCCGGGACTTGCGGGTCATCGCTCAGGACATCCGCAACTCGTACACGATCGGCTACGTGTCCACGAATCTTCAGCGTGACGGGCGGCTGCGCCGCATACGGATGACCGCAGAGCGCGCCGGGCAGCGCGATCTGCGGGTCCGAACCAGGGAAGGCTACGTCGCGAAGTGACCAGCCGTTCAGGAGAGCTTGTCGGGGTTGACCACCGCGTAGACCGCATGAATGCGCTCACCGTCGGTGAGGATCGACAGCACCGCAGTGACCCGGCCGTTCGTGCGGACGCACAAGCCGGTCTCGCCGTTGACCTGGATGATCTCCATTCGGGCGACGGCACCGTGCAAGCGGCCTCTGAGGCGAAGGACCAGCGCCGCGATCTGATCCGCACCGACTACGGGCGTCAGCCCTGCGGCGGCTCGACCACCGCCATCGGCTGTCCACGTCGCATCTGGCGCGAACAGGCCGAGCAGCCTCTGCTCATCCGCAGTGTCGACCGCCTCGGTAAAGGCGCGCAGCAGCCTGCTCTTCGCGGCCTCGTCGACGTCGAACCGCTTGCGCGCGTTGCGAACTCGCGTCCGCGCCCGATGGACGATCTGCCGGCAGGCGTCCTCGCTCTTCTCGAACACCGTCGCCAGCTCCCGATAGTCGAACTCGAAGACCTCGTGCAGCAGGAAGGCCGCACGCTCTTCCGGCGCCAGGCGCTCGAGCAGCACCAGAAACGCCGTCGACAGATCGGACGCAAGATCCAGGTGGTGATCCGGCGGAGGCGGAGCGTCGGCGGTCATCGGCTCTGGCAGCCACGGACCTGTATAGGCGTCGCGCTCTGTTTTGAGCGCGCGCAGCCGGTCGATCGCGAGGCGAGTGGCGGTCGTGACCAACCAGGCTTCGGTCCGAATCGCCTCACGGTCCGTTTGATGCCAGCGCACGTAAGCATCCTGCACGACGTCCTCAGCCTCGGCACGGGAGCCGAGCATCCGATACGCCAGCCCGAAGAGCCGCCCTCGAGTCGATTCGAACCCGGCCGCGGCATCCACCTGTTCACTCACTCAGCGCTCCGTGACATAAAGACGAACGCGGTGTGCCCGCTGTGACAGGGTCACGGGCGCGCCGCACGTGGCTGACTCCAAGACTTCGGAGCAGGCTCCGATCCATCGGGAAGCGCGCGTTGACGCCACCGCTGGGACCGACCCAAAGCTTCGATTATCCGTCGCTTGGCCGGACCTCGAGCCGAGTCATCTCTGGCACGGCAGTTGGTGCACAACAACAGGCCCGGCGAACCGCCTCATGAACCCACTGCCGCAATCGCTCCCGCGTTCTGGCGTCGTTGCGGCACTCGCGGTCGCGCTCCTCACGGTGGCGATGGCCTCCCAGACCGCGGCCCAACCATCAGGCGCTCCCGATCAGCAGCCTCCGGTCGAGCGTCCGCTCAACCCGACGCAGGAGGTCGCCGGCGCGACGCCCCAGGGCCCCTCATTGGCCGTGGGTCCGGCGCAACTTCGCGTCGGCGGATATCTTGGACTCACGGCCTTCGTTCGCTCGACCAACGGTGGCGGCGGCGTCGGCACGAACTTCGCCTCGATTCCGTACGAGGACACGCTACAGGGAAACGTGTCCGAGACGCGGCTCTCGGCACAATCCTCGAGGATCACGCTGCGCGTCGATGCCGATTTTCCGGAAGGCAAGCCGCGCTTTCGCAAGCTCGCCGGCTACTTCGAGATGGACTTCAACGGCTCTGTCTCCGGCAGCATCGCCGTCACGAGCACGAGCGCGACCTTCCGGCTCCGCCACGCGTTCGCCGAAGTGCAGTACGGCGCGGGGTTTTCGTTGGCGGCCGGCCAGGCGTTTTCGCTGATGACGCCGCAGAAGCGTGAGATCAGCATGTGGCCGTCGGACGTCGAGATGTCTCAGGCGGTGGATACGAACTACCTTGCTGGCATGGTGTGGGGACGCATCCCGCAATTCAGGCTGACCTGGCGGCCGTCCACGGTGTTCAACTGGGCGATCTCGCTCGAGAATCCTGAACAGCAGTTGGGACGGGCGATCGTGGCATTGCCGCGCTGCTGCGCGAGCGACATCGATGCGCAGTACAACACAGGGTCCGACGAGTTGAACGTGCCGAACCTGATGCCCGACCTCATCATGCGGGTGGCGTTCAATCCGACGTCGGCCGTTCATCTCGACGTCGGTGGTGTGCTCCGCGCTTTCCGCCACCGCGTCGCGCCCTACCAGGACGACCACACGTTCACCACCGTCGGTGGGGGCACCAACATCAACGGCTCCGTGGGCGTGACGCCGAACACCAAAGTGCTGGGACAGTTCGTCATCGGCGCCGGCATCGGGCGCTACATCGGCGGGCTGGTGCCGGACGTCACGTTCACCGCCGATTCGTCGATCGATCCACTCGATACGACAGCCTGGGTGGGTGGCGTCGAGCAAAAACTCGGGCCGTGGATATCGGCGGCTGCCTACTATAGCGGCGTGCACACCGACCGTCAGACGGCGATCGACACCGACGGAAAGTCCATCGGCTTCGGCTTTGCCGGATCGTCCAACTCTAACAACAAGAGCATCCAGGAACTCACCTTCACCGGCTCGTTTGCGGCCTTCAGGAGCACCGACCGCGGTTCGGCGCAGGTCAGCTTTCAGTATTCATGGCTCGACCGCAAACGATGGGATGCGAGCGTGCTGCCTTCCTCGGCTTCCATGCACATGTTTCTTGCGCAGATTCGCTACAACCTGCCCTGATGGTTCGCGCCCGCGGCTACAAATAGGAGAGCCACCAGTCCTGGTGCGTGGCTTTGACCTGCGCCCACCACCGGCAAAGCGGATAGATGATCGCCAGCACGGCGATCCACGCCGGATAGACGAACCAGAGCGGCAGTCCCGTTCCACCCATCGCCTCGCTGTTCAACACGAAGTTGTAGATCGCATTCTTCAGTCCCGCGGCGTCCTGTCCCGTGGCCACTCGCGATACGACGGCGATCGTGTGCACGACGTAGATGTGTGCGAGATACGCCATGAGGGGCACCGTCCCGTAAATTCGAAGCACCGACGCGAGCGGTCCTTTCCACCTGGCGAGCAGCGGAAACGCGAGCAGCACCGGACCCAGTGTGGCAGTCACGAACTGCAGCGACGGCGGGTACTTCGTGACGTCCATGAAGGCCATGGCCGTGGAGCGGAGATCGGCGCGTGGCGCCCACGGCCGCGGATCGCCATAGACATTGACGATGCGCAACACGAGAAAGAGCAGCAGCATCGCACCGCCAACCCGATACAACAGGCGGTCAAGATCCCTGGCGATGAACACCCAGGCCAGTCCGTAGCCGAACGCCATCATCCCGAACCAGGGCAGGATCGGATAGGACGCGAGGACCGCTCCGCCGTCGGGGGTTCGCAGAACGCCGCCGGCGCGAACGAGCTGCCACAGCACGCCGAACCGGCCAAGATCGCCGGGCCTCACTGCATCAAACAGGTTGTGGCCGGCAATGACCGCCGCACCGATGACGAGGACGGCCCTGGCTGGGAGCCTGACGCACAGCGCGAGCAGTACCATCGACCATCCGATCGCCCAGATCACCTGCAGGAATGGCATGAACGGAATCGACCACGCCCAGCCGAAGCCGATGACTGTCAACTCGAGGAATACGAGCCAGAGGCCGCGAGCCAGCAGCCGGCGCGAGAGTTCGGACGTGGACTTGCCGCGTGCTCCTAGCAGCCATGCCGAGACGCCGGCCAGGAACACGAACGTCGGCGCACAGAAGTGCGTGACCCATCGGGTCACGTAGAGCAGCGTCGTCGTCTGCCGCGGATCCAACGGATTGAGGGCATATCCGGATACGTGCAGAAAGTCTCTGACGTGATCCAGCGCCATCAGCGCAATCACCAGGCCGCGCAGCACGTCGATCGCTTCGACGCGCGACCCTTCCGGCGCCGACGCCTGCCGAGCGACGAGCGGCGGGTCAGAACTGATAGGCGAGCGAGTAAATGAAGCCGACGATGTGGACATCGACTCGTGACCGGAGCTCCTGGTTGTTCAGCAGATTCTGCAGCCGGACGTCGTCTGCCTTGCCGGTCTGTCGGTTGAAGCCGACGGCGAAGGAAAACTTTTTCAGCGTCCCGCTGGCACCGAGACTCCATGTCGTGAGATCGATCCGGCTGAACACCGTGTCTTCTGGCGCAACCGGTGAGCCATTCGAGCTCAGGCCGGCGTGGATGCGGAGATCCCTCTGGCTGAATGGACGGACGTGGCCGCCCACGGCCACGTTCGCGAGGCCCTTCGATGCCACGGTCAGGCCCATGAATGGACGGGTGACCATCGCCGGAGGAGCATTCCCAGCATCCGTGTACAAGCGCACCGGCTGGTCGGACGACAGCAACTGATATGCGTCGATTGACGTGTACGCGAGCACGTCGACCTCCAGCTCGACCCGCGGTCTCACAAACGCGCCGCCGGCCTGGAACTCCCACGGGAGGTGGTATTCGAGTCTCGCGTCCGGGTCGAAAATCGAGGCGCCTGCCGACTCGGGCTCGCCGGCAAGAACGCCATCGAACACCAGCGAACCGCTCTTGTGGAGTGTCAACCCGGGACTGCGGAAGACCCCGCCCAACCTCCAAGTGCCTCCGTCGTACTGCGCGCCGCCTTGCGTCCGGAGCTGAAGAGCGGAACCCGATGCGCGCGCCGACACCAGCAACGACCGGAGACTGGCCGGATCGGCCACTCGATCGCTCGCGCTCTGCACGAGCCGCAGGCTCATCAGCGAGAAGGCGAATCCACCGCCGGCGCTCCAGGCTCCATTCCGGTGGTAGCCGACGCCGAATGCGGCGACGCGCTGCTCGAACCCTGAGTCCGCTGAGTACGCGAACCGTTGCTGACCGGCGGCAGTCGGCAAGAACACCTCGGAGTCCGTTCCCTGATCCCACGCGTTGGTGGACAACAACGCCGCGCCTGCGGTCAACCCGTCGCGAGGGGTCACCGTGAAGCCGACGAAGTTCGGAAGTTGCTGGATGGAACCGCCCTGGTTCGGCAACGAGCGCGGTGAAACCATCGTGTGTTGGTAGACACCAGCGCTCCCGCTGATTTGCGCCACGGCCTGCCGGGCAAGTCCAGCCGGGTTGAACCAGGCGGCCGATGGATCGTCGACGCGCGCGGCGAACGCATATCCTTCGAGGCCACCGTACGGTCCGACGGAAGTGCTGTTGTAGTTGGAGATCACGAGGTTCGCCGGCGGCGTCGTCACGAGCTCCGCCTGGGCCCAGGCGCTCGTCGCGATCAGGCAGCCGGCAATGAGAAAGGCGAGGAGTCTGTGCGTCATGTCTCTGTCTCGTCGGCGTTGAGCGTATCCCACGGCCGCACCATGTGGGGTCTGAGAAGTTTCCTCACTCCCTGGTTTGCGTCAGCCGTCCACCCGGCACCAACGGTGAGCCGCCACGGGCCGGCCCGTGGACCGCGGGTTCCCCGAT
>JBKPSC010000322.1:0-9337 GCA_046734915.1 Acidobacteriota bacterium | reverse complement strand
CGATTCGGGATACCGTGCGCCGTGTACGGCTTCCCGGGTGAAGAGCGCGTCCAGTTCATGGATGTCGGCAGCGCTCAACGCCAGGTCTGCGGCCGCGACATTCTGTTCGAGGTAGGTTCGACGCTTCGTTCCGGGAATCGGAACGATGTGCGGATCCCTGGCGAGCAGCCAGGCAAGTGCCAGCTGCGCGGCGGTGGCGCCCTTCGCGGCCGCCCTTTCTCCGAGTGTCTCGACGAGCGACGCGTTCTTCTCCATCGAGCCGGGGAGGAACCGCGGCAGACCTCGCCGCATGTCGTTCGCCGGCAAGCTCTCAACGCCCGTCACCGAGCCGGTCAGGAAGCCGCGGCCGAGAGGACTGAAAGGTACGAAGCCAATGCCCAACTCACGGCACGTCGGCAAGACCGCTTTTTCCGGCTCCCGCCACCACAGTGAGTACTCGCTCTGCACCGCCGCAATCGGATGCACCTTGTGCGCCCGCCTGATCGTCGTGGGCGACGCTTCCGAGAGGCCAACGAACCGGATCTTCCCGGCGCGGACGAGGTCCGCCATGGCGCCAACGCTGTCCTCGATCGGCGTCGAGCGGTCCACGCGATGGAGATAGAAGAGATCGATGACGTCGGTTCCCAGCCTGCCGAGGCTGGCATCGCAGGCCTCGCGGATGTGGGCGGGGGAACCGTCCACGCCTGCGGGCTGCCCTGGCGCGCTCGTCACGATGCCGCATTTGGTGGCGAGGATGATGTCGCGCCGCCGGGACCCGAGTGCCCGGCTGACCAGGCGCTCGTTGGAACCCTGACCGTAAGCGTCGGCCGTGTCGAAGAACGTGACGCCGACGTCCAGAGCGCGGTGGACGGTCTTGATGGACTCGTCGTCGTCCGGGATGCCGTAGGACTGCGACATCCCCATGCAGCCGAGGCCGATGGCCGAGACGGTCAAGCCGGACGTGAGCGTGCGCTGATGCATCCGGCGATCATACTCACTCGGATGCCCGCTTATTTCGCCCCACGCTCCTTGGCCACCTGAGCCAGATACGCATTTTCGAGCCGGCGCACGGACTCGAGGAAGCCGTTCGGATCGACGAATCGATCGGGATTGTAGGGATCGCCCGGCTTGTACTTCTCGTGCAGCCTGAACTGCGAGGCATGCGAAGCCAGCCACACGTCGATCTTCATTTCCTTCTGCGACATGAACGTGCGGGCGTAATCCTGCGTGATGCCGGGATACTTCGGCATGCCGGTCACAGTCACGCCGGGATTGATCGATCCCATGTTGGCGATGATCACGCGATAGGTCTTGCCGTTCTCGCGCACGTCGGTCGTAAAGCTCGTCGCGCCTTTCGTATGTCCGGCGTGGAGGTGCGCCGTGAGCGTCGTCCCGCCGAGGACGAGATTCTCGCCGTCCTTGAACGTGCGATCGACCTTCACCGGCTCGAACCGCGCGCTCGGGGTGTCGCCGAAGCGGAAGTCGGCTTTGCCGCCTGTCTCGATCAGCTCCTTGTCGGGCTCCGAAATGACCACCTGGGCACCCGTCATTTTCTTGAGATCCGCAATGCCCGCGACGTGGTCGTAGTGGCCGTGCGTCGCGGTGATCATCTTGACGTCGCTCATCTTGAATCCGAGCTGTTCGACGCCGGCTTTGATTTTCTGCGCGGTGTCGCCGACGCCGGTGTTGATGAGGATGTGGCCTTGTGGCGTCGTGATGAGATACGTCGACAGGTCGTAGCTGCCGACCCAGTAGATGTTGCCGATGATCTTGAACGGCGGAAACGGCCTGGTCCACTCTTCGTTCTGGGCCTGCGCTCGCGGCGCCGACGCGAGCACGACGGCGCCGACGGCCAGCGCGGCCGTCACTCTCGAGAGCCTGATCATCATCGTGGTATCTCCGCGGCCGATTCTGTCACGGATCGATGCGTCTACGCGCGGGCGAGCAGCAGGTCGAGCTTCGGCAGCGCACCCAGCCAGCCGTTGCGATGGTTGTTCGCCGCCTCCTCCGACACGCAGTCCGCATGCACGAGGACGATTTCGGTTTCGTCGCCGCGCGGGCGGAATTCCACCGTCACCAGCATCTCGCCGAGCGCAGGATTGGTCTCCCAGAACCAGGTGTAGACCAGCCGATGCGGCGCGTCGATCTCGCGATAGACGCCCGTCACCTTCGACGTCCGGCCGTCGGGCGCCGCCATATGGATGCGATAGCGGCCGCCGACCCGCAAGTCGACCTCGACGAGCGGATTGGTCCGATCGCCTGGCGCGTTCCACTGCTTCATCATCTCCGGCGTCGTCCAGGCCGCGAAGACGCGCTCCGGCGTTGCCCTGACGAGCCGCGTGATGGTGACGTTCGCCGTTGTGGTCGGTTGCTGGGTGTCCATCTCGAGTCCTTTCTCTGTGGCGCGGCTGTGGCGGAAGAGGTCTTGTCGAGGAACGCTTCGAGTCGGTCCAGTTGGAAGTTCCAGAAACGCTCGTAGAAGGCCAGCCATTCGAACGCGCCCCGCAACGGCGCGGCAACGAGACGACAGCGCCGTTCTCGTCCCTCGACGCGTCGCTCGAGAAGGCCGGCGCGCTCGAGGACGCCCAGGTGCTTCGACACCGCCGGCAGCGACATGTCGAAAGGCTCGGCCAGCGCCAGGGTCGAGGTGTCGCCTTCAGCGGCGAGCCGCGCGAGAATGCCGCGTCGCGTCGGATCGGCCAGCGCGCCGAAGACGCCGTCGAGGTCTGCCGGGTTCGGTCGTTCCACGCCTGCTCCTTGCGCACGATGGCGCGCGATGCGTGCACAGTAAACCTACTGGTTTACCATCGTCAAGCGGAAAGTAAACCTTGAGGTTTAGTTCAGGCTTCGGGCGTCCAGGCTTCGGCTTCACCGGCGATCGAGGAAGGTCGACACGAGTCGCGCCCACTCGGCGTCGAGGGCATCGGTGGCTTCAGGCTGGCGCGCGCGGTGGTACCAATAGCGCGCGTTCGAGAGATCCCCTTCCTTGCGGTGGAGATAGGCGTGGACCCAGGCGCCGTCCAGCGTCTCGATGTCCTGCGCGAAGCTGTGCGCCTGATTCCACTCGCCGCGAGCGTCGTGCCACAGCGCGCGTAGAACAGCCGGCAGCCCAGACGGCGGCTCCGCGGCGGAAAGCGTCGCGCGAAAGTTGTCGAGGGTCATGAGCCCGTGGCTCACTCATCGTACCTGAAGCCCGAAGCCCGAAGCCTAGGTGTGATATCCGTACTTCAGAAGACGCTGCGCCGCCAGCTTGTAGTAGCCCGTGGACAACTCGGGCACGTGCCAGCCCATCGCGTCGGCCATCCGATCGTAGATGTTGAAGAGATACGCGACTTCCATCGCTTCGGCGATTGCGGTCTTCGTCGCCCCGAGCGCAAGCACGGCGCGCACATCATCGGGCCCGAGATTGTCGTGGTCGAGCGTCATCTTCTCGAGAAGACGAAGCGTGGCGCGGAGCTTGCCACTAATCGGCGCCGTCGTGTAGTCGTCGAGGACCTGTCGGGTGAGCGTATCGCTCCCAAGGGCGGACGCCGCGACCGCGGCGTGGCTGTTGGTTCAAAAGTGACAGTGGTTGAGCCTCGACACGAACGCCGCGAACAGCTCGCGTTCGCCGATCGACCACTCCGAGGGTCCGCGCATGACCGCCTGGGTGTGCTGGCTGTGGAAATCGCCGAACTGCCGCGAGCGGTAGCGCAGTGTGCGAACGACGTCCGGCATGCGGAAGCCGGAGACGAGGCGGACGAAGGCGTAGAGAAATCGCGATGCGAGGCGGTCACCCCGTTCGACGCTGCGGAGCCTCATGCTTCCTCCAGCGCCCGCAGGCCAGCGTTCAAGCGAGTCTCGGCGGCGCCGAACGCGGCGGCGACGATGATCTCGAACAGCTGATCTTCGGAGTAGTGCGACCGCAGATCGTCGATGTCGCGATCGGTAACGGTGTAGGCGTGGCGATGAATCTTTTCGACCAGTACTTTCAACTCGGGAGGAGCGCAGCCGCGGGCTACCGCCGCGCGCAGGTCAGAAGGGGTTGCCCCCGCGCCTCGGAGCAACGGAGTCGCCGTAGCGGTCCTGAGGGCCGCGAACCGATCGTCCATTCCTGGCCAGTGTAACTCAGCTACGCGCGACACGCCACGCGGGGCACGCACGACGCGCACGTGCCCCGCGCGACGCTTCTAGAGCGGATGATCCGGGAAGGCGATGCTGCGCCACATGTGCGCCACCGGGCTGTTGTCGAAGCCGAGGCCTTCCTTGGGCTGCTTGAAGTGCCGGCCGATGATGTCGGTGAACGGATCGATGGTCACGACGGCGTTCGGATCGAACGCATAGAGGTCGTTGACTGTCACCATGCGAGGCTCGATGTACCACTTGTGCTTCCGCACCATCTTGTAGGTCTCTTCGATGTACGGCTCCGGCGTGTAGTCCACGCCGAACGTGCGGCGATAGAGATCCGGGTACTCGTAGCCGTTGGCTTCGTCGGCGTAGAAGCGCAGCGCCTGGTGATAGCGAACGCCGAACGTGCTCTTCTCGGGTACGTAGGGTTCGAACATCTGCGCGCCCCACCACCCGTGATCGACCTTGATCAGCGCCTGGACGACGTCGTGGAGAAGACAGGCAAGGATGACTTCCTCTGACATGCCGGTCTTCATCGCCCGCGTCGCGCTCTGCAGGACGTGGTTGGCTGGCTGGAAGCGCAGCTTGAAGAAGTCCATGAGCGTCGGGCGCGCCGGCATCGGCTCGAGCCGCTTGATCGGCCGGTTGGCCGAGCTGACGAAGAGGTTCCCGGCGCCGCGCCGGTTGGCGCTGCCGTCGATGCGCGCCTCGATTTCAGCCGCTGTTGGAAACTTTTCGGGTGCAGCGGCGTTCTGTCCCGCCTGCGCCTGCGCCACACTCTCATCGAGTTTGTGGATGGAGTAATCTTCGAGCGCGTCGGCCCTGGCCTCATGGCTCATGAGGTTGACCGCTGCCGCGCCGCCCAGGCTGGCAATGAACGCCCTGCGATCGATCTCGAACGGCATGAGAGCCCTCCCATCGCACCGTGGCCCCGGCCCGGCGCGGTACCGGGGAAGATAGGCCTTCGGATGCAGTCCGTCAACAAAAACCCTCTGGGTCGGGCCCATCAGTTGCGCCCGTGGTTCGTGGCCGGATTGCCCCTCTTTCTGGCCCTTATCTGCAGTCCTCGCCTGACAGCTCAGGCACCCGTCGCGGTCAACGAGGCGCGCGTGCGCGCCTTTGCACAGCAGGCGCAACGGGAGTCTCGCGGTGATTCGACCGCGCTCGTGCTCGCCCTTGACCGGCAGGTTCGCGGGGCATGGGGCGAGATCGAAACCTTTCCCATTTCAATCGTTCGCCGGGAAGACCTGCTGGTGACGTTGTCGACGCCGTATATGGCTTACCGCAGAGGCGTGATCGACGTGCTCCGGACCAAACGGCCCATCTCCGGCGTCCCGTGGGTCGACGCGGCGGTCGTTTCAGTCAGCCCGGCGCGTCTCGGCGCCCCCGACATAGAAGCCGTCGTACTCACACGCGACGGCCAGGAGGTGGTGCCGACGCGCAGCACGCTGCGGCCGATGACGTTTTCCAATGGCGCGGGCGAGGAGGGCGTGCTGCGCGCGGGAGACGTTCACTTCCCGATCGCCGCGCTGGCCCCGGGGGCGAGAGTCGCGTTGTCGGTGCGCCCACGGAGCGGCGATGTCTTTCAGTACACGTTCAGCGAGGCGGAGCTGGCGACGTTGAAGTAGCCGCGCGGACGGCCGTGCTCGGCTCAGTTGCGCGGGACCGGTGGCACCAACGCGGTCGCGATGCGGCGGGCGCTGTTTCTGATCGCCCGCGTCGCGCTCGAGACCGTCAGAGTGGCCCGCGAGATGGCCTGCACATCGCCACCCACGCGGAACGCGTCACGCACGGACTTCCCCTTGAACTGCTCGGCGAACTCGGGAGTGTCGACGGAAAAGTAGCCGTACGGTTCGTGGTGATCCGCGACGATCACGCCAGCGACCACACCGCGCATGTCGAGCCCGACGAGGATCTTGATCGGACCGTCGTAACCCCGCTCGAGCGGATCGAGATCTGTCGTCCAGAACGCGAGCGCGACGGGCGAGCGGGCCGGGCCAGCTCCATAGACTTCGTAATGCGGCGGATTGCCCAGCTTGGGCGAGAAGCTGGTCGCAGCCGGAAAGAGCTCGGCAAGGAGCACCTCGGTCCGTCCGTCGAGCGTCGCCTGTCCCGACAGCACAGCCGCGCTCGCCACCAACGCCACCGCCGCGATCGCCACTCGCACGCGGGGAAAGTAACACGGAGCAATTGGATTGAGGGATTCGGACCACCTGAGCGGGCCTGAAGCCCGAAGCCTGGAGCCCCAGCCCCTAATCCCCTAGTCCCAGTCCCCGGTTAGGCGTAAGCTTCCCGACAAGGAGCGCAGTATGAGCAGAAAAGCCCTGGTCCTCGCGGTAGTGGTCGTGGCCGGCATTGCGCTGGGCTTCAGACTTACGTCAACGGCCCAGCAGCCGTCGACCGCGGGCCTCACCGTCGATGCCGACGATATCGGCGGGGTCGTCACGGGTCCCAAGGGACCCGAAGCCGGCGTGTGGGTCGTTGCGGAAACGACCGACCTGCCGACCAAGTTCGCGAAGATCGTCGTCACCGACGATCGCGGCCGCTATCTCCTGCCCGACCTGCCAAAGGCGAACTACAACGTGTGGGTCCGGGGCTATGGCCTCGTCGACTCGCCGAAGGTGCAGAGCGCTCCCGGCAAGACGCAGAATCTGACGGCCACCGTCGCGCCGGATCCGCATGCCGCGGCGCAGTACTATCCCGGCGGCTACTGGTTCTCGCTGATTCAGGTTCCTCCCAAGAGCGAATTTCCCGGAACCGGGCCGAGCGGCAATGGCATCTCGCCCAACATGAAGAGCCAGGCGGAGTGGCTTCGCAACTTGAAGAGCGGCGGGTGTCTCGCCTGTCACCAGATCGGCAACAAAGCCACGCGCGAGCTGCCGACGATGTTTGCTGGCCTGCCGAACACCGCGGCCGGCTGGGAGCGTCGGCTGCAGTCAGGGCAGGCCGGCGGGCAGATGAGCGGTGCGCTCAATCAGTTCGGCCAACAGCGCGTCCTCGCGATGTTCGCGGACTGGACCGATCGCGTCAAGAAGGGCGAGGTCCCGCCGGCTCCACCACGCCCGCAAGGACTCGAGCGCAACGTCGTCATCTCGATGTGGGATTGGGCCGATCCGAAGTCCTATCTCCACGACGTCGTGTCGACCGATCGCCGCAAGCCGACGGTGAACGCGAACGGGCCGGTGTTTGGCGCGCTCGAGCTCAGCTCGGACTACCTGCCCACGCTGGATCCGAAGACGAACGTGGCCGGCCAGGTGAAGTTGACCGTCCGCGATCCTGAAACGCCACCCGCGCAGGGACCGTCGATGCCGGCCGCCTCGCCGTACTGGGGCGAGGAGCCAATCTGGACGAGCAAGAACAACGTCCATAACCCGATGATCGACGACAAGGGCCGGGTGTGGATCACGTCCGCCGTTCGTCCCGCCGACAACCCGGCGTTCTGCAAAGAAGGCTCGAGTCACCCGTCAGCGAAGGCCTTCCCCATCGCACGGGCGGGGCGCCATCTGGCGATGTACGACCAGCAGACGAAGAAGCTCACGCACATCAGCACGTGCTTCGGCACGCACCATCTCATGTTCGCAGAAGACGCCAACCAGACGCTCTGGACCAGCGGCGGGGGTCAGGTTGTCGGCTGGCTGAACACGAAGATGTTCATGGAGACCGGCGACGAGGAGAAGTCGCAGGGCTGGACGCCGCTCATCATGGATACGAACGGCAACGGCAAGCGCGACGCGTGGGTCGAGCCCAACCAGCCCGTCGATCCGGCCAAGGACAAGCGCTTTCCGAACGCGTTCTATGCGGTCTCGCCGGCGGCCGACGGCTCGGTGTGGGGCTCCGTTCTCGGTTTCCCCGGCGCCGTCGTGAGGCTGGTACCAGGCGCGAATCCGAGTGAAACGGCGATCGCCGAGGTCTACGAACCGCCGCTCGACGCCAACGGTGTGCCGACGCAGGGTTACTCGCCGCGCGGCATGGACATCGATCGCAACGGCGTGGTCTGGGCCGCCATGGCCAGCGGACACATGGCCAGCTTCGATCGGCGGAAGTGTAAAGGGCCGTTGAATGGTCCGAAGGCGACGGGACAACAGTGCCCCGAGGGCTGGACCTTCTACACCGAGCCGCTGCCGCAGTTCAAAGGCGTATCCGACTCGGGCAGCGCCGAGTCGAGCTACTACACGTGGGTCGATCAGTTCGACACGCTGGGGCTCGGCGCGAACACGCCGATCAACACCGGCAACGAATCCGAGGGCCTGCTCGCGCTGAAGGATGGCAAGTGGGTCGTGATGCGCATCCCGTATCCGCTGGGGTTCTACACGAAGTGGATGGACGGACGCATCGACAATCCCACGGGCGGGTGGAAGGGCAAGGGCCTGTGGGCCACCTATTCGAGCCGCGCGCCGTTCCACATGGAGACTGGAAAAGGCACGACGAGCAAGGTGATCCACGTCCAGCTGAGGCCAGATCCACTCGCTCAGTAGCTGGGGGCTCGGTACTCGGGGCTCGCAACTCGGGGCTCGAAGCTCGGTCGATCGGTCAACCGAGCTACGAGTACCGAGCCACGAGTACCGAGCCTACTGCGTCGGCGCGTCGGCGAGGTAGAGGCGAAGCATCTGCTCCACCTGTTCGCGCTCGAGGAACGTCTTCGAGAACGGAACGGGCCATTTCACTGTTATCGACGTCAGGGCATCGCCCGACTTGTCGGGTCCCACGGCCTGCGTCAACGTGAGCTTCACCGTGTCGAGCTCGATGTCGACTTCCGTGATGACGAAGTCGACGCCGGGATCGTACTGCACGAGCACGACCGGTTCGAGGCGCGAGTAGGTTCTCACGTCGAGCGGGTCGCCCTCGTACTCCCGTGCCACGGCGGCGGTCATCAGATTCGGATCGCGCTGGATGACGTCCTGACGATGCTGTCGGCCGTCGAACTTCAGGTATGCGCCCTCCGACGGGGTCAGGACCATCAGGCCCTCGCGCCGGTTGGCGTATGTCTTTCCCAGCCGCCCGCGCTCGTTGTAGACGAGCGTGTACAGCCGTTGCCGCAGGACGACCGTTCGCCCCTTCCACGCGGCGAGCAGGGACCGCTGCGGGACGTCGGCGGCGTTCACCGGCGCCATCGCGGCTATCGAGATCACCAGGCAAGCAACCAGAGTGCGAAACTGTAAAAACATGGGGACTCTTGTACGCAGAAACGCCGCCGGGAGTTGCCTTTGTTATCGGCCTCTCTCGCGGCGGCGTTTAACGAGCTCCCCTGCTG
>JBKPSC010000321.1:0-14916 GCA_046734915.1 Acidobacteriota bacterium | reverse complement strand
ACCGTCCGGACCGAGTATGCCGGTGGTCATAGGATCAGGGTCACACCCGTTCCCATTCCGAACACGGAAGTTAAGCCTGATACCGCCGATGGTACTGCGTGGGAAACTGCGTGGGAGAGTAGGTCGCTGCCGGCAGTAATCTCAGAGCCCGACGTCGCCAGGCGACGTCGGGCTTTTTTGTTTCCCCGTCTAATAAAGGTCACGGCCCGGCGCCGCCGTGGGCAGATACACGCAAGTCTGTCGTGGGTTGCCTGGCGTCGCTCCGCCTCAGCCGACTCTAAGGATCCTTCGTTCTGGCCCCGATACTCCCGGGGAACGGACCTGTCGCAGTCGTCAGGCACCGGCCCAGCCCCAGCTCACACGGGAGATCGCATGGAAAGCATTGCCAAAATCGGTCAGTCCATCCGCATCAAAGGCGAGGTTCAAGCAGGCGAGCCGCTGATTGTCGCCGGCCAGGTCGACGGCACGGTCGAGGTCAACGGCCACCCGCTGACGATCGACACGGGCGGAGCGATCGAAGCGACCGTCAGCGCCGACACCATCATCGTCTCGGGCCGTGCGAGCGGACTCCTTACAGCGACCGCGAAAATCGTGATCGAGAATTCGGCGACCGTGAACGGCGACGTGGCAGCCCCCAGCGTGAGCCTGGCCGAGGGCGCCGTCGTGAACGGCCGCATCGAGACGAGGCAAAAGCCGAAAGGCTCTCTCTCGCTGGCGTCCTGAGACCGGCGGCTTCAACGCGGCAGGAGCGTCGCCTGTTCCGGGCCTCCTGCCGGTTCGCCGCCGTAGCGGACGATGTAGCGTTTGACCGCAACTTTTCTTTTCGTGTTCTCCGAACTCATCGACCTGACGGTCCCATAGATCGGACGCTCGGGCCACGGCCGATCGTATCGACCGAGCGTCCAGAAATACCCGGCATACGAGTTCGGATTGCGGCCGTCGAGGGACCAGCGGTCCATGATCGACCGCATCACACTGAGCGCGTCCTGCGGTGTGGCGCTCCACTCCAGAATTTTCTTGCCCCACAACATCCGCAGGTAGTTGTGAAACCAGCCCTCCTCCCGCATCTGTCGCTGCGCGGCGTTCCACAGTGCATCGTGCGTTTCCGCATTTTCGAATTGCGCCAGCGTATATACGTGCGGACGTTCATCGCGCACATGGATCGCGAGCGTTCGCCTCGCCCAGTCGGGTAACGACTCGAATCTATCGTAATCGTCCGGTCGCGTCGCACACATGTTGTACGCCAACTCCCGCCAGACGACGAGCTGATCCAGATAGGATTCAGCGCTCGGGCTGACGCCCCACCAGCCTTCGCGAGCGCCGGTCGCGTGATGGCCAAGCCTGGATGTGGACCACCGTTCGCGCCGCATGACCGCATTGAAGATCTCGTGCGGCGAAATGTGCCCGAAATGCAGATAGGGTGAGAGACGGCTGGTAGCATCCTCATCCGGCTGATTGCGCGATTGGTGATAACCCTCGAGGCGCGTCGAGACGAAACGATGCAAGGCCGCTAGCCCCGCTGTTCGTCCACCCCGCATCGCTGCGACGGGCACTCGATGATCGACGGGCAGGGCCGCGAGCGATGCTGCGTCGCCGCCGAGCAGGCGGGGGTCAGCTCTGGGCCACAGAGTCTCAGTGCCCGCGGGCAGTCCCGCCAGCGCCGCCAGCCGTCGTGTCTCGAGAGGTCGTTCATGCGGATATCTCGTCAGGTGTAACCGCAGCTCGTGCTGTACGAAGCGCCGGAAGTGCGCCGCAGCCGTAAACGTGCGGGTGGTGGCCCGGATCGGCAGAAGCCCATTGCTGTCTACGGCCTCGAGCCGGACGCTCAGCTTGCGCCCGGCGGCCGCAACCATCCTCGGCAGGAAGAAGCACGGGAAGTCGTCGGTGACGACGATGCAGGCGCTGGCCGCGAGGTGGGCGATCAACCCCCTGCTCGCGCCAATGGCCGGTTCGACGTACGGATAGTAGAACGCGGGACCCGACGCGAAGTCCGCCGCGTTGTCGCGCATACCATCGATGACGAAGCGGTGCAGTCGATCTGACGCCCACGGGTAGTCTGCCCGCAGGGCCTCGAGCACGACCAACGGCCGCCCCAGCCGCTCCGCCCAGCCGGCGGCACGGTCGAGCGCATAGTTGAACGCTGCCCGGCGCGTGGCGATCATCCAGTAAAGAACGAACCCGCCGTCGGTTCGGACCTGGCGGTCGTTCACGCCGCGGACGCGCGCATCGGGGGCGAGATCCACGCTCGCAGAATAGCATTCGACCTCGGCCTCTCGACGACGCCGAAACGCTGAGACGTGCGCCGGCGTCCAACCTGATCGAAACGGGATTGCGGAGTAAACTGCCTCATGGCCGAACCTCGCACGTCGTTGATGAAGACCGAAGAAGAGTGGCGGCAGCAGCTCACACCCGAGCAGTTCGAAGTGCTCAGGCAGCACGGAACCGAACGACGGGGATCGAGTCCGCTCAACTATGAAAAACGCACCGGACTCTTCAGCTGCGCCGCGTGCGGTGCACCGCTCTTCTCGTCTGACACGAAGTTCGAGAGCGGAACCGGCTGGCCGAGTTTCTGGGCGCCGATTGATGGCGCGATCGAGACCACCATCGATCGAAGCCATTTCATGACCCGGGTCGAAGTGCACTGCGCCCGTTGCCGCGGCCACCTCGGACACGTGTTTCCCGATGGGCCGGTACCGACCGGTCAGCGCTATTGCATGAACGGCGTCGCGATGAGCTTCACCCCGTCCGACGCGCCATAAGGCAGGTCCACATGTTCGGAAAACCGATGCGAATGCCCAGTCGCGACGAGGCGCTTCCCGGTCGTTCGGAAGCGATGCCCGTTCCCGCCGCACATTTCGTCAACGGGCACCGTCTGCAGCCGCCGTTTCCCGCCGGTCTTCAGCTCGCGATGTTCGGCATGGGCTGTTTCTGGGGCGCCGAGCGAAAATTCTGGCAGCACTCAGGCGTCTACTCCACGGCTGTCGGCTACGCCGGCGGATTCACGCCCAATCCGACGTACCGAGAGGTGTGCACCGGCATGACCGGACACAATGAAGTCGTGCTCGTGGTGTTCGACCCGTCGGTGACGTCCTACGACGAGCTCCTGCGGGTGTTCTGGGAGAACCATGACCCGACACAAGGCATGCGGCAGGGAAACGACGTCGGAACCCAGTACCGCTCGGCCATCTACTTCTACGACGAGGGGCAGCGCGCAGCGGCGATCGCCTCGCGCGACGCCTTTCAGCGGGAGTTGAGCAAGGCCAATTACGGGACGATCACCACCGAACTCCTGCCGGCGCCGGAGTTCTACTACGCCGAGGACTACCACCAGCAGTACCTCGCCAAGAATCCGGGCGGGTATTGCGGACTGGGCGGCACGGGGGTGAGCTGTCCCGTCGGTGTCGCGCGCGCCTGACTCGCACTCGAACGTGGACCCCCTCCCGGTCGATTCGGCAATCGATGCCGTTCGCACCGCCTTGGGCCGGCATCGAGCTGTCGCCATCACCGCTCCTCCAGGAGCGGGGAAGACAACTCGCATTCCACCCGCGTTGCTCGACGCCGGTCGCGTCATTCTGCTTCAGCCTCGCCGGGTCGCGGTTCGCGCGATCGCGAACCGCATCGCCCACGAGCGCGGCTGGACCGTGGGCCGCGAGATCGGCTGGCAGATCCGATTCGAGCGCCGGTTCACACCTGCGACGCAACTGCTGGTCGTCACCGAGGGCATCCTGACGGCGCGACTGCAGTCCGATCCCTTCCTCAGCGAGTTCAACACCATCGTCATCGACGAATTTCACGAGCGCAGCTTGCACGCGGATCTCGCGCTTGCCTTGTCGATGCAATCGTGGCGAGCCCGCCCCGATCTGCGGATTGCGATTATGTCGGCCACGCTCGATGCCGAGGCTGTCTCGCGGTTTCTCGAGGAGTGCCCGATTGTCTCGATCGCGAGCCGGCAATATCCACTGAGCTGTCAGCACGCGCCCGGCGAAACCGTCGCTCGCGCAGCCATGCGAATGGCGGCGGAAGCCGGTGGCGGCGTGTTGTGTTTTCTCCCGGGCGCGGTGGAAATCCGACGGACTGTGGCTGAACTGGAATCTCTCCGCGGCGGGTCCTCGATCGAGGTGCTACCGCTGCATGGTTCGCTCGACTCCGCTGAACAGGACCGGGCGCTCGAGGAATCTCCGGCGGGAACCACGAGAATCGTCGTGGCCACCAACATCGCCGAGACATCGGTCACGGTGCCAGGAGTGCGAGCGGTCGTCGACTCGGGGCTGCAGCGCGTCGTCAGGCACGATCCTGCCAGGGGCATCGACAGCCTGACCACCGAGCGCATCACGCAGGATTCCGCGGATCAGCGCGCCGGCCGTGCCGGCCGGACGTCGAGCGGGCGCGTCGTGCGGCTGTGGGATGCGCGCGACCGGCTGACCCCGCACCGCGAAGCGGAGATCCATCGCGTGGATCTCGGTGGAGCGGCGCTCGACATCCTGGCGTGGGGCGGCCATCCGGTGACACTGGAGTGGTTCGAGAGGCCTTCCCCAGAGGCCATCGCCGCGTCCCTGGCTCTCCTGCAGCGTCTCGGGGCCGTCGTTGACTCCCGCTTGACCGACGTCGGCCGGCAGATGCATCGGCTGTCGCTGAGTCCGCGACTCGCCAGGATGCTGGTCGAGGTGGAGGGCTCCTGGGCGATGGTTCAGGCATGCGCGCTGCTCTCCGAACGTCTGTATCTCGCGCCGATGATGCAGTCGACGACCGCCGATCTGCTTTCGGCGATCGATCGCTGGGAGTCAATGCCAGCCCACGTGAAGCAGATGGCGTCAGACATCGAGCGTTTGACGACGGCGGTGTTCGGCCAGAGCCGCCGCACGGCCCTGGGCGAAGCCGAGTTCAGACGAGGCCTGCTTGCCGGCTACCCCGATCGCATCGGGCAACGTCGCGAGCAGAATTCACCGCGCTTCAAGCTGTCCACGGGCACTGGTGTCGTGCTCGGTCGTGAGAGCGGCGTCCTGGACGCCGACCTCATCGCCGCTGTCGACATCCGCGATTCCAGGTCGACTACGCCCGGAAACGCTCACGAGCATCGAGTCGCGCGGGAGCCCGTAATTCGCATCGCCGCACGCATCGAGCCCGACTGGCTCTCATCAACACACAGCACCGTTCGCTGCTGGTTCGACGAGGCTGATGGTGTCGTCCGCGCGGCGCGTGTCGATTGCTACGACGCTCTCACCCTGCGTGAGACCACCATTGCCCCAGATATGGACACAGCGGCCGAACTCCTCGCGGAAGCCTGGAGCAGGCGCGGGGCGAGCGAGCGCGATGCGATGCTGCTCAACCGATTGCGGTTTGCCGGCCATGAGCCGGACCTGGCCGGGCTGGTCAAGCGCGCGGCGCTCGGCCAGCGAGCCCTCGCCGATGTGGAACTTGCGAGCGCTGTCGATCGAACAGCGTTACGGGCGCTGGACCGCGACGCACCAGAATCGCTCGTGCTGCCGAGCGGACGGCGGGTTCCCCTCGAGTATGCGGCAGACGGGACTGTCTCTGCTGCTGTCAAGCTCCAGGAGTTGTTCGGTCTCGGAGAGACGCCTCGCGTCGGCCGACGGCAGGAGCCGGTGCTGCTGGCCCTCCTTGCTCCGAACGGACGTCCCGTGCAGATGACGCGCGACCTTCGAAGCTTCTGGACGCGCACCTATCCGGAGGTCCGCCGCGAGCTGCGCGGCCGCTATCCCAGACACCCGTGGCCTGAAGATCCCTGGCGGGCCGAGCCGACCGCCCGGCCGAAGAAGCGCCAGCTCTGAGTGTCGACGCTAGCGCCGCGCGTAGATCACGAAGTACTTGTCCGTGAAGAGCGGGATCTCTTCGACGGGTTTGAAACCGGCCGCGGCCATCAGTGCCGCGGCCGCCTCCTTGCTGACCTGCAGCTCGGGCTGGTTCCGGTGGCCGCCCTGCTCGGGGTAGAAGTCGATGACCGCGATACGCCCCGACGGCTTCAAATAACGCGCAAGATTTTTCAAGTACGCGCCGCGGTCCTCGATGTGGTGCAAGACGTCGTTGATGAACGCCACGTCGACGTTTGACACGGGGAGCGCCGGATCCGTGAACTTGCCCAGCACGGTCTTGACGTTGGCCACGTGTGCATCAGCCGCCTTCTTGTTTATGGCGTCGAGCAGCTTCTGATCGATGTCGACGGCGTAGACGGTGCCCTTCGGACCGACGGCGCCTGACAGCGCGCCCTCGAATACCCCCGTTCCGGCCCCGAGATCGGCCACGACGTCGCCGGGCTTCAGCCCGAGCTTGCCCACCGTCTCATCGACCTTGAGTCCCTGGATCCGCTGAGGCGAGTCCAGGGTCTTGATCCATTCTTCGGCCGGCCGGCTGGCCAGTTGTGCGTCGACCTGAGCCAGGCCCGTGCTGACGAGCAGCGCTCCGATTACTGTCACCACCCAACGACACCGCATGGGAACCTGCCTTCCTTCGGATCTTGTCGATTGACGAACGTGCGCTCGACGCGCTGGTGCGCGCTAAGCGATCGCCCCAGGGAAGAATACCCTTTGAAAGAACCAGAGCGTGCCAGCCACGATGACCACCAGCGAGCCGGCAAACGCCAGACGGTTGCCGGCATCCTCACTCCTGGACCGCAGCGCCATGATCGCCGCGGCGATGATGACCGCGGCGACCACCTGGCCCACTTCGACGCCGATGTTGAACGCAGCGATGGACCAAAACAGCGCCGAGCGCGGCAAATCCATCGCCCGCAAGACTGTCACGAAGCCGAATCCATGAATGACGCCGAACGCGAACGAAATCCACGCCCGGATGTCGCGGCCGCCGTGGACCATCAGATTGTCGACGCCGACGTAGACGATGCTCAATGCGATAGCCGGTTCGACGAGTCGCGACGGCGGATTCGCAACATTCAAAACGCCCAGCCCGACCGACAGGATGTGTCCGATCGTGAAGGCGGTCGCGATGACCATCATGGTCTTGCGGGTGGTTCCGATCAAGAGCAGTCCCAACAGCATCAGCAGGTGGTCGGGACCGGCGAGGATATGCGTGAGGCCGGCGCCGGCGAGCGTGCGCACGACCGACCAGATTCCCCTGGCTGTGCCGGTGTAGTAAGTGAACTCCGCGCGGCTCACGTCCAGAATCGTCTGCACGGTGATCTCATCCCGCTCATAGAAGTTCACAAACGTCTGGTGCGCGGGGTCATAAGGAAACAGTCGAGCTGTTACCCGGATGACGGCCGGCGTCGACGGGAGACTCGCCCGCGCTCGCACCTGAATCGATTGGCGATCGGGCAGCGCTTCGGCCGTGGACCACGAGCCGATCTCCAGTGCCTGTCCATCGGCCGCCAGACGCAGCCGCTCGGCCATGAGGGCCACGAACTCCGGTCCCTTAGCGCGCAGGACAGCCTCCTCCAACACCCGATCGGGAGGATCGACGTTCACGTCGTGTCCGACGTCAAAGGTGTGGGCTACGAGCGTCAGCTCGATGCTGGCAGCTTCGATGCGAAGGTCGAGATAGGTGAACGGCGCCGAATGGGCAGAGGCTGGTGTGGCGAGCGCCAGGGCAACGAGCAGCGCGGGTCCGAGGATCCCCAGCCGTGGCATGCGAGGGAGCAATGGTAACGTACCCTTCATGGGTCTCTTCGGGACGCAAGACCCCATCGAGCTGGCGCCCGGCGCGTTCCACTTGCCCGACGCACTGCCGCTCGACATCCAGTGCGATCTGGTCGCGCGGTGTCTCGCGCTCATCGACGGTCCGGTGCCCGCCTACACGCCGGTCGTGCGGGGCGGTGGGCGCATGCATGTCCGGATGCTGTGCCTCGGACGGCACTGGAACGGCTTGACCTACCGCTACGAACCCAGTCGTTCTGATCACGATCAGCTGACGGTGCCGCCGCTGCCGGACGCATTTGTCACGATCGTTCGTGACCTCGCGTCCCGTGTCGGCATGACCATCGAGCCTGACATCTGCATCGTCAATTTTTACGATCGCGAAGGGCGGATGGGACTGCACCAGGACAAGGACGAGAGCCCGGAAACGATCGCCGCCGGCACGCCGGTCGTCTCGATCTCACTCGGCGACACCGCGCGCTTCCTG
Organism: Acidobacteriota bacterium; assembly: GCA_046734915.1. Taxonomy (GTDB): domain Bacteria; phylum Acidobacteriota; class Vicinamibacteria; order Vicinamibacterales; family CAVVIG01; genus VFZL01. The sequence continues at coordinate 6,822 of JBKPSC010000321.1, read as the reverse complement.
TTTGGAGGCCTTCGGCGGCGAGACGAAATCAGGCCGATTCTCCTGTGTTCTGGCGATGTGTTCGTCTTTGGAGGACCATCCCGGCTCCGGTTTCACGGAGTGTCGCGCATTCAGCCAGGCACGGCTCCCGGCGCGTTGAGTCTGGACGGGCGACTGAATCTGACCTTCCGCCAGTTCTGAAGGTTATACAGTCCGTTCATGGCCCGCATCATCCGGCCTGTGACGGTCGACGATCCGCGTGTTCGTGACTACGCGCTGGTCGCGGATCCCGAGCTCGTGTGCCGCCGCGGACTCTTCGTCGCCGAGGGGCGGTTGGTGGTCGAGCGGCTGGTTGCCGCGCGTCGATACACGATCCAGTCGATGCTGCTGAGTGACGCGGCCATGGCGGCGTTGGCCGCCGTCGTCGAGCGCCTCGATGAGTCTGTGCCCGTCTACGTCTGCGCCGTTCAGGAAATGTTGCGATTGACCGGATTGAATATTCATCGCGGTTGCCTGGCTCTGGTCGAACGTCCTGAGCCTCGATCGGTCGACTCCGTCCTGGCGGCGGCTCGCACCCTGGTCGTCCTGGAAGGCGTGGCCAATCCGGACAACGTCGGCGGGATCTTTCGAAACGCCGCGGCCTTCGGCGCTGACGCCGTCATCCTCAGCCCGACCTGCTGTGACCCGCTTTATCGCAAGGCCATTCGGACGTCGATGGGCGCGACTCTGAGCGTGCCATACGCACGCGCCGCCGCCTGGCCGGCCGATCTCCAGCAGCTCCGCGAGGCTGGATTCGTGGTCGCGGCGCTCACTCCGCGAGCGCCGTCGCAGGCGATAGGCGAGTTCGTCGGTCGCGGACGGCCTCAGCGAATTGCGCTCCTCTTTGGAACGGAGGGTGCCGGTCTCACTGTCGGCGCCTGTGAGCTGGCTGACCTGAGGGTCAGAATTCCCGTGGTGGACGCCATTGACTCATTGAACGTTGCGGTCGCGGCCGGCATCGTATTGTCGCGGCTCGCCGAGCCGGCTGAGTAGGGATTGGCGCCACTCCCGTCCGGCCGGTATACTCGCAGCAACCACCCCAGAGCAGCGCGCAGACTTTGGCCCTCACGATTCCAGTCGAGTACGCGTCGCAGAGAAAGATTCGCGACCGCAACAAGCTCTATTACCGATTCAGCCACTGGCCGATCTGGATATTCGTTTTCTTTATTGCGCCCGGTCCGCTGACGTTCGACCTGTTCGAGCGCGGATTCGATGCCCGGATGGCGCTGTGGTTGGGCGCCGTACTGGTTGGCACGGGCATCGCCGGTCTATGCGGACGCCTGCCTGGAGTCGAACCGAGGCCCTACATCATTCGTTTCACGGAGGACCGTCCCAATCCGCTGTACCGACGCATCTGCTACACGTTCGCGTGGAGTGAGGTCGTGACATTCGCGCTGTTGAACATCACGGGCCTGGTCGTGGCGATCGTCACCGGTCAGTGGTACCTCAAGCAGATTTATCGGGTGGCCTACTTTCCGATAGCCGGATTCATCTGGCTACTGGGGGCATCAGGTCAACTTCCTCGCGTGAAGGCCTCGACCAAGGGTGAAGGGCACGAACGTCGCTACTTCTACGGCTCGGTCTGGGCGGTGTGCTGGGCACAGCCGACGCTCTGGCTGCTGTGGAAAATCCTGCCGCGGAATCGACCGTCCGACATGCTCAAGCTGGCCGTGTTCGTCGGCATTCTGACCTTCGTCAGCAACCTGGCCAGACTTGGACGGCTGCCTCGTACGCGTCCGATCGTGCCCGGCGAGCTTGCGGTCTCCGACTGATCCCGTGGCCGGAGCTCACTCCCAAGGCTGGCAAGGCTGGGACGATTACGCGCCATTCTACGACTGGGAGAACGCCAGGACGCTCGGCCGGCGTGACGTGGCCTTCTGGACTCGCGTCGCCAGCGAGGCCCGCGGACGCGTATTGGAGCTTGGCTGCGGCACCGGCCGCATTTCGCTGCCGCTCATCAGGGCGGGCGTACCCCTCGTCGGCATCGATCGATCTGGACCCATGCTCGCCCACGCCGCGCGACGAGCCGCCGTACTGATTCGTCGTCGGCGCGCGCGACGGCCTCGCCTACGCCTCATTCGCGGCGACATTCGCGCGCTGCCGTTTCCGCGAAATACCTTCGGCATGGTGCTGGCCCCGTACGGCGTGCTGCAGTCGCTGCTTCGTGATCGCGACCTGGCGGCCGCGCTCGAATCGGCGCACGAGGTCCTCGCGCCGGGCGGCGTGCTCGGCCTTGACCTGGTTCCTGACGTTCCGCAGTGGAAGGAGTACACAGACCGGGTGCAACTGCGCGGCCGCGGGCCGCGGGGCACGCACTTCACCCTGATTGAGTCTGTGCGGCAGGATCCGCGGCGGCGGCTGACGACCTTCATCCAGGAATATCGCGTGCGGAAGGGGCGGACGATCGCGACACATTCCTTCACGCTGACATTCCGAACCGTGCCAGTCAGGACCATGGCCCGACGCCTGGCGAGCGCCGGGTTCAGAGTGAAGGCGGTGCTGGGCGACTACCGCGGGCGGCCCTGGGACGAACGGGCCGACGTGTGGATCATCCTGGCGGAAAAGGTGTAAGATTTTCCGTCCCATCTCGTTGATTTTTCTGGAGTTTCCACATGTCCGGCCATTCCAAGTGGCACACCATCAAGCACAAGAAGGGCGCCGCCGACGCCAAGCGCGGCAAGATTTTCACCCGCCTGATCAAGGAACTCACGGTGGCGGCGCGCGCGGGCGGCGGTGATGCCGACATGAATCCCAGGTTGCGCACGATCATTGCCGAGGCCAAGGCGAACAACATGCCTTCGGACAACATCAAGCGCGCCATTCGCCGGGGCACCGGCGAAGAGCCGGGCGTGTCGTACGAAGAGGCGCAGTACGAGGGCTATGGACCGGGCGGCGCGGCGGTCATCATCGATGTCCTGACGGACAACAAGAACCGCACCGTCGGCGAGTTGCGCCACACGCTGACGAAGTACGCGGGCAACCTCGCCGAGACCAATGCCGTTGCCTGGATGTTCACCAAAAAGGGCTACATCGTCGTCCCGAAGAGCAAGGCGGACGAAGACACACTGATGAGCGCCGTCATCGATGCCGGCGGTGACGATCTTCGAGACGACGAGGACAACTGGGAAGTGTTGTCGTCGGTGGAAGCGTTCCACGCCGTGCTCGAGGCCGTGAAGAGTCTGGGCATCGAACCCGAAGCAGCGGAAATCTCCATGCTGCCGCTGAATTACGTGAAGCTCGAAGGCAAGCACGCCCAGCAGATGGTCAAGCTGATGGAAGCCCTCGACGAGCACGATGACGTGCGGCACGTCTGGTCGAACTTCGACATCGAAGAGAAGGAGATCGAGGCGTCACTCGCGTGAAAGTCTTTGGCATCGATCCGGGCTCGGACCGCACCGGCTTCGGGTGCGTCGACAGCGACGGATCGCGCCATCGCCTCGTGACGAGCGGCGCCATCACGACTCCAGCGCTGGCGGCCTTTCCCGACAAGCTTCTGACGATCCACTCTCAGCTGACGCGGTTGCTGCGCGACTGCCGTCCGGACTGCGTTGCGATCGAAAACCTGTTTCACGCCGTCAACGTTCGCAGTGCCCTCAGACTCGGGCACGCGCGCGGCGTCGCCATGCTGGCGGCGGTCGAAATCGGCGTTCCCGTCGTCGAATATACGCCGGCGGAAATCAAGAGAGCCGTCGTCGGCTACGGCCGCGCCGAGAAGCAGCAGGTCCAGTCGATGATCAAATTGATACTGGGGCTGTCGTCACCGCCCACTCCTCACGATGCGGCGGACGCGCTGGCCGTGGCCATCTGCCATATCCACTCGCAGAGTCCGGCGCGCCCGGCGGTGCCGGGCGGTCGATCTCGAAGCGCCACGAGCTGGCGGCACTATCGGCCTGGGCGATGACTCGACGCCCGTGATCGCTCACCTTCGCGGTCGAATCTTCGAGAAGCACCCCAACCGGATCGTGGTCGATGTCGAAGGCGTCGGTTACGACGTCTTCGTTCCGTTGTCGACGTTCTACGGATTGGGCGCGCCCGGAGCCCCCATCGCGCTGCGCATTCACACGCATGTGCGCGAGGACGCCCTGACTCTTTACGGTTTCGCGACCCGGCTCGAACAGGAGTTGTTCGAGCGGTTGATTGCGGTGAGCGGGATCGGGCCGAAGGTTGCGCTGGCGGTGCTCTCCGGGATCGAGCCGCCTGAGTTGATTCGCGCGATCGAGCACGCTGACCTCGCGCGCTTGACGGCGATTCCCGGCGTGGGCAAGAAGACTGCCGAGCGGCTCGTCGTCGAGCTGAGGGATCGTCTACCGCGCGTCGGCGTCGCCACGCCCGCCGGCGAGCCCGTGCCGGCATCCTCGCAGCGGGACGACCTGCTCTCGGCGCTGATCAACCTGGGGTATCATCGCGCTCTCGCAGAAAAAGCTGTCGACGCGTCGCTGAACCGTAACGCCGGTGGCGATTTCGAGCAGCACCTGCGACAGGCGCTCCGCGAAGTCGCCAAGTAACCACGCATGCCGGACGATCGACTGGTCACAGGAGCGCGCGGCGACGACGACGCCCAATACGAGGCCGGCCTGCGGCCGCGGTCGCTCGATGACTACATCGGCCAGGATCGCGTGCGCGAGAATCTGCAGGTGTCGATCGCCGCGGCCCGCCAGCGCGGCGAGGCCCTCGATCATGTGCTGGTGTACGGCCCGCCGGGGCTCGGTAAGACGACCCTGGCCTACGTTATTGCCAATGAGATGAACGCCACCATCCGCTCGACCTCGGGACCGGTGCTCGAAAAGCCGGGGGACCTGGCGGCGATCCTGACCAACCTCGGCGATCGCGAAGTGCTCTTCATCGACGAAATTCACCGGATGGCGCCGACGATCGAGGAGATTCTGTATCCAGCGCTCGAGGATTACGAGCTGGACATCGTCATCGGACAGGGGCCGAGCGCGAGGTCGGTGAAGGTGCCGTTGCAGAAATTCACGCTCATTGGCGCTACGACGCGCGCCGGGCTGCTGACGGCGCCTCTGCGCGCGCGGTTCGGCATCGTCCACCGTCTGGAGTTCTATGGTGCCGGCGACCTCGAGGAGATCGTGCGGCGCTCGGCCAGGATTCTCGCCGTATCTCTCGACGCCGGCGCCTCGACCGAAATCGCCAGGCGCTCGCGCGGGACGCCGCGCATCGCCAATCGTCTGCTCCGTCGTGTTCGCGACTACGCCCAGGTTCGTGCGGATGGCACGGTCACGCTGGCCGTCGCCGAGGCGGCTCTGAAGCTGCTCGACGTCGACGAATTCGGCTTTGATGAGGTCGATCGCAAGCTGCTCCGGACCATCATCGAGAAGTTCGGTGGCGGTCCGGTCGGCGTCAACAGCCTGGCCGCCGCGATCAGCGAAGAACGCGACGCCATCGAAGACATGTACGAACCTTTCCTGATTCAGGAAGGCTTCCTGGACCGTACTCCGCGCGGGCGCGTGGCGACGGCGCGCGCCTACGGGTATTTCGGGCTGGATGCGCCCGGGAGGGACTCACGACTGTGGTGATCGCAGATGGAGCCAGACCCAGCACCCGTTGCGGAGGCCGACCGACGACGATTCGTTCGCTGGCGACCTACGTTCCACCGAGACTGCTGACCAACGCCGATCTCGAGAAGATGGTCGATACGACCGACGAGTGGATTCTACAGCGAACCGGAATCCGAGAGCGGCACGTCGTCGACGCCGGCGTCGCGACTTCGGATCTCGGGAAGGAAGCGGCCGTCCGCGCCATCGAGAAGGCCGGCCTGACTCCAAACGACATCGGCTTCGTCGTCGTCGGGACCGTGACTCCCGACATGATGTTCCCGAGTACCGCCTGTCTCGTGCAGCACAAGATCGGGGCGCGGCGGGCGTGGGGCTTTGATCTGAGCGCCGCCTGTTCCGCCTTTACATATTCCCTGACCACTGCCAGCCAGATTGTCGCCAGCGGTGCTCATGATCACGCGCTCGTCGTCGGTGCCGATGTCATGTCGAGCATCATCGACTACAAAGATCGGGCGACGTGCGTGCTCTTCGGCGACGGTGCCGGCGCGTGTGTCGTGTCGGCAGCCGATGGAGACGAAGGCGCGATCCTCGACTTCGAGCATGAGATCGACGGCAGCGGCGGTCCGGCGTTGTGCATGCCGGCCGGTGGCAGCCTCCGTCCGCCTTCGCACGAAACCGTCGATCAGCGCCTGCACTACGTCAAGCAGGACGGTCAGACGGTCTTCAAGTTCGCCGTGCGCAAAACCGAAGAAATTTCGCGGCGGGTGCTCGAAAGAAATGGCCTGTCGCCCTCGGATCTCGACTTGTTCGTGTCTCACCAGGCCAACCGGCGAATCATCCAGGCGGCGACCGACAAACTCGGCGTCGATCCGTCGAAGGTCATCATCAATATCGAACGGTTCGGCAACACCACCGCGGCCACGATCCCTCTTGCCCTCAATGACGCCATCACGTCAGGCCGGCTGAAAAAAGGCGATCTGGTCCTGCTCGCCTCGGTCGGCGCCGGGTTCACGGTCGGGGCGGTGCTCGTGCGGTGGGGCTTCTAGAGGCACCCGGGCGGCGGGATGATGCCGACGTCCAAGACCGACGTCGCCGACCGTCTCAGGGTGCTGCGATCGTGGCAGACCAGCCTGGACGAAGCGTTTCGCGTGCCGGCAACGTCGATTCGATTCGGCTGGGACGCCATCGTCGGCCTGATTCCCGGTGCCGGCGACATTGTCACTGCACTCTTCGGCATCGTCATCCTGCTTCATGCCCACCAGATGCGGATTCCCGCGATCGCCCAGGTCCGGAT
>JBKPSC010000320.1:0-16790 GCA_046734915.1 Acidobacteriota bacterium | reverse complement strand
ACTTGACGTTGTTCGGAAGCTCCGGCCAGAAGGCGACGGCGCCAAAACCCATGAGCGCGAGCATCCGATCACGCGCTGCTCGCGCCTGATCCAGCTTCTGATGGCGGTTCATGAAGTGTGTCTCGAGGGCATCGATGCCCTAGAACCGGACGCTGTAGGTGCCAAGGTGCTTCCGCTCGGGGGACCGGTTGGCGAACCGTTTGAGCTCCGTGATCAGATCCTCGTTATCCGGAAGGAAATTGATCGTGTCCCCATCCGGTTGTGGCCCGTTTTTGGGCAAATCCGGATAAAGGATGTAGTAGCTCCCCCTGATCAGCGTGTACCGGAGTTTCTGAGCCTTCTTGTGGGTGGCCACGGTTCCTCCTCGACGTCGGGCGCGGTCACGAAACACCTTAGTCGTGATCGCGGCAGCGTGGATGAAATAAATAACGAAATTCGGCGGCCCATCCCACAACTCCCAGCCGTACGATCACGCCACGTTCCGGGCGAATGCCTCGAGGTCTTTCGTCACCCGCACCGGATCCTCCCAGTGAAGAGCGTGGCCGAAGCCCTCGTAGGCGATGAGCCGCGCATGGGGAATGGCCGCGAGCAGCCGGTCCTGCGCGGCTCGATCCGTGTACGTGTCACGATCGCCCCACATCAGCAACGCGGGCACCGACACCCTCGTGAGCTCGTTCGTGAAGTCAGGCGTCGCGAGGAAGCCGCCGAATGCCTCGCGCCACACCCGCGCCGGCACCTTGAGCGTTTCGGTGACGACCGTCTCGAAGTGGTCGGCAGGCATCGCTTGCGCCAACGTGCTCCGTTGCCAGTCCCGCGCGAATGCCGGCGCGATCGGATCGGTCAGCGGCATGATGGACGAGGCCACGAAGTCGGCCAGCCCGCGATCGGCAAAATCAGAGAACGCGCCCATCAGCACGAGGCCCGAGACCCGGTCCGGGTGGTCGACGACGAACCGCTGCGCCACGCTCGCGCCCATGGAGTGTCCGGCGATCATCGCCTTCGGCAGGCGCATCGCGTCCATGAAGGCGAGCAGATCCTCGGACATGTCGGTGAAGCGATATCCGGTCGTGGGACGGCTCGAATCGCCGTGCCCGCGCTGCGAGACGGCAAACGCACGAATCGTCGGCGGCAGCAGCGGCAGCACGCGTTCGAAGGAGCGCCACGAGTCGGTGACGCCGTGGAGGAACACGACCGGGGCGCTGTCGGCCGGCCCCGCTTCCACGTATTCCATCTGCACGCCGGTCGGGAGCGACACGAACTTCTGCATGGCGAACTCCGTTCCCGTTTCAGCGCGGGCGCAGGCGATACAACCGAAAGAAACCGCCGTCAACCGGCAGGACATCCACCCGGGGCAAGCCGGCGCCGGTCGCCAGGGCACGCACGGTCTCTTCGCGAATCACGGTGCCAATAGCCGCCGATGGTTGTTCAGCCATCGAGACCGGCAGGCAGTGCACGATGCTCCAGCCGTACATCAGTCGTTCGAGGTCGTCGGCCGGCGCGTGAAAGTGCTCGCCGACTTTTTCGTCCGCCACGATCACGCTGCCGCCGCTCGCCAACGCCCGACCGAGCGAATGCAGCACCTCCTCGGGACGAGCCATGTCGTGCAGCGCCTCCAGCACGAGGACCAGATCGAACGGGCCGTGCGCGGCCAGCGCCGCCGCGTCGCGGACCTCGAAATCGACCCGCACGCCTTGCGCGGCGGCGTTCTCGCGGGCATCGTCGACTGAGGCGTCGTCCGCGTCGAATCCCGTGACCACCGCAAGGGGAAACGCCCGGGCCATGGCGATCGTGGACCAGCCGGCTCCGCATCCCACATCAGCGACGCGCAGACGCGCTGATGTGAGGGCGGTGTGGATGTCGTGCGCCGCCGGAATCCAGCGAATCACGAGATCGTCAAGAAACGTCGGCCGATTGATGCCCGCCTGACCCTTGCGAAACGCCGCACCGAACTGCGGATATGGCACACCGGACCCGGTCCGGTAGGCGGCGACGACCTGTGGCAATGCGCCGCCGACGCCGGCGACCATTTGCGCCAGCGGAGCCAGGTGGGCCGGATGGTCTTCGGACACGAGCACGTTCACGTGCTCGGCAGGAAGCCAGTACTCGCGCTCGTCGGCGTCGACGGCGTTGACCGACGCCGGCGCGACGTTGATGAACCCCGCAACCGCCTGCTGCTCGAGCCACTCGCGCGCGTAGCGCGGGTGGATGCCAGCGGCGTTGGCAAGCTGGCGCGGCGTGACGCGTTGGCCTGACTTCAGTGACTCATAGAGCCCGAGCTCCTTGCCCAGGTAGATCCCGAAGAGCTCGAGCGCCTGAATCGTCGACTGAAGGAGTCGCGCGTCCAGCGCTTCTTCGGTGGTTGGAACGGCTGTGCACAGCATTGGGTCACCTCGCGGATGCACCCAATGGACGGAAGGCCGCGCCTCACATTGGAAGGCGGGTCAGAGAGCCCATTCAATCGGGGCTTCCGGCTCGTAGACGCAAAACGTGCCGGTGCGAACCGCGTTCTCGAGATGACGTCCGAGGCGCGGATGAGCCTTGCTGATCTTCTTGATTCCATTGCGGATGCGCCACGTGACGGCCGAACGGGCGCGTTCGGCCACGCTGCCGAGCGCGCGGGATCGTCCGCCAAGCCCGAGCGCTCCGGACACGAGCTCGACGATCTGATCGAGTTCCTCCCGCGCCCGTTCGGCGCGCGCCAGATCGTGAGCGGCATCGGCTTCGTCTATCTCGCGCTGCAGTTCACGGGCTCGTGCCTGAACCTCCCGTCGAGCCCGGTCGTCGAGCACTGGCGTGGTCCCCACCGGCTCGGCCGGCCGGTCCGCCAGTTCGAGGCAGTGCATTTCGACACGGGGACGTTGCAGCAGCCGAGCGAGATCGCCGAACCCTTTCTGGTGCGTCAGTTGAACCGCTTGGCCTTGAAACGCCAGCGTCCACACGCCTCCCTCGCGACTGAAGCGCGCCACGCCTGCATCTCGTGGCACTGGTCTCGCGACGGCCTCGGGCCGGCCCTCGTCAGGGTCGTCCTCGAGGCCGGCGATCCGCAGACCGCTCGCGAGCCGATTCATGTCCGCTTCGCGCCGGAACGGGTTGACATGTAACAGCCAGCGCAGCGGCTCGCCCGGTTCCGGCACGCGGCCATAGGTGATGCGGTCGGCAAAGGCGCCGAGAAACCGCCCGAGAAACGATCGGGCACGGTCTCTGTCTCCCATCAGGCCAAGCGACGCGGCGAGGAAAGCCGGCACGTCGACGAACATGGACACTGGCACCTTCGTGCCGAGCTCGATCACTTCTTTGTCCCGGCCGAGGACGAACAACGCCAGCGCCGCTGGCGCGATGTACCACGGTGGATACGCCGGATTGAGGCGCATCGCCTTGCTGGCCAGCTCCAACGCGGATTCGCCGTCACCGAGGTAGGCGCGGCACATGCCCGCGTGCACGAGCACATCGGTGTCGTTCGGATTCAGGCTGAGCGCACGGTCGACTCGATAGATGGCCTCATCGAATAGCCGGCGATACAAGAGAATGCGACCAAGCACAACCTGCACGATGGCGTCGCCGTCGTCGAGTTGCACAGCCCGATGGGCGTATTCGTACGCGAGACGTTCCGTCTCGTCCCACTTCTGCCAGGCCTGGCAGCTCCATTCGTTGAAGTGCGACAGCGACAGGCCGGCGTAGGCGCGAGCGTATGTTGGGTCCGATTCGAGCGCGCGCTCGAAAAAGCGCCGCGCCTCCGCGTCAGCCTCGACCGTGCCCTTCTGCAGGCAATCGAAGCCACGCAGCCAGCAATCGTAGGTCTCGAGGCTCGACAGGGGTGTCTTGTGCGCCGCCTCGAGCCGTCTTCGATCGACGCCGATCGCGAGCGCGCTGGCGACTCGTCCGGCGATTTGATCCTGAACCGCGAAGAGGTTGCCGGCGGTGACATCGTATCGGTCCGCCCAGATCTGGCGCCCGTTGCGAGGATCGAGCAGTTGGACGGCTATTCGAATCACGTCTTCGGAGCGGCGGACGCTGCCGCGTAGCAGCACATTCGTCACTCCCGTGCCGCTCGCAGGTGCCGCCAGCACGGCCCGGGGGTAGACGACTTCGAGCGTGCCGAAGCGCGAGAGCACTGAGGCAACGTCTTCGACGAACCCGCGCGCGAGGACATCCTGCGCCGGATCTCCAGAGAGGTTCTCGAATGGCGCCAGCGCGATGCTGGCTGCGAGCGCTGGCATGCTTGTGTTTACTGATTCTAAATGCAGCGGCAGCCGCGTGGGTCAAGGGAAGGAGTCGTCTTAAGTCTTAGGTCTCAAGTCTTAGGCCGGGCTTTCCCAATGAGCCATGAGCCCTTGAGCCGTTAGCGTGAGCCTTAAGCCGTGGGCCCTGAGCCGTAAGACGTAAGACCTAAGACCTATTCCCGTTCAGCAATAGTCTGCGCCTGCGTTCTTCCGTACGGATAGAAGTTCGCCTTGTCGCCGTTCGCCCAGGCGGTCCGCTGCTCCGCGCTGCTGATGTCCCAATCGGGACGGCAGCGCTGCAGCACGGCGCGCAGATCGAGGCGCAGCTCCTCCACGGTCGGCCGGCCGAAAAACCAGTAGCCGTTGTAGATCTTGTAGACACGCAGGCCGGGCTCGAGCACCAGCGTGTGCGGGATCATCGGATTGTGCTGCGGGTCGGTGTACTCCGCGATGTCGAGATCCTTCTGCAACTTGCGCCCGGGATCCGAGAGAAACGTCCAGTGGGCGCCAACGCCGGAGCGGAACTCGTTCGTCTCGAGTAGATTGTCGGTCGAGATGGTCACGAGGCGGCAGTAGCCGACCTGCATCTCACGATGCAGTTGCACGAGCCCTTCGTGTTGCCGTCTATCCTTTGGACAGAAACCCCCGCGCGCGAGCACCAGCACCAGCGGATCGCCGGCCTGCAACTCCGAGAGCTTGCGGCGTGCGACGCGGTGGTCCGACAGCTCGTAGTCGGGAAAGACGGCGCCCGGAACGATGTCGGCCCTCATCGGTGGACGGCTTCCACGTTGAGTGCGCCGTCCTTGACGGCTTCCTCCGGAGTCCACCCCTGCTCGCGCGCGACGATGTAGGCGGCGTACCAGTCCGACCAGTGGTGCTTCGGCGCGGTGGGCTCGTACGCGCCGTGGCGCTGCTCCGCCTCTCGCAGCAGCTCGGTCAGCGTCGCGAGGTCCCAGCTGAGTCCTCGTCCGGGAAGCCGTGTTTTGACCTCCTGCAGCAGCCAACTGTTGCCGTCCGGATCGCTGAACGTGGCATAGGTGCCGTAAGAGCTGCCGTTGGGCTCGGGACCTGAGACAGGCGGTTCACCGAATCCGCTGAAATGGAACGGCTCACTCACAGTGGCGCCGCGTGCGACAAGTTCCTTGCGCGCGGATTCCATATCAGACACCACGAGGTACAGATTCTTGACTGACCCCGGCGTTGCCGTCGTGATGCCTTTGCCGAAATGGATGGAGCACGGCGAGCCGGGAGGTGTCATTTGCACGCCTCGCCAGTTGTCGGCGCCGCGAAAATCGCCGTCCAGCCGCCAGCCCAGGCCCTCGTAAAACCGCTTGGACCGATCGACGTCGGCGACCGGGATCACCACGACCTCGAGCTTCAGATCAACGGTCGCAGCGCTCGGGATGTGGGTGGCGCTCTCATTGCTCGTCTGTGTGCTGCTCATGCCGACCTCCGTAAAGTTGGTGGGTAATAGCGTCAGGGTCGTGCGTCGGTCGCCGCCCTCTTGGCGAGTTCCTCCAGGCTTGCCCCAAGCACCCGGTTGAACGCTGGGAACGGATGGATGACGTCGGCGAGCGTCTCCAGCGGACTGCCGAGCTTGATTGCCAGCACGAGCTCGCCCAGGATCTCGCCGGCGCGTGGAGTGACCAGGGTCGCGCCGATCAGCACGCCGCGGCGGCGATCGCCGACGAGTTTGATCGCGCCCTGGTGAAAATCATGGATGTAGCCTCGCGCGGTCTCAGCCGGATCGGCCGTCGCCACGACGACGTCGAGGCCTTTCGCGCGTGCCGCAGCTTCTGAGAGTCCGACTGAAGCGATTTCTGGATCGGTGAAGGTCACGCGAGGGACCGCCGTGTGATCGGCCTTCGCATCCGCGCCTCGCAGCCGTCGCGCCACGATCTGCCCGTGGTAGTAAGCGAGGTGGGTGAACCCGCCGATTCCAGTGACGTCACCGGCGCCGAAGATGCCGGGCTGTGCTTCGAGGGTCGCCGGGTCCACCTTCAACCAGCCGCGCTCGGTCTGCGGGAGACCGGCTGCACGCCACGCTTCCGCGTTTGCGCGGCGGCCCGTCGCTACCAGCAACCGCTGGGCCGACACTGTCGCTCCGGACTTCAGGTGAATGGTGACGGCCGAGGGTTGGGTCGATGGCTGCACGGATTGTTTCTCGACGCCGACGCAAGGGTCCCCAATCGTCAGAGTGATGCCGTCCGCTTCCAGGTGCGGCCGCAGCGCGGCTCCAACCTCCGGTTCCTCGTGCCCAAGGAACGTCGATCCGGCTTCGATGACGGTCACCTTGGAGCCGAGGCGAGCGAACGCCTGACCCAACTCGACGCCGATGGCGCCGCCGCCGAGGATTGCCAGCGAATCTGGCAGCTCCCGCGGGATCGCCGCCTGACGATTGGTCCAGAACTCGACGCTATGCAGGCCGGGGATGGGCGGGATCGCCGCCGTGCTGCCGTTGGCGATCACCACGGCGCGGCGCGCGACGAGCCGCTCGCTGCCGACCGCAACCGTGCGGAGGTCCGTCAGTGTGCCTTCGCCTCGAATCAGTCTGGCGCCTGTGGCCTCCAGAGCGGCGGCAGGCCGGCTGTCGTCGAGGTTGCGTGCCATCCACAGCACGCGGTTTGAGACCTTGGGGAAGTCGACGCTCCATTCCACGCGTGAGGCGGCCAGCAAGCGAGCGCGATCGGCCTCGCTCAGCGTTTCGCCTGAACGAAGCAAGGTCTTGGACGGCACGCAGCCCCAGTACGGGCACTCACCGCCGACCAGCTCACGCTCGACGACCGCGAGCGTCAACCCGCTGTCGTGCAAACCCGCCGCGATCGCTTCTCCAGCGACGCCACCACCCAGGCACACGACGTCGAACTCCTGGGACACGTTCTCTACCTCCGCGACCGTGCGTCCAGGCCGCACTCCGAAGCATGCCCGCCCAGAATGCAATCGTCCATGGGACTTTGGTATCAGCTTTCCGTTGAGGGTCAGCGTGCCGGTTCGAATAATTCGAGCGGATTCCCGTCGGGATCCTCGATTTGGATTTGGCGGCCACCGGGACCGGTCTCCATCTCGTTGCGGAAACGAAGTCCTGCCTTCTTCAACTCAGCGATGAGTCCTGGGAGATCCGCGACCTTCAGCACCACTCGATTCCACCCGCCCGGCTCCTGCTGCTGTCCGCTCGGCATTGGCCGCGAGCCGGAGGCGCCGGGACCGCTGAGCAGAATCCGCGCATCGCCAAGAGAGATGCTTGCAAACGCAGGCAGTTGCTGGTGTTCGAGCTTGAACGCCAGGTGTCGCGTGTAGAACGCCAGCGATCGCGCGACATCCCTTACCTGGTATCGAATGCCGTGAACGCCCTTGACGAAAGCGTGTGCTGCTGGCTCGTGCGAGGTCGCGTCGTGCGTCATGGCGGCGTGTCTCCTTTCCAAATGGCGGCTCGAGTCATTCTTCCTGATTGTGAGGTGGACCGTCTTGAAAGAAATCGAAGCTCAGGAACTGCAACTGAGCGGCGACCTCAGATCGGCTCCGTCAATCCGAGGTCGGGCAGGGCAGCAACGTCGTCCATACCGGCACGTGATCGCTGGCATTCGTCGCGTCGGGAGCCTTAGCCGCCGGCCGCCGGCTCGTCGGGCACAGCCCGCGGACCAGGATGTGATCGAAATCGAACACACCGGTGGTGTTGTGAACCTCGCGAGTCAGCCACGTGAACCCCAGACTCTCCAGTTCGCGTGCGCCGGCCGTGCCGTTGAAGTCGCCGGCGATCACGACCGGACCAGCCCACGTCGCGGTTTCGGCCGCAACCGCACGCGCCTGGTCACGCCGGGCGGCTCCGGACGCGCCGAATGGCGTTTCGAAATGTACGGCGACGACGCGCACGGCTCCGGACGGCGCACGGATCGTCGCGACAGCAGCGGTCCGGCGCATCTTGCGGAATCGGTGCGGATGCGGCAGCAGCACCTTGCCGGCGTCCTCGATCGGCCACGGCGACAGGATGGCCACGCCAAAATCCCGGCGCGACGATGGGTGAATGGCGGCAGGCACGTAGACGTGGTTCATCGAGAGCGCGGCCGCTAACGACTCGGTACCTGGTCCGTCCATCTCCTGCAGCAGCAGCACGTCCGCATCCTTGAGCGGGCCGGGCCGATTCAGCAGGTCGGCCGCGCGATCGACATGTCTCGCGAACGCGATGTTGAAGGTGACGACTCGTAGCTCGATCGATGGCCGAGGCGGTGACGTCGTGGATCCGGTGAGGATGGGGCCGGCCGGATCGTCGTAGTTCCTGGCGGTGGCGCAGCCAGCCAGGCACGCCAGAACGAGCGCCGCGAATATGACACGCTGCCGAGCCCACACACGAAGTGCGCCCGTCATCAGAACGGAAACACCGCGTAGATCCGCACACCCGACACGATGTGGCCGAACTGGTATCCAGCGGCCAGCCACGACAGAGGAACCTTCCAGACGCGGAGGTCAGGCTCGGTCGAGAAACTCACACCGGTCTCGAGCTGTCGCCGCAGGACGAAGGGCGGCTGGCGGTCGCGCTGAAGCTCGAGGCCGTTGAAGGCGCGGCCGATCGTGTAGATTCCGCCGCGCGCGGGCTTCTTGGCCAGTGAGAAGCCCAGTGGCACCTGCGCATCAATGCCCGCCTCGAAGCTGGCGTACCGCTCGTAGGTCCCGACGAGCGCAGGCGTCTTTCGGCCGGCCACTGCGCCCCCGTAAGTCAGGTGAAGGCGCTTGACGTCTTGGAACGTCCGGGCCCGCACGCCCACTCCGTAGATCGTTTCGACCTGTGAGTCTCGGCTCTTGCCGATTCCCACCTCGCCGAAGGGACGTATCAGCATGCGTCCGCCGACGGGGATTTCCAGTTCGAGGCCGGGAGCAACCGCAGCGATGCCCAGCTTCCGGACGAAACTGCCGAAACTCGACACGCCTTCGAGGCGTACGGAACTCATCGACACGGGAAACGTGATCCTCAGCCCCCATGCGTGCGTGTCGACGTCGCGCAGGTGAAACGCCAACGGGAAACGGTAGAGCGTGACGGTCTGGGCTTTCACGTCCGACGTGGTGCTCGTGTCAGCTCGCCCCGCAAAGAGCAGCGGTTCCAGACCGTGGTCCTGGGCCCGCACCGGCACGGCGACGCAGACGGATAGCAGGATCGCGGCAGGGCCGAACCATCGCAGTCGCTTGCTGCTGTCCTTCATTCCAACCTTTGTCCGACCAGTTCTGGATACAGTTCGCTTCTACTGGTCCGAAGCTGTAAGCGCGTGCCTATCGTAAAGTACCAGTGACCGGAACCCTTGTTCCACCCCTCGGAGGTGTCATGTTCAGGCTTTGTCCGTCTGCATTGTTCGCATTCGCGGTGCTGACTCTGATCTCGCCCTTCTCGAGTGCGCAGACCAGAGAGGCAACCCGGGAAGAGATCACGGTGCGTGGCACAGTGACCGGCATCGACCGCGCGCTGCGGACGGTCACCGTCCGTGGCGATCAGGGAACGCTCATCACGGTTGACGCCCCGCCTGATGCCAAGCGCTTCGAAGAGGTACGGTTCGGCGATGTCATCACCGTCACCTACTTCGATCGCGTGAGCATACGCCTCAAGCCTGCCGATGAACCGCCGGTCGATCGCACGATTCCTCCGACGACGACACCGACGCCGGGTGATCTGCCTGGCGCCACCCGCGCCACTCAAAGGATCGTGACGGTCACGCTGACCGGATGGGATCCGACCAATCGTGTCGTGGCATTCAACGGGCCAGGCGGCGCGAGTTACACGCGCCGCCTGCTGGACTCGACCGACGCGAGCATCTTGACCGGACTCAAACCCGGCGACCGCGTTGACGTCACGTGGACCTCCGCCACGCAAATCACCGTCGCGCGAGACGACAACACATTCCGGCACCGCTTCACGGTTTCAGTCCTGTGGGGCTGGGACAATTCCTTCTCGGGAAAGATGATCGAGAATGCGATAGGGAGAACGACCGGCGGGACAGCCATCTACCTCACGCGAACTTCATTCGAGGATGTCTACGGCCGGATGGGGCTGTTCAAGATCGGCGGTGGATATCGCACCTCGCCACGCTCGGAGGCGGTCTTCAACTTCTTCGTCTACTCCAAAAGCGATGCCGAGCGAGCCACTATTGGCAGCGTGGCCACGCAGCCGGCCACCAAACTGACCGTCGACTTCACGCCGTACAAATATTGGGGCCTGGAAGGGGGCCAGCGGTGGTTCTTCTCGCGCGCGCGCTTCACACCGTACGCGGGTTATCTCGTGGGTATCAACCGGCATCAGGACATTCGCGGTACGTTCGTCGGTGTGCCGGCGTCGGCCACGCCTGGTCTCGCGGCACAGGACGGCAAGTTCTTCGAGAAGTCCTGGGCCTTCAGTTTTGGCCCTACCGGCGGTGTCCTGGTCGGCGTCGGCCCCGTCGAAGTGATGGGTGAATTGCAGTTGCGCTTCCTGGGCGGACTGTCGGATGTCGACTGGCTGGTCGAAGAAGGCTTGAGGGATATCAACAGCGAGAGCTCACGCTGGTCGGTTCCGGTCATGTTCGGCGTCAGGTATCGCTTCTAGCGAGCTCATGAACCTGTCAGAACACGATCCTCACGAATTGTCCCAGCAGCTCCTCGACCGAAATCATCGTCAGCAGCAACGGCGCAAGCGGCAGGAGCGTCACCACGACGAGCTGAATCACGAGGTCCCGCGTGATCGGCACCAGGCGCATTTCCCGCACCACGTCAAAACTGCTGCTCATGTCCGTCAGAGACGAGACGTCTGGGTTTCCGACCAGAAGCTCGCCCTCGTCCGCGCCGCCATGCAGCCACTTGGCCTCGAACTCGTCGAGGTGTCGTTTGGCAATGTGACTGTACTCGCGCAGCCCGGTGCGCCGCGCGCGCGACAGCGGCTCGACGAAAACGAACAGTGGAGCGATCACGACCGCAACCATAATCGCGACGAACACGAAGATCTCGAGCCTGAAGTCCGTGAGCCTGGCGCCCTCGTAAAAGATGCGATTGGCTAACATGCCCGCGAGCAGCGTCCCCTGGGCAATCAGCAATGGCGCGAACGCGTAACCGAGGCGCGACAGGAACCCCAGGCCTCCGAGTCGGTCTGGGTGCATCGGCGCGTAGGTGACGTCGATGCGCGACACCTGCCAGAGGAACCGTGCCCAGATGAACAGACGAAAATACCAGCGCAGCAGCAGGAATTGAAACATCGGCAGGCTGACGAGGAAGTACCACCATCCGGCGAGATACAGGTGTCGGCGGCCGTCGCCGGCGGGCGCCGCGTACCACGTCGCGGCGCCCAGCGCGACGTAGTAACGCCACACGATCAGTATTCCTACGATATAGACGATCGCAATCAAGGTCACCTCGGCAAGCACCGAATTGCGCAGCCGCATCGCGCCCTCGATCGCTCGGTCGAAATGCTTGCGGGCGCCATCGCGCACGAGGCCCAGCGTCAGGAACTGCCCGACGATCGGCCGCATGCGCCGATGGACGACGATTTCGGCGACAATCAGGAGCGGCAACGCGATCAGGAAGCGGGCGTGCGCATCGATATCGCGCAGGAATGGGACGGCAACCGCATCTCCCCAGGCCTTACCGTCGGCCGCCGACAGTGCTAACAGCGGAACCCAGGCGAGGGTTGCGATGACCATGATTCGCCGGCGAACCAGTTGGAGGCCGTCGCCGGCGAGGCGAGCGCGGCGGAACGCCTGAAACAGCGGGCCGCCTACGACGATCGAAAAATCACCCTCCGCGGGTAACGCGTCTATTCGCGCTGGCGTGGCTCCTATTGTCATTTTGGCTCCGTCGTTCAACGCGTTGTGAGCGCCTCGAGCATTCAATGCCGACAAGGCCAGTCAGCGGCGATCGACTGCACGTCGCTCGTAAGTCGTTGATTTTACTGCTGCCGCTTCTGCGAGAGTCCTACAGTAGAATCACGCGGCAGGCAAAAAGAGGAGTCAGCATGCGTCGCCTTCCACAAGGCTGTCGGATCACAGGCCCCCTTGTGTTCGCGACCCTCTGCGCCGTTCTCACGGCGCCGCTGTCTGCCCAGCGCCCGCTCAGACCATTTCCGGAAGCCCTTTCCGGCGTACCGGCCGAGCTGGTCGATCGGCTGCGCGCCGATGCTTTTACCTACTTTCGCTTCGTCAACCGCGCCTGGACCGCGCGCGTCTGCGCGGCCTTCGCCGACGTGGCCGACCCAACGATGGTGCGTCTCCATGGCGACGCGCACGTGGAGCAGTTCGCGGTGACCAGGGACGCGTGGGGACTCGACGACTTCGACGACTCCACGCGCGGCCCGGCGTACGTCGATATCGTCCGGTTCTTGGGGTCCATCGATCTCGCAGCCCGTCAGCGCGGCTGGACGCGCGATCGTGATGCACTGTGGACGCGTTTCATGGAGGGCTACCGTCGGGGTCTGTCTGAGCCAGACTATCATCCTCCCGAGCCCGGCATCGTCGGACACCTGCGGCAGCTGGCGCCATCCACCCGGGCGTCCTACCTCGCGTGGGGCGATCAGCAGATGCAACCGATGGAGCCGGCAACATTGAAGTCGGTCGTCGTGGGAATGGCGGCCGTGGACGGTTTGGTACGCCGCGAGCGTTCGGACCTTCCGCCTGGCTATTTTGACGTCATCCGTGCCGGGTGGCTGCGGATCGGCGTCGGCAGCGCCACAGCCAGGAAGGTCCTTGTTCGCGTGCAGGGCCCAACGACCGATCCGGAGGACGACGAGCTTCTGGAGGCCAAAGAAGTCGCCAATCTCGATGGTCTCGCATGCCTCGAGGATTCCACGACTCGCCAGGCGGTTCGCGTGATCGATGGAACCCGACAGCTTGGTCGGTTGAAACACGACATCCTCGCCATCGGACCCACGCTGCTGATTTCCGCGGCTGCGGAC
The DNA here is from genome assembly GCA_046734915.1 of Acidobacteriota bacterium. Lineage (GTDB taxonomy): Bacteria > Acidobacteriota > Vicinamibacteria > Vicinamibacterales > CAVVIG01 > VFZL01. The sequence goes on along the minus strand of JBKPSC010000320.1, from coordinate 3,674 downwards.
CGTGCGGAACACTGGCTGGATTGGTGGATCTCGAGTTGGGACGCGTCGTACCGCGAGGTTCAGCTCAACGATCTCCGCTCCGTCGAGGACCTGGCCGACATCGCGTTCGATTCCGGCGCGCAGCTGGGTGCGGGTAAGGTCATCTCCATCCGGCAACAGGATCTGTCATCGCTTGTCCGACTCGAGGGTCGGCTGCGCCAGGAGACTTCCCTGATCATCGAGGAGATGCTCGCGGGATGGCGGGAGCTGGCGGGACGATGAAGGGACCGGCCGGAGCGCCTTCCACCCAAACTGTTCAAGCCGTATTAAGACGATTTGAGTAACGATATCAATCCGATATAGAGTGTCCGCCTGGGTTCGAACTTGACAGGGACACCTATCGGATGACTCGAAAGGGATTGCCTGCAATCTGCCTGGCAATTGCGTGCGCGTGGTCCGCGAACGTGTTGCCAGCCGCTGCGCAAGCGGGCGCGGGCGAGATCACCGGCCGCGTGAAAGATCAGGACGGAGCGGCCGTACCCGGCGCGACCATTACCGTCACCGAAACGCGGACCAATCTTCAGCGTGTGACCGTTTCCACCAGCGATGGCATCTACACCGCCGCGAGCCTGGCGCCCGGCGACTACCGTCTCGACGTCGATCTTGCCGGGTTCAAACCCCTGCGGCGCGAGGGCATCCGTCTCGCGACTGGCGAAAAAGCGCGAATCGATCTCGACCTCAGCGTCGGCGACGTTCGAGAACAGGTGACAGTCGTTGGTGACGCACCGATCGTCCGGGGTGAAACCGCGAGCCTTGGAACCGTCGTCGAGAACGAGCAGGTCGTGCAGTTGCCGCTGAACGGCCGTCTGTTCATCATGCTCGCGGCGATCGCTCCGGGCGTCGCCCTGCCGCCCAATTCCGTTCTGCCGCGCATCAACGGCGGGCGGCCGCGTACGAACGAGTATCTCTTCGACGGCATCTCCGTGCTGCAGCCGGAGCCGGGGCAGGTCGCGTACTACCCGGTGATCGACGCCATCCAGGAGTTCAAGATCGAGAGCAACAGCCCGCCGGCCGAGTTCGGCCGGTTCAATGGCGGCGTGGTCAATCTCACGACCAAATCGGGCACGAATGCCTATCATGGCAACGTGTTCGAGTTCTTTCGCAACGAGCACCTGAACGCCAGGAACTACTTCCAGGCGAGCAATCCGGTGAAACCGGACTATCGCCGCAATCAGTACGGCGGCATGCTCGGCGGCCCACTGGTGAAGGACCGGACCTTCTTCTTCGTCGACTATCAGGGCCAGCGACAGAGCATCGGCCGCACGGTGACCTCGAACGTCCCAACGCTCGCCGAACGTTCAGGCGTCTTCCGCCAGAACATCTACGATCCAACGACGACGGTGGGAAATACCCGTCAGCAGTTTCAGAACAACACCATTCCGAGAAGCGCCATGGACCCCGTCGCGCTGGCGCTTCTCGAACGCTACCCGCTGCCAACTAACACCGCGACGGCGAACAACTACAGTCGGACGGCCAATGAACTCGACAATCAGGATCAGGGTGATGTGCGCCTCGATCACAAGTTTGCGACCGGCCGGGATCAGGCATTTGGACGGTTGACGTTTTTCCGTGGTCACGCGGTGCCGGTGACGGCCTTTCCGGACGGGAGCGGGACCATTCCGGCCGGCAGCGTGGCCGTCGGTCCGCAAGACACGAGAGCATGGGCCTTCGCGTCGAATTATCAGCACACCTTTTCGACGAACATGCTGAACGAACTGCGCATCGGAGACACGCGGCGGTCCGTCCAGCGGAGCGCCGCGGAATTGGCTTCGTCTGCGGGAGCCGCACTGAACATTCCAGGTATCCCGTCGAATGCACAGTTTCCGAACACATTGCCGATCTTCGCGCCGAACGGCTATCAGCAACTCGGATCCCCGATGAACACCGCTTCGGACTTCAGCACCAGCGTCACCGAAATCGCCGGTTCGCTGACCTGGCTGAAGGGTCGTCACACCATGAAAATGGGGTTCGACTGGCGTTGGGAACGGCTCGACGTGATTCAGCCTCCACGGCCGACGGGATCGTTCACCTTCAGCACCGTCGGCAGCGATTTGCCAGGCGTCGCGAACACGGGCAACTCGTTCGCGAGTTTCCTGCTCGGACAGGTGCAGAACTTCGGCATCGACCTCCAGCAGACCGAGATTCAGGAACGCGCCCACATTCAGGAGTACTTCATTCAGGACGATTGGAAAGTAACCGAGCGTCTGACGATCAATCCCGGGCTGCGTTACACGCTGAATTTCCCATCCACTGAGATCAACGGTCAGACCGCCGTGTTCAACGTGGACACACGACAGCTCGAGTATCCGGGGACGGATCCGGTGCGACCGCTCAAGAAGGACAACTTTGGCCCGCGCTTCGGCGCCGTCTATCGCCTGACGGACAAGACCATCGTCAGCTCGGGGTATGGGCTCGTCTGGATCGAGATGGCGGGGATTACGACCCCCTTCACGACGCCGAACTTTCCGTTCCTGCAGGAAGTCACACAGCGGACCCTCGACAACATCACACCGGCGTTCGTGCTGGCGAGGGGACCGACGGTCACACCAGTCAGTGCGACGCCAACCGCCGGCCTGGGACAAGGCGTGTTCACCGTCGACGCGGGGCTGGGGTCGGGGTACGTGCAACAGTGGAATGTCTCGGTCCAGCGCGAGTTGACAACGAACACGGCCATAGAAGTCTCGTACCTCGGCTCGAAGATCACGAACATCGGCATCCCGGACAGCAACATCAATCAGTTGACGGAGGAACAGCTCGCGATCGGGCCGACGCTCCTCGACAGGGTGTCCAACCCGTATTTCGGCATCATTCCCCGTTCGTCCTCGATCGGCGATCCGATGATCACGAAGGCGCAGCTGATGAAACCCTTTCCGGACTACACGGCGGTCAGCTACTACCGGAACAATGTCGGCACGACGAACTACCAGGGTGTCGCGTTCAGCATTCGTCAGCGGCTGTCGCGCGGCCTGAGCTACTCGGCGGCCTATACCCGCTCGAAGCTGACCGACATCGCCTCGTCGGTGTTCGACGCATCCATTCTGACTGGACCGCTCGCGACCGCCACTATCGCCGACAGCCACAATTTGGAGCGCGACCGCGACTATTCGACTGGCGACATTCCGCATTACTTCGCGGCCCAGGCCGTGTGGGATCTTCCGGCGGGCGAGGGCCGGGCCAAGCACCCCAGTGGCGTCCTCGGCGCGCTGGCGAACGACTGGAGCGTGGCGACGTTCATGACGCTGCAGTCCGGCGTGCCGGTCGCGGTGACACAGGCGAACTCGCTCGGGTACGCCGGCTTCACGACCCAGCGGCCGAATCTCGTCGGCGATCCGACGCTGCCCGCTGACGAGCGGACACCCGCTCGCTGGTTCAACACCGCCGCCTTCGCCACGGCCAATCAGTTCACGATCGGATCCGCCTCACGCAATCCGGTGCGCGGACCAACCTACAAGGACATGGATCTCGCCGTGATGCGTCGCGTCGGGTTCGGTCGTGAGCGCGCGATCGAGCTGCGTCTGGAGGTGTTCAACCTGCTGAACACCGCAAATTTTGGCGCGCCGGCGGCGCAGCTCGGGCCGGCCAGCTTCGGCACGATCACCTCGGCTCTCGACCCACGAGTCGTTCAACTAGCGGCG
>JBKPSC010000319.1:0-7785 GCA_046734915.1 Acidobacteriota bacterium | reverse complement strand
GCCTGCATGGCGGCCCAGATGCCGGTCGCGATGCAGAACCAGAGCGGCAGCGACAGCAGCAGCGCGACAATGAGCCGCCCGGGGCGCCGGACGATGCCAAGTCCGGTGGCGAATTTTTCAGCCACCTGCGCCACGAGACCGGCGAGTGCCGACGGCAGCACCTGCGCGAGCCGCGCCAGCGTGCGGCCGACGCGGGCTGGATCACCGGCGGCGACGAAGAGAACGGCCAACGCGACCAGCGAGCCGGCGGCGGCAAGTCCACCCGCCCACTTCATGGCGGAAAACGCCATCGGGTTGGCTGCCCCGAGATCTCGGCCGAACACGAAGACATAGGCCGCGAGCAGCACGAGGACGGTCAACGTGTCGAGCAGACGTTCGAGGATGATGGTCGCGAAGGCGCTGGTGGCACTGATCCGCTCGGAACGCGCGAGAAAATACGGGCGAATGACCTCGCCAGCCCGAGCGGGAAGCAAGCTATTCGCGGCAAAGCCGACAACGGTTGCCCGAAACGCATTCCCGTAGTGAGCCGTTCCCAGCGGCTCGAGCAGATACTGCCAGCGCCACGCCCGAATCGGCAGGTTGGCGAAGGTGGCGACGAGCGAGAGCAGCAGCCACTCCGGACGGGCCCGCACGATCTGCCCCACCACGCCTCGAACGTCGACATTGCGCAGAAAAAGCGCAAGCAGCAACGCGGCGAGGGCGAGGACCGCAATCGTGCGAACGTGAGATCGCATGTGGTGAAGCGCCTTCTACTATATCCCTCCTCTCGGCCGCTCTTCAGAACTGCCGCTACATCTTGTTGTTGTGTCACGTCTGGAGCGGACGGTAAGATGCCAAGCTCTGTCGCTCGCGCCCATGCCGACGTCGCTCCCGACACCGATTCTGCGCACTACGCTCGGGCAGCGCCCGCCGGACCAGCAAGGCAAGGTCCGCGACATCTACGACTTTGGCGACCGCTTGCTGGTCGTCGCGACCGATCGCATTTCCGCGTTCGACTACGTGCTCGGGTCTGGGATTCCGGACAAGGGCAAAGTCCTCACTCAAATCTCCGCATTCTGGTTCGAGACGCTGCGCACGATCGTTCCCAACCACGTGCTGTCGCTGAATCCCGCCGAGTATCCTGCCGAAGCTTGCGCTGATGCCGCCCTGCTCGCCGGCCGTTCGATGCTCGTGCGCAAGGCAGCGCCATTACCGATCGAGTGCGTCGCGCGCGGGTATCTGGCCGGGTCTGGCTGGAAGGACTATCAGGTGTCGCGCAGCGTGTGCGGTCACGACCTGCCGCCCGGGCTCAGAGAGTCTGACCGCCTGCCGCACCCCATCTTTACGCCAGCCACGAAGGCTCAGTCCGGTCACGACCTCAACATTTCGGAGCGCGACGCGGCGTCGCTCGTCGGCGATGCCGTTCTCACGCGTGTTCGCGACCTGACCCTCCGTCTCTACCAGGCCGGCGCCGCTCACGCCGAGTCGCGCGGCGTCATCGTCGCCGATACCAAGTTCGAGTTCGGCATCCTGCCGTTCAACGCCGCGCCCGGCACGAGCGATGTCGAGCGGATCATCCTCATCGACGAGGCGCTGACGCCCGACTCATCCCGCTTCTGGCCCGCCGACTCCTACTCACCCGGTGGTCCGCAGCCCAGCTTCGACAAGCAGTATGTTCGCGACTACCTCGAAGAGATTCGCTGGAACAAGCAGCCGCCGGTACCGGTGCTCCCTGACGCAGTCATCATTCGAACGCGCGACAAGTATGTGGACGCGTTCCGACGGCTCTCAGGCCGCGAACTGCTGTAGGCCTGTCGACCGAACATGATCAGCGAACGCCTCGATCGACTCGTGGAAGAGATGGTGGACAAAGGGGTCCAGTTCGACGACGCGGTCAGGGAGTTCGAGAAGCGGTTCATCAGCCGGGTGTTGTCGAGCTGCGACGGCAGCTTGACCAGAGCGTCGGACGCATTGGGCATCCACCGGAACACCTTGACCCGCAAAATCAGCGCTTACAAGATCAAGCGCCGGGTCTGACTTCGGCCTGGACGGGCAGCCCGTTTTTTCACGGCCGTTGCACCGTGATCGCCCGACGTTCGTTGGCACTCACCCCTTGACTCTGCCAGAAGGCTTCGGACTATACTTGGCAGTCGCGCAGGACGACTGCTAACGCTCGGGCGCGCCCATTTCCAACTCAGGTCACCGGCAGAGACCAACCCTTTTTCCGACAGGACGGAGCAGAGAGTATGAACGTCAGACCGCTGCACGACCGCATCATTGTTCAGCGCATCGAAGAAGGCGAGCAGAAGATCGGCGGGATCATCATCCCCGACAGCGCCAAGGAAAAACCCCAGCAGGGCAAGGTCATCGCCGCAGGGAACGGCAAGGTCAAGGACGACGGCACGCGGACGCCGCTGGATGTGAAGGCAGGCGACCTCATCCTCTTCGGCAAGTACTCGGGCCAGGAAATCAAGCTCGATGGCGAAGAGTACCTGATCATGCGTGAGGACGAAGTGCTGGCCGTGCTCGACGGCGGCGAGAAGAAAAAGAAGTAGCGGCGGGCCGGCGGGTCTGCTTCAACAGCTTTAGATTCAGGAGACAACGTTCATGGCAAAGCAGATTGTGTACGGCGAGCAGTCACGGCAGGCCGTGCTGCGCGGCGTCAACCAGCTGGCAGACGCAGTCAAGGTGACGCTCGGCCCGAAGGGACGCAACGTCGTTCTCGACAAGAAGTTCGGATCGCCCACCATCACGAAGGACGGCGTAACCGTCGCGAAAGAAATCGACCTGAAGGATCCCCTCGAAAACATGGGCGCGCAGATGGTGCGCGAGGTCGCCAGCAAGACGTCGGACATCGCAGGTGACGGCACCACCACCGCGACCGTGCTCGCGCAGGCGATCTATCGCGAGGGCGCGAAGAACGTCGTGGCCGGCGCCAACCCGATGGAAGTCAAGCGCGGCATCGAGAAGGCCGTGGAAGCCTTGACCGCCGAGCTCAAGAAGATGTCCAAACCGGTCAGCGGCAACATGGTCGCGCAAGTCGGCACCATCTCGGCCAACAACGACGAAACCATCGGCAAGATCATCGCCGAGGCGATGGACAAAGTCGGCAAGGACGGCGTGATCACGGTCGAGGAAGCCAAGACGCTCGTGACGTCGCTCGAGGTCGTCGAAGGCATGCAGTTCGACCGCGGCTACCTGTCGCCTTACTTCGTGACCGATCCGGAGCGGATGGAAGTCGTCCTCGAGAAACCGGTCATTCTGATTCACGAGAAGAAGATCAGCTCGATGAAGGACCTGCTCCCCGTGCTCGAGCAGGTGGCCCGTCTGGGACGTCCGCTGCTCATCATCGCCGAGGACATCGAGGGCGAGGCGCTCGCGACGCTGGTGGTGAACAAGCTGCGCGGCACGCTGCAGGCGGCGGCCGTGAAGGCCCCTGGCTTCGGCGATCGCCGCAAGGCAATGCTCGAGGACATCGCGATCCTCACCAACGGCCGGGCGATTACCGAGGACCTCGGCATCAAGCTCGAGTCGATCAAGCTCGAGGATCTCGGCAAGGCCAAGAAGGTCACCATCGACAAGGACAACACCACGATCGTTGAAGGCGCGGGCTCGTCGGCCGGCATCGAGGGCCGCGTAAAGCAGATCCGCGCGCAGATTGAGGACACGACCTCCGATTACGACCGTGAGAAGCTGCAGGAGCGCCTGGCGAAGCTCGTCGGCGGCGTCGCCGTCATCAAGGTCGGTGCGGCCACCGAAACCGAGATGAAGGAGAAAAAGGCACGCGTCGAGGACGCGATGCACGCGACGAAGGCTGCGGTCGAGGAGGGCATCGTGCCCGGCGGCGGTGTCGCGCTCATCCGCGCCGGCCGCTCGCTGAAGAACATGAAGCTGACCGGCGATCAGCAGATCGGCGTCAACATCGTCGCGCGCGCGATTGAAGAACCGCTCCGCCACATCGCCAGCAACGCCGGACAGGAAGGTTCGATCGTCGTCCAGAAGGTGAAGGAAATGGGCGATGAAGAGGGCTTCAACGCTCTGACCGACACCTATGAGAATCTGGTGAAGGCCGGCGTCATCGATCCGGCGAAAGTCGTCCGCTCGGCGTTGCAGAACTCGTCGTCGATCGCTTCACTCCTGCTCACGACCGAGGCGCTCGTGTCGGAGATTCCGGAGGAGAAGAAGGAAGCCCCGGCGATGCCGGGCGGCGGCGGAATGGGCGGAATGTACTAGCCTCGGGACTCAGGCTCCAGGGCTTCGGGTACGAGCGAAAGGCCCGGCGGTCACAAGCCGCCGGGCCTTCTTGTTGTACGTGGCGTCTGAAGCCCGAAGTCTGGAGCCTGTAGCCTGAATTACCTCAGCGTAAACGACATCTCGATAACGACGCGGACCGGCACGGCCTCACCGCGCAGCGTGCCCGGACGGAAACGCCAGCGCTTCGCCGCCTTGATCGCTTCTTCGTCGAGCCCGAACGTGCGGTCGAGCGAGCGGACGACTTCGACGTCACTGACCGAGCCGTCGGGACGCACGACGCACTGCAACATCGCCGTGCCCTGAACGCGCGCGCGCATCGCATCGGACGTGTATTGAGGCGTCGGTTGGAAGACCGGAACAGGCGACGTGACGCCGCTGCCAATCTGGTAGACGCCACCTCCCGTGCCGCCTCCCGTACCCGGACCGTATCCAGGGCCCTGGCCGGGGCCGATGCCCGTTCCGGTACCATTCCCTGCCCCGCCTCCTCGTCCTGGGCCCTGGGACACACTCGGCGGCGCCTCGAGCGCAATCGTACCTGGGAGCATCTCAGCGGAGGCGGCCATGTTTTGGGCCGGGATGTTGAGAGTTTCAAGCGGATTTGGCTCGACCTTCGCCTGCTGCTTCACCTCCAACGACGGAGGTTTCATTACAGGCACCGTAATTTTGTCCTTGCCCGGTAATTCCGCCTTCCGTGGTGGCTCGGGCATCTGGTTACCGCCGCCACCGCCGCCGCCGCCCGGACCAGGCTCGCTCAGCCAAACAATGTGACTATCCGGCTGTTCGGGCAAAACGGCCTCGGCGGTCGTCGTGGGTGTGCCGTAGCGGACGGCCAACGTGATGAAGACGATGCCGACGAGATGATAAACAAGCGCGACGGCGAGCGAAGGCCCGAGACGCTTGTTCTGCTGCTCGAAGAGGAACGGCACCTCGGCCGGGTGTTCTCCAGGAACGTGAACGGACAGGTGACCGGCCGACACGTTCATCGACTCGCCGTCAGAACGGGGTATTTCATCCATTGTCAGCGGCAGGTACTCCGGAAGGTCATTGTGACGCACTGAACTCCGCGCCTGCAACTGCAAAACAAGTGCCTCAGGTAAAAGACGATACGGCCGAAGGCCGACCCCGATACCGGGCCACGCCGACCGCAATCTGGGACTTGGTGGTAGGACGTCGAAATCGTGGAAGGGGTCGGTGTTTTCCCGCCGCGCGCTATACGCGGCCGGTCCAAGCCCCGATAGCGGCGTTCCCGCCGCCGTACGAGAGCAGCACGGCAAGGGCGTCCGCGGCCCGCGGCTCACTGTGGATGGCCACGAGGACGCCGCCGCGAGCGGTCAAGGTTTCGTAGATCCGGCCGTCGTGCGCCTGAAATCCGACACGGCGCATCGTGCCGGCGATTCCCAGCTTCGGCAGGTCTTTCGACGGGCCTTGCAGCGCTGCGAGAAGCGACCCTTTCGCGAGCGCGCCACCAACGGCAGCAACCTCCAGGCGCTCGGGCGCCCCCCCGAGGTTCCGCTCGATGAACGACGCGACCTCGGGACCATCCTTGGCAAGAATCGATAGCGCCTCGGACGGCAATCCAGCCCGCTTCAACGCTTCAACGCCCTTCTGCGCCCACGCTATATCCTGAAAAACGGCGACAGTGAATCGCCCGGTCTCGACGTCGATCATGGAGCGTAATTTATCAGAAACACGGTGCTAGGTGCTTCGGGCTTGGTTCTTCGTGCGGCTGCTTGGGGCTTGGTGCTTGGCGCAGCACCAAGAACGAAGCCCCAAGAACGAAGCACCTGTAAGATCTCCCTCGTGTTCGATATCGCCATCGTCGGGGCCGGGCCGAGCGGGGCCTGGACGGCGTACCTGCTCGCTCGGGCCGGAGCCACGGTGGCGATTCTCGACGGATCTCATCCCCGCGAGAAGCCGTGCGGCGGGGGGTTGACCGGGCGAGCCCTGGCGCTGGTGTCGGCCGCCCTGCCGCCGGGCGCCTTGCCTTCCGTCCGCATTCGAGCCGCGCGCTTCGTCGCCGACCGGCATCCTGAGGCGTCCGAAGTACCGCTTCCCGATTCATCTGACTCGCTCTTCGTTGCCGATCGAAAGACATTCGATGCGAGATTGCTCGAGGCGGCGTGCGACTCGGGCGCGAGGTTCGTTCAGGCTCGTGTTCGGGAGACGACGCGAGGAAGCTCCGGATTCTTGATTCGCACGTCGCGGGACACCATACAGGCCAGATGGCTCGTCGGCGCTGACGGCGCCAACAGCCTCGTGCGGCGTTCGGTCGCTTCCCCGATTCCCCGCCATGAGCTTTCCATCGCGACAGGGTTTTACGCCCGCGGCGTCACGTCGGACGAGATCGTCATCGAGCTCGTAACGGATCCGCCAGGGTACATGTGGTCGTTCCCACGACCGGATCATCTCGCCATCGGCATCTGCGCGCAGGCTGACGCCGGTGTCACAGCCACGGCCCTTCGCGATCAGACTGCTCGCTGGGTCCGTCGACTCAGTCTCGCCGGCACTCACCGCCTCGAGCCCTATTCCTGGCCCATACCGTCGCTCGGCGCCGCAGCACTGGCCGCACCGACGCTGTGCGGTCAGGATTGGTTGCTCGTTGGTGACGCTGCCGGCCTCGTCGATCCGATCACTCGCGAGGGGATCTTCTTCGCCCTACAGTCCGGAGAGCTGGCCGCCCGAGCGATCGCGGCCTCGGACTCGCGACGATACAGCGCGGCCATCCACGCAGAGATCCTCCCCGAGCTGCGACGCGCTGCACGACTGAAGGCCGGCTTCTTCCAGCCCCGATTCACCGGTCTCATCCTCGACGCGCTGCGGGAGAGCGCTGCGATTCGGCGGGTCATGGCCGATCTCATCGCAGGCACTCAGCCCTATCGCGGGCTGAGGCGGCGATTGCTTGGAACCTTGGAGGTGGGGCTGGCGTGGCGCCTGCTCATCTCTCGGCTGCAAAGTAGCCGTCGCGTGCCCGCACTTGCGTCTGCGGCCGATTGACCCGGACTCGAATCGACCGCCACCCGGAGCGACCGACAGGCGGCGCGTATCCCAGCAGGTATTGATGCCGAAGCTCGCTGGCGATCGCCTGCAGCGTCGGTGTCAGCTCGCGAAGGTCGCGGAGAAAGAACGATCGGCCCCCGCTGAGCGATGCGACCTGCGCCCAGATTTCCGGCCGCGATCGGCCGATCGAGACTGGATAGACGAGCACATCGTGGCGGCGCGCATAGTCGACGAGGGCCGGACCAGTTGTCCGGCTGTAGCGATCGACGCCGTCAGACAACAGGATCAGCGCGCGGCGTCCCGATGCCGCCTGTACCGCGTCGATGGCTTCGACGACGGCGTCGAAGAGGGGCGTGGTCCCCCACCGATCGACCTCGTCTAGGGCGGACAGCGCTGCGGCGTGATCGACCGTGAGGGGGGCGAGGACCTCCGTGTCGCTGCCGATGCCGAGGAGCATGACTTGATCGCGCGGCGACAGAGCCTTCACGAAACTCCGCGTGCTCGAGACGGCCGCCGCCAGGGTGGGAGCGGTCATGCTGAAGCTTCTGTCCAGCC
>JBKPSC010000318.1:0-16569 GCA_046734915.1 Acidobacteriota bacterium | reverse complement strand
TGCCGCCAGCCGGAACGCATGCCTGCTGGCTGGCTGCCGTGCTCGCTCGGGCAGATCGCCCAACGGCCGGCGCTCACGTCTGGGAGCACGGGAATCTGGCGCAGAAGAACCTCACGGTCATCAAGGTCAAGCGGGGAACTTCGTTCGTTCTCCCATTCGTGCTTCGCGGTCTGAGAGTCAACGACGAGCGGACGATCGAGCTGTCGCGTCCTTCAGCGCTCACGCAAGTGAGCGCCGGGCTTCTGCGAAGGACTGTGGTCTCCCGGCCCGCGCCGCAGGATGTCAGCGACGCCCTCGAGCACGGCCATTTCGCGTCACGACGGCGTCCGGATAGAGTCCTCGACGCCGCCGATCGCGCGGCGCTGGCCGATGCCGGCTTCGACGCCGATACTGTGACGCCCTTCTCCGCCGGGGCCGTCGCCCGCCTTCCAGTGCGACTGCCGCTCGGACAGAGCGTCCTCGGCCTACAGTTGAGCGTCAGAGCCGACTCCATCGTGGGTCCGCTCGGCAAGATCGACGTGATCCTCCGGGACGGTGCGGGCAATGCCGTCGGTGGCCTGGCGATCGAGTTGACGGCGACCGACTAGCCACCTCCGCGGGGCAAGGTCCTGTAAACTGACCGGCACTCGTTCGCTTGAACTCCAGGCGCACCAGTGGGAGTGCGCGAAAGGAGATGCCGTGACTCGCATGTTGACGCTCTGTGCCGCAGTCACACTGGGCGCAGTCGCCTTCGCCCAGACACCAGCCATTCAGCGGCCCGATCCGAGGAACGTCAAGCTTCGCGGTGGCCGCTTCCAGCCGCTCACATACGATCAGATGACGCCCGCGCAGCGGACGATGATCGAGAATGTGCTGTCTGGCCCGCGCGGCAGCAATGGCGATGGGCCGTTCAACGTCCAGCTGCGAAGCCCCGAGATGGGCGATCTGGCGCAGCAGTTTGGCGCCTCAACCCGGTTCGCGACAACGGTGCCACGAAAGCTGTACGAGCTGGCGATCATCATCACGGCGCGGCACTGGACCGCACAGTTCGAGTGGACGGCTCACCGCCGTGGCGCACTGCAGGCGGGTGTGAGCCCGGCGATCGCGGACGCGATTGCCCTTGGCAGGCGGCCGGCAAGCATGGCGACGGATGAAGCAGCCGTCTACAACTTCACGACCGAACTGCTCGAAACCAAGCAGGTCAGTGATGCGACATTCAACGCTGCCAAAGCACTCTTCGGCGAACGCGGCGTTGTCGAACTGGTCAACCTGATGGGCTATTACAGCCTGGTGTCGATGTTGCTGAACATTGACCAGTATCCGCTCGCTGACGGCGCGCAGCCTGAATTGAAGCCGCTGAAATAGTCGGGTCAGAACTGCGACGCGTCGAAGACCACCTGGTCGTACCACCAGAGCGTCTGGAAGACGTCCGCGCGGATCCACTTCCCGTCGCGCCTGTGTAGTCGGCAATCTCGGCGACGGTGCGACGACCATCGATGCCGTCGAACAGGCGCTTCTCTTCCGGGCTGAGGACCAGGACCAGGTCGTGAAAGGGATGGCTCTTGTTCAGGAGCACTCCGGCAGAGCCGCGCGGGAGTCGCTCCTGGACCAGCTGAGTCCACGGCAGTCGAATCGGCACATACCGCCGCCAGCCTTCATCGTCGAATTGAACCTTGAAGGAAGCGTTCGCAGCGTCGTTCGTCAGGTCGCGATTCACGACGGCGCTGTGACACGTCATGCTGCCCCGCCAGAGCTCTACCGCCGCAAACTGCTCTCGTTCCGGCAGTCGAGTCAGGCGGTTGGCGTGGGGCGTCGCAGAGATCCCGCCGCACTGCGGGAGATATGGCGCCTGCCAATACCAGCGGCCAAACGTCAGGCCATTGCGCTCGATGAAATCAAATAGCTGGGGGACCGAATAGGACCGGTCGCGCGGGTTCAAGAGCGCGTCGGCCAACGCGTCAGCGTTCCGCGCATCACGCGATCGGTGGAACAGCATTGCCGCAGGGTGAGATTGCGGCAGGTACTCGAGCGCGGCGCCGAGGTTGCGGATCTCTTCGTCAGATGACCCGATACCCAATCGCCGGCAGTAATCCTGGAGCATATAAACGCCGGCGCGGCCGTACGGTGCGTACACCATCAGGTACATCGCGCCATCAGGCTTGAGGACGGAGCCCAGCGCACGGAGACCCGCATCAGGATCGGCGAGATGGTGCAGGACGCCGGTGCAGACAATCAGATCGAAGTCGCGTCCCAGCTGGCCGACGTCCTCGAGGGCCAACTGCCGCGTCTCGAGGTTCGTCAGCTGATATTTTCGTTTCAGCGTTTCAGTGGCATCGATGCTCGTCGCGCTGACGTCGATGCCGATCACGCGGGCGTCCGGCCTGCAGACGGCATACTTGGCCGCCTGCCACGTCCCGCACCCGGCGACGAGGATCTCCAGGTCGGCGCGATAGGGCCGACCTGGCCAGAGCAAATGGTATTCGGCGCGAAGGCGATTCCCGGCGCGCCACTCTTCGCGTGCGCGATCCAGGTTAGCGACCGGCGGCGGATACGGGTGATGAGTGTAGAAGTCACACACCGGATCGGCAGTCGTTGCCGACGCGCGAGCCTCCTCCGCATCTCGAATAGCGTCAGGCGACACTCTTATTCTCTCGTGAAGCGGCGGCCGCCTCGCGTGGCCGCCGCCCATTTGCAGATACTGCGCCTCGTTACTTCACGCCGCCGCCGATTGACTGCGAGAGCTTCTCCTGCTGCTGGCGGGCCTTGTCGAGCGCCTGATCGATACTGAAGCTCGCCGGCTTCTGACGCGGCGGGAACTCCTTGAAGGTATCGAGGAACTGGCCGACGATGACCTGCGCGGGCACGAACAGGAACGCCCGATCTGCCTTCCATTTGTCGTAGAACACCGAGCCGTCCTCCGATCCGCGCTCGAAGGGATCGCTTCGCAGGTCGTGGAGCTGCGGCCCGCGCAGGGAGACCGGCGGCTCGAACCAGACCGCCAGGCCCTTGGCGCGCTGCTCGACGAATGTGACCTTCCAGTTGCCGACGCGCAAGGCAAACAGGTCACCGTCGTCGCTCCAGTAGAGGAAGCCCTTGCGCGGGTTTTCCTTGACCTCACCCTTGAGGAACGGCAGCAGGTTATAGCCGTCGATGTGCACCTTGAACGTCTTGTTGCTGGACTTGTAGCCCTTCTTGAGCTTTTCGACGGCATCCGGCTCGCCGGCCGCAGCAGCCAGTGTCGGCAGCATGTCGGTGTGCGAGAAGACTTCGTTCGAAGTCGTCCCTGCCTTGATCATTCCAGGCCAGCGAATTGCGCACGGAACGCGCCAGCCGCCTTCGAAGTTGGTGTCCTTCTCACCGCGGAACGGGGTGGTGCCGCCATCCGGCCAGCTCATGACCTCGGCGCCGTTATCGGTCGAGTACATGACGATGGTGTTGTCCGCAATGCCCAGCTGATCGAGCTTGTCGAGCAGCTTTCCCACATGCCCGTCGTGTTCGACCATCCCGTCCGGATAGATACCGAGACCGGTCACCCCTTCGGACTCCTTCTTGAGATGGGTGAAGATGTGCATGCGAGTCGAGTTCCACCAACAGAAGAACGGCTTGTTGTCCTTGGTGGCCTTCTCCATGAATTTGAGGCTCGCGTCGAGGAATTCCTCGTCGACGGTTTCCATGCGCTTGATCGTCAGCAGCCCGGTGTTCTCGATCTTCTGCGTGCCGTCGGCATTGGCCCATGTGTGAAGGACGCCCGAGGTCCGTATCTCTTCTTGAACTCGGGATCCTTGGGATAGTCGGGGTTCTCCGGCTCCTGTTCGGCGTTCAGGTGATAGAGGTTGCCGAAGAATTCGTTGAAGCCGTGTGCCGTCGGCAGGAATTCATCGCGATCGCCGAGATGGTTCTTGCCGAACTGTCCGCACACATAGCCAAGGGGTTTGAGGACGTCGGCAATCGTCGGATCCTCAGGCCGCAGTCCGAGATCCGCGCCAGGCAACCCGACCTTCGTCAGACCCGTGCGAATCGGAGACTGCCCCGTGATGAAGGCGGCGCGGCCGGCGGTGCAGCTTTGCTGGCCGTACCAATCCGTGAAGTTGCAGCCCTCTTTCGCGATGCGGTCGATGTTCGGCGTTCGGTAGCCCATGATCCCGTTGTTGTTGCAACTGACATTGAACCAGCCGATGTCATCACCCCAGATGATCAGAATGTTGGGTTTCGTCGTCTGCGGCATTTGTCCCCCTTCTTGAGGTCACGCCAGGACGAAAGCGGAGAGCGGCGGTTCTCTGGGCTCGAACCGTCACGCAGCTCGCGGGGCGTGATCCGGGACAGTCTTTGCCCGGGTCAAGAGGGTGGCTATGCTGATACGGCATCGGGAAGTCGTGGATGAGTTTGCTGGGATTGATGCGGCAGATCCGGTTCAGCCTCATGGCGCAGCCGCAGGAACTGGAAGCGCCCACTCCGTCGGGTTCTCGTTCCAGACGTCGATCACACACTTCCAAGCGCCGGTCGAGTCTTTGCGCCAAATTGTGACCGCCTTGCCGAACTGCACGCGGGAGGTACCCGATGGATCGGAAGCCGTGGTGCGATTCCGCTCGACCATGTAACCGATGTCACCGCCATCGGCAACGGTCGTTCGTTCGGGCTCCCAGGTGATAGTGAATCCGGGAATGGCCAACGCTCGTCTGACAAACTCGCGAATGGCGGCCTTCCCCACCACGGACGGCTGTCCGGGCGGCATGACGACCGCGTCATCCGACCAGAACGACAGCATGCGCTCGAGATCGCCGCTGGCTGCGGCCCGCGCCCATTCGCGGCTGGTCTCCATCAGCGCTGCCCGCTCGGCCTCGAGGTCCATAACCACCTCACGACTGAAGTGACGCGTCTCGATTAATTTAAGGTTAGCGCCACCGAAGATGGTGAGTCGCGACGAAAGTTCCACATTGGGAGTACGGAACAACCCCAGCCGTTTGCACGCTGGGCCGTACCATCGAACCGCAAAGAAGCGCTAGGATTCCGATCGCAACGCTCGCTCGAGCTGGAGGGCATCCGGTGTCGAATCGTTTGCTCAATCAGGACGCGGTTCGGGAGATCCTGCGCCGTGCCCGACTCAATGTCGATCTGGTCAATACACTTTGGAGACCATGAGGCGAGTCGCCGCATCAAGAATCTCTCCGATGCCGCGACGCCTTGGGTTTTACCAGAGGGCATGGGCAGTCGGTCTCATCGCGCTTGTCTTGCTCACGTCTGCCTGCCAGTCTGGACAGTCACCCGCGCTCCGGCCCCCAATCGTCGACATGCATCTGCATGCTCACTCGCTGGACCAATATGGCGGCGGGCTCCCAAATTGCGCGAACGACCAAGAGATTCTGTTTCCGGGCATCGATGCCCGCGAGCCCATCGTCTTCGGGCGCTTGAAGACATGTGGCTCCTCGGTGCCTGCGGCGGCGACCGACGAACTGCTGATGAAAGAGTCACTCTCAGCACTCACCCGTCACAATATCTTCGCTGTAACGAGTGGCCGGCTCGACACCGGTCGTTCATGGCGCGCCGCGGCTCCTGAACGCATCATTCCCGCGCACGCGTTCGGCGACCCGGGCGCACCCAGCCCAGAGGAGTTCCGGCACCTCGTGTCGAATGGCGAACTCGCCCTGTTTGCGGAGGTGTCGCCACAGTATCAAAACATGATGGCCGGTGACCCGTCACTGGAACCGTACTTCGCCCTCGCCGAGGACATGGACGTGCCTGTGGGCATCCACTTGGGAGAGGGCCCTGTTGGAGGCGCGTACTGGGCGACGCCGGCCTATCGCGCGCGACTGAGCAGCCCACTGCAGCTGGAAGACATCTTGATCCGCCACCCGAGGCTTCGGGTCTACGTGATGCACTACGGCTCGCCGTTGGTCGATGAGATGATTGCGCTGCTCTTCGCGCACCCGCAGGTGTATGTCGACATCGCCGGTAATGACTGGACGCAACCGCGGCCGCATTTCTACACACAGCTTCGACGGCTGATCGAAGCCGGTTTCATCAAGCGGATCATGTGGGGCTCGGACCAGATGGTGTGGCCGTCGGCGATCGACATCGCCATCGACACGATCGAGCAGGCGACGTTCTTGAGCGACGATCAGAAGCGCGACATCTTCTACAACAACGCCGCACGGTTCCTGCGGTTCACCCCGGAGGACGTCGCCATGCATCACCGGCGCTGAACCATCCATGGTTCCGGCCGGCAGGCGTGTATTCTAGGCTCATCCAGAGGCCCCGATGTACTACGAGATCGATAAAAACGATCATGGCTTGCGCTACAACCCGCTGAAGGCGTGTGTCGTCCCACGGCCGATCGGCTGGATTTCGACCGTGGATGCCGCGGGCGCCGTCAACCTCGCGCCGTTCAGCTTCTTTCAGCTCCTCAGCTACGATCCGCCCTTCGTCATGTTCTCGGCGGGAGTCCACGAAGTGGATGGCGGCAGGAAGGACACTGTCGCCAACGTCGAGGCGACCGGCGAGTTCGTCTACAACATGGCGACCTGGGCGCAGAAAGATCAGATGACGCAGACGGCGATGATCGTCGATCATGCTGTCGACGAGATGGCGGCTACCGGTCTTGAACCGGACCCGTCTCGACTCGTGAGGCCACCGAGAGTCAAGGGTTCACCAGTGCAGTTCGAGTGCCGCCTGCACCAAATCCTGACGCTCCCCGGCCGCAAGCCATCCTCAAATCACCACGTGGTCATGGGCCGCGTCGTCGCTGTGCACATCGACGATGGAGCGCTGACGGCTGACGGACGCGTCGATGTTCGGAAACTGCGGCCGATTGCGCGCCTGGGGTACAAGGACTACGTCAGCGTGGATTCCATCTTTCAGATGGAGAAGCGCACTCCGGAAGACCTGGTGCGCCGCTGACGAACTCAGGACTGGTGTGGGCGAGCGCGCGCTCTGCGGTAACCAAACTTCGAACGCCTGAGCGCGTTGGCGCCGTTGAGCCCGCCGAGCGCAGACGTTCTGCCGGCCGGTCGTTCGCCTCACGTCGCGGACCTTCTCGCGCCGTGAGGCGATCGGTCTATGTTCACCCGGCCAACTGCTGCTGTTCGAGCGCCTTCGGACTCTGCAGGTAGAGCTGACCGAGTTGCCGCGCGACCGGATCCGGGAAGATTTCCTCGCTTCCCGATTCCAGCCCGTCGAGAATCGCGTTTGCGGCGGCCTCAGGCGAAGCCTTGTCGATGGGCAACGCCTTGCTCATGTCGGTGTCAATCGGTCCCGGATAGATGCCTGCGACGTAGGTGCCCTGCGCCTTGAGCCAACTGCGCGTTGCCTGCGTGACCGAATGCAGGGCCGCCTTCGACGCGCTGTAGGAAGTCAGAACGCCGAACGACACGAGGCCGGCGACCGAACTGACGTTGGCCACGGCGCCGCCACCCTGCGCCGCCAACACCGGGGCAAACGCCTGCGTGACCGCCAGCGTACCGAGCACGTTGACTTCGTACTCTTCGCGCCCGGCCGTGACCCACGCCTTGTCGGTGAACTCGCCACCGACCTGCGCGACGATTCCGGCGTTGTTGACGAGCAGCGTGACGTCGCCCGCCGTATCCACGGCCGCCCTGATCTGGTCGGGGCGCGTGACATCGAGCCGGACGGGCACGACGCGCCCCTGAGATGCGGCGGCAAGGGCCTCGAGGGTTTCCGGACGCCTCGCGCCCGCGTAGACCTTGGCGGCGCCGCGGTCGAGCAACGCGTTCACGATGGCGAGGCCGATCCCGCGGTTGGCGCCGGTGACGAAGGCCACTGTCCCTTTGACTGCAACTGCCATGACGTTCCCCTTTCGTTGCGACCGGGTCGAGCGCGGACGCGCCGAACAGACCGGTCGGTCTAGTGACTGGGTTGATGCTAGACCGATCGGTCTGGTAGAGTCAAGGCATGGCCAGAACGCGGCGCGCCGTCCCGGTCGAGCTCCCGCCTGACGCCTCGGTGCGCGAACGGATCATGAGCACCGCCTGCCGGTTGTTCTACGACGAGGGCATCCAGGCCGTCGGCATTCAGCGCCTGATCGATGAGGCGGGCATCGCCAAAGCCTCTCTCTACGCCCACTTTCCGTCAAAGGACGACGTGGTCGCGGCCTACCTCGAGCGCAAGGGCGGCGAGTGGCGCGCCGAAGTGCAGAAGCACCTCGACAACCCGCGGCTCAGCGCTCGCGCCAAGATCCTGAAGATCTTCGACATCACGGTGGCGATGGTGGAGCGGCCCGGCTTCCGCGGCTGTCCATTTCACAATGCCAGCGCCGAAGTCGCCGATCCCGCTCACCCGATCCGCGTCGCGGCAAAGCAGCAGCGCCGGTGGGTGCAGGACCTGATGTCCCGGCTCGTCCGGGAAACCGGCGCGGCTTCGCCCGACCGGCTGGTCGGCTCGCTGATGGTGCTGTTCGACGGCGCGTCAGCGACGGCGCTCATCGACGGCGATCCAGGATCGGCACGCAGTGCGCGTTGGGCGGCCGAACGCATGCTGGCCTAGTGACCCTCAACAAACGCATTGATCGCGTCGGCAGCTTCGGTGGTGCCGCCAGTGGCACGCAAGTCACGCTGTAACTCGCCGACCTTCGATCTGAAGGACCCGTTCTCGAACAATCGCCGCAACGAGTCGTGCAAGTCCGACGCGCGCAGCTTGCCTCGCAACACGGGCCCGTCAAGGACGAGACCGGCGCCTCGATCCTCCACGATCACTGCGTTGCACAGCTGCTCGAACTGCTGCGGCACCAGCACGAGTGGCACACCGCTATACAGCGCTTCGTGAATGCTGTTCAGTCCGCCGTGACTGATAAATGCGGTACTGCGCTCGAGAATCTGCAACTGAGGGACGTGCGAGCGCACGATGAAATTACGAGGAACGGACTCGAGCCGCGTCTGATCCGTGCCGGTGCCCACCGACAACACGAACTGAGCGGGATGATCTCCGAACGCCTCGAAACACTTCTGATAGAAATCGTAGGCCTGGTCGTGAATCGTGCCCAACGAAATGTACACGACTGGACGGCCGTCCAGTTCAGCAAACGGAAACTCAATCTGATCTCGCTGCTGATCGATCGACGGCCCGACGAATCTGAAGCTTTCGTCGATCTGCGGCGATCGCGGCTGCAGCGTGGACGAAGTGAAGGCGATGTTGAGCTCACCGAGGGCAGGAAACAGCTTCGCCGGCATCGCTGAGCCATAGGCCTTCATCAACCGCCGCCGCGATCGGACAATGCCCGGCAGCGCCGGCACAAAGCCCAACGCTTTCAACAGAGCGCGGGGCCGTCGCTTGACCAGGTCTCTGTCCTGCAGAATCAGGAAAGGAATGGTGGCAACGCTGCGAACGGCGAGCACACGGGAGGCAACAGCCGCCCAGACGGCGGCTGCATCGAACAACACCGCGTGCGGCATTTCACGCCCGATCTCACCAAGTGCGAACGGAATGAGGCTCTCGGACGCTTCGAGCAGCAGACGTGACAGGTTCGCCATGTTTCCGTCTCTGACGACCTGTGAGAGACCGACAGCAGTCAGCGGATTGGCCGGATACGCGCGAAACTGTCCACCACACCGCGTGATACGCAACTCGAACTCCGGTGTGGAGTAGACGAGCACGTCGTGTCCGAAGCGCTGGACGAGCTGTCGAATCAGCGGCAGCACCGGATTCAGATGTCCGTGCGCCGGTAAGCTCAGATAGACGAGCCGAGCCATATGGCCTCGCTGGGCCGGAGCCCGATAACGGCATTGCCAGCACGGCGAGTCCTGCCTTTACCTCCCTCACCGCGAGGCATAACATCACGCCGATCGACGCAAAGACAACTCACCGAGGAGCACCATCATGAAGCACCACACGATCACCGGCGGCGGCGGTGTCCGGCTCCACGCGGTCGAGAATGGCAACCCAGATGGCCGACCGATTCTTTTTATCCACGGCAATTCGCAATGCTGGCTCTCCTGGAGCCGGCAGCTGAACTCGGACCTGGCCGACCGCTACCGTCTGGTTGCAATGGACATGAGAGGGCACGGCCTGTCAGAGAAACCCCGCGACGGCTACGCTGACACGAGGTTATGGGCCGATGACGTAAACGCGATCGTTCAGGCTCTGAAGCTCGACCGCCCCGTTGTTTGCGGCTGGTCGTACGGACCGCTCGTCATCCTCGACTACGTCCGCCACTACGGTGAGGAAGCCCTCGGCGGGATAGGTATCGTCGCCGGCATCACGAAGCTGGGAACGGAAGACGCGATGGCGGTCATCACCCCCGAGTTCCTCAGTCTCGTGCCCGACCTCTTTTCCGCGGATGCGGAAGCGAGTGCACGCGGCCTGCGGGGGTTGTTGCGTCTGTGCTTCGCCCAAGAGCTCTCGCCCGAGGACGAGTACTTCATGCTGGGCTACAACGTTACGGTTCCATCCTTCGTCCGTCAGGGGATCCTCTCCCGCACGCTCGATAACGACGATCTGCTATCCAGAATCCGCAAGCCTGTTCTGGTTGTGCATGGCACTCAAGACGCGATTGTCAAGCCGGCTGTCGTCGATCAGCACAAGACCAGCGTGCCTCACGCGCAAGTCGAGATGATCGCCAACGTCGGGCACGCGCCGTTCTGGGAGGACGCACCGGCATTCAATGGATGCCTCCGGACGTTCTGCGAACGTCTCGCGCTGCAGCCCGTTTCCTAGCAGCCGAGATGCGGGCTCGGGAAGCACGGTACACTAGGGGGCCGCTCTAGGTCAGGACACCCGACTTCACGAGCTTCGCGTTCTTGATCGGCAGACTCCGGACCCGAATCCCGGTGGCGGCAAAGATTGCGTTGGTCACCGCCGGTGCCAACGGCGGCACCGCCGGCTCGCCGAGTCCGCCCAGGTGGGCATCAGATCGCACGAACTCGATGTCCACCTCGGGCACGTCCTTGAGGTGAATCATCTGGTGATCGTTGAAGTTCCGCTGTACGACTTTCCCCTCGGCAATCGTGATCTCGCCGAGGAGCGCCGCCGACAGGCCGAACACCACGGCGCCCTGCACCTGCGCGGTCGCCGTGTCGAGGTTGACGACGTCGCCGCAGTCGACGGCGGAGTGGATGTGCAGCACCTTCAGTGTCCCCTCGGGAGACACCGAGACGTGCGCCACATGCGCCACGATCGTGCCGAAGCTTTCGGCAATCGCCATGCCGCGGCCATCGCCCTCGGGCAGCGGCGTTCCCCACGCCGACATCGCCGCCACCTTCTCGAGCAGTGCGCGGAACCGCGGCTGGGCGCCACATAAATCGCGGCGGAACTCATACGGATCCTTGCCGGCCGCATGCGCCAGCTCGTCGACGAACGACTCCTTGAAGAACCCGTGCTGCGAATTGAGCACCGAGCGCCACGGGCCGGTCGGAATCGGGTGCTTCGCGTCGCGTGCTGTCGCGTCGTTGTCGATGGCATACGGCATGAACACTGATTCACGATCGCCACCGCCGGCATAGACCGAGCGGATGGCCGTCGGTGCGCCGTTCGCATCCAGACCGCCGCTGAACCGCATCATCCCGGCAGGACGATAGAAGTCGTGCTGGATGTCGTTCTCGCGGCTCCACACCACCTTCACGGGTGCCGGCGACATCGGCTTCGCGATGCGCGCGGCCAGGCCGACGTAGTCGAGATACCCGGGAAGGCGGCGACCGAAGCCGCCGCCGAGCGGCAGGTTGTTGACATGCACCTGATCGACACCCAACTCCAGCGCAGCGGCGGCGGTCGATCGGGCGTTCAGCGGATCCTGCACGCCCGCCCAGACATCGGCGCGATCCGCGTCCACTTTGACTGTGCACACGACCGGCTCCATGGTCGCGTGAGCCAGAAACGGCACCGTATAGTCGGCGGTGACGACTTTCGTCGGCGATCCAGGCAATGATGGCGGCGCGCCGAGCGCCGCGTCGAACGCGGCGTAGATCGTCTCCGTGGACACGGCCCCGTGCCCACCATCATCGAACTCCGGCTTCAACACCGCCAGTGCGCGCCGTGCGTGCCAGTAGGTGTCGGCGACAACTGCCACGGCGTGTTCGAGCTTCACGACGTGCTTCACGCCGGGCATCCCCTCCGCAGGCGCGGAATCGACTGACTTCAACGTGCCCCCAGCCACGGGCGCCAAGGTGACGGCCGCGGAGAGCAGCCCGGGCATCGTGTAGTCGATGGCGTAGATCGCGCTGCCGTTGACTTTCGACGGGATGTCGAACCGGCGCCGCGCGGTCCGGCGCAACGCGTAGCTCTGGGGATCCTTCAGCGCGGGCCTCGAGGGAATTGATTGCGTCGCCGCCGCGTCTGCCAGTTCCCCGAAGGTAGCACTGCGTCCGCTGGCCGCGTGGGTGACTCGCGAGGCTGCCGCCGAGCACTCCGACGGTTTCGCGGCCCAGCGCTCGGCCGCCGCCGCGATCAGCATCTCTCTGGCGGCGGCACCTGCGACCGTCATGCCGTAGACGCCAGTGCCGCGAATCGAGGTCGATCCGCCGGTTGCCTGTGTGCCATACCAGGCGGCGAGTCTGTAGGTGCCGTAGTCGAAGCCCCGCGACATGAATCCTGGCAGCCGGTCGCCCAGGAAGGCGCGACCGATATAAGCGTTCGCATACTCAGAACGTGCGGGTGCCTCCTTGACGCGCACCAGGCTCCAGTCGGCGCCCATTTCCTCGGCCGCCATCATCGCGAGTGCGGTCTGCGCACCCTGCCCCATCTCGCAATGCGGCACCAGCACGGTGACGAGGTTGTCCGGCGTGACCAGAATCCACGTGTTCAGCTGACCCGCGCCGCCAGCGCCGTCGTCCTCGGGCTTCACGCTGTGGCGGCTCGGCGAGAACGCAACTCCGGCAGCGCCGAGGACGAACCCGCCACCCACGAGGGTGCCCGTGCCGATGAACGCACGCCGTGTCCATTTACCCATGGCGCCCTACCCTTTCGCGATCGCGTGGATCGCACGGCGGACACGGACGAAGGTCCCGCAGCGGCAGATGTTGGTGATGGCCCCGCCGATCTCGTCGTCGGTCGGCTGCGGGTGCTGCTGGAGCAGTGCCGAGACGGCCATGATCATGCCCGACTGGCAGTAGCCGCATTGCGGCACCTGGTGATCTATCCAAGCCTGCTGCACCGGGCTCAGCGCGCCGTCACGCTCCAACCCCTCGATGGTGACAACGTCACCTCCATCCGCCGTTGACACCGGCAGCGTGCACGAGCGGACGGCGCGTCCGTCCAAGTGCACCGTGCAGGCGCCGCACGCCGAAATCCCGCAGCCGAACTTCGTACCGGTGAGCCCGAGCGTCTCGCGGATCACCCAGAGCAGCGGGGTGTCGGGCTCGATGTCGAGCGCGTGACGCTGCCCGTTGACCGTGAGATTGATGGCCATGGATCTTCCCTCTCGAGCGGCGAGTATACCGCCTGGGGGGTATTGATGGCTGTTCGACCTTCAGGCAGACTGCGCGTGGAGGGAACCGCTAATGCGCCTGCCGCACATCGCCATCGCGTTCTCCATCGTTTTCAGCGCTGCTGCCGCGCATGCGCAAAGCGGTGTGCCCGGTTCCCCGGCCTGTGATTTGCCCCACGCCTCCGGTGTGTCGGCAGAGCAGCTCATGTCAGGGCAGCGGCAGCGCGCTTACAGATTGTTCGTGCCGCCCGGATACGATGGACATGTTCGTCTGCCATTGGTGCTCGACCTGCATGGCAGCGGCGGCACGTCAGAGGGTCAGGCCAGAAACAGCGGGCTCGAGACATTGAGCGCCAACGAGCGGTTCATCGTCGCCACGCTACAGGCGGAGGGCGCGCGTTGGAATGTTCCCATTCAGGACGGCCGGCCCGACGACGTCGCCTACGTCGGAGACGTGATCGATCACGTCGCAGCGCGCGTCTGCACGGACGCCACGCGGGTGTATGCCACAGGGTTCTCAGGCGGCGCGCGGATGTCGTCGCTGCTCGCCTGTCGGCTGGGTTCCCGCATCGCGGCCATCGCGCCGGTGTCCGGGCTGCGATTTCCCGGGCCGTGCACTGGCCGTCCGGTGCCGGTGCTGACGTTCCACGGGCTCGCGGATCCGCAGAACCCTTACGACGGGCATGCAGCGGGACGAGGGGCCGAGTGGCTGGAGAGCGTGCCCGATGCACTCGCGGGCTGGGCGCGCCACAACTCGTGTCAGACCGACGTCATCCTCGAGGACCCGCCCGGCCCCCTCTCCACCATGCGGTATCAGGGGTGTGGCGAGGGCGCCGAAGTCCGGTTGATCCGCATCGACGGCCTCGGCCACACATGGGCGAAGCAGGAGGTCGACACCACCGGCGTCATGTGGCAGTTCTTCAAGAGCCATCACCTGAGTCGATAGGCGACAGATCGACATAAGGCGTCCCGGACGGAGCGAGTCTAACGTGGGCCCGCGGCCCGCAGTTTGGCCGCCGTCGAGCACTGTTCGACAACGGTGAAGTAGCGACCGACTGCGTCCCGACCGACCTCGAATGGGTTGGCATCACCGGGCTTCCGGTTCGCGGCAGTGTGTGCCTTGTAGTAGCCGTTGTCGAACTCGGTGTGATTCGAGAGCAGCACGGTCGCACCGAAGTCCGCGGCGGCCTTCGCCATCTTCCGCACCGACGCGATATAGCCGTCGTAATAGGCAGCCTGGCCGTCGAACGGAATCGCCGTGCCGCCGACGTAGGCGACCCGCAGCGGCTTGCCGTTGTCCTTGATCTCGAAGAGGAACGAAAGCGTGCCGGCCGTATGTCCCGGTGTGGTGACGATCTGGACCGAGGCGTCGCCGACCGACAGCTTCATGCCGTCGGTGCCAACCGTGTCACGCTTCGGTTTGCCGCCTGGCCGATTCGTCGATTTGTCGACCGCATCCCAGTCCGGGCCGCCATAAACGAGATGCGCTGTTGGCATCTTGTCCTGAAGAAAGCGCGCGCCGCCGTCGTGATCGCCGTGCGCGTGTGAGAGCAGAACGTACTTCACCTTGTTGGCGTCGAGGCCAAGCTTCCGCATACCGTCCGCAATCTCGTCGGGCGCGGCGTACTCGAAGAGAGCCTCGAACACGATGATGCCGTCGCTGCCGACGAGCGCCCAGGCATTGTGGATCTTGGTCCCAAGGAAATAGAAGTTATCCGCGACCTTCGCCGGCTCGGCGTACCACACACCGCGTGCGGGAGGCCCTGCCGGCGCGGCATTGGCCGCCGCCGCACCTCTCCCGCGCCCTGCGGCAGGAGCCGGCACGATGCACAGGCGGAGAAAGGTTCCGGCCCAATCGAGTCCGGCCGCGTTCTTTGCCGAGGACACCAGGCTGTCAACGCTCGCCGGCGTCTGCGCAAACGTGAGACCCATACCGGCCGTGAGAGCGAGCACCGCCCCGACGATGAGTGCACGTCCGTTCATGTCCTGCCTCCCCGCGAGATTGTGCTGTTGTCGTCGACGCGATGCAAGCCATCACGACACATCATCGCCAAAGCTTGCGGTCCGATGAGCAAGCGCTACGCGTCCGCCTGCTGCTGCGCGCCGCGAGATGCGTGAAAATCCAGCAGCTCGTCGACCAACCGCTGCGTGTCAGTGCCCTTGACGAAGAAGCCCGCCGCCCCTGCTTGCTCGATCGCGTGGGCAGTTTCTCTCTGAGACTGCATCGACAGCCCGAGAATTCTGATATCGGGGAGTTCAGCGCGGATGCGCGCGGTCGCTTCGATGCCGTCCATGTGCGGCATCGCGACATCCATCAGGATGACGTCGGGTCGCAGAGTGTAGGCGTGAGAGATAGCCTCGACACCGTTTGCCGCGTCTCCGACGACCGAGAGCTCCGGCTGCTGCTGAAGTATTGCTCGCAGCGCGATCCTCACCGCCGGATGATCGTCGACGACGAGAACCCTGAGCGCGGCCGGCGACGCACCAGCCTTGCCACTGGCCGCTGCGGCCCCGTTCGATGCGGAATCCAACTCGAGCGTTTTGGCCGCAGTGTCTTGCGCCTCGCCGCGCGGCGCGATCAGACGAACCCGAGTCCCCAGGCCAGGCGCGCTTTCGACGTCGAAGCGCCCGCCAAGGAGCGTCAGCCGCTCGCGGATGCGGAACAGCCCCCATCCCAACTGACCCGTCTGCGATCGATCATCGAGCCTCGCCGGCTCGAATCCTACCCCCGGGTCCGTCACGGTGATGCACAGCTGATCGTCGTCTCTGAGGACCAGCTCCAAGGTGACCCGATCGGCCTGTGCGTGCTTGACCACGTTGAAGAGAAGCTCTCTGGCCGACTCGAAGAGCAGCGTCCGAACATCCCTCCGTGCGGAATCCGCCCGCGGATCGGCGGCGATCTGCACCTCCAGTTTGTACTTGTCTTGTGTCCAGTTCGCGAGCCAGGTCAGCGCTGCGGGCAGGCCGGAACGGTGCAGCACGGGAGGAAACAGCTCTAAATTCAGCGATCGAGCGGCGGCCATCGCTTCGTCGAGCTGCTGCTTCGCTTCGGTCAGCAGCAGGCTCGGCGCCCCTCCGTCGTCAGCCTCCTGCTTCAAGTGCAGCTCGAGATTCATCGCCACGATGACCAGGAGTTGTTGGAGGCCGTCGTGCAGCGTCTTGGCGATCTCCTCGCGCGCATGGTGCTCGGCGAGGGTGAGGTCCCATGCCATCTGCGTCAGCTG
>JBKPSC010000317.1:0-10651 GCA_046734915.1 Acidobacteriota bacterium | reverse complement strand
TCAAGGAAGTGCGCCTCGGCGTTGCCGAGGTGCGCAATGTGTTCAAGGTTCCGAAGTACGGCTCGATCGCCGGCTGCATGGTGACCGATGGCCGTATCACGCGGTCGGGCGACGCCCAGGCCCGCCTGCTGCGCGACCACGTGGTCGTTTACGAAGGCAAAATCGGCTCGCTTCGCCGCTTCAAGGATGACGTCAGCGAAGTGAAGTCGGGCTTCGAGTGCGGCATCGGCTTCGAGCGCTTCAACGACATCAAAGTCGGCGATGTCATCGAAGTGTTCACCATGGAAAGAGTGGCCACGCCGGCGTAGAAATCTCCGATGAATTGGGGATTTGGGATTGAGGGATTGTGGGAATTGGAGTGACGGAGAAGCCGCATTCCTTCAATTCTTCATTCCCTCAATCCATCAATCCCCATTCCCAAATTCTTGGTCCTGTTTGATGTCGCAGGGTTCCCGTCCCGATCGCGTCGCCGACCAGATTCGCGCCGAAGTGGCGTCGATGCTGGCGCGCGAGGTTCACGATCGCGGGATCGGGTTCGTGACCATCACGCGGGTGCAGCTCAGCCCGGATTTGCAGCAGGCGCGGGTGCTCTACACGGCGCTTGGCGACGACAAGGCGCGAGCCACGACCGCAGAGGCGTTGCAGCGCGCGGCGCCGTTCCTGCGCCGGCAGATCGGCGCCCGCCTTCGCTTGAAGCGCGTGCCGGAGCTGCGCTTCTTCTACGACGACGCCGTGGCCGGGCAGGATCGAATCGAGCAGCTGCTGAACCAGATCCATCGCGAGGACGCCGCGCGCCGCGCCGACACGATCGATGACGACACTGACGCCTCCTGAAATTGCCGGCATTGCCGAGGCGATCCGCGCCCGGCACCGCTTCGTGGTCTCTTCACACTCGCGTCCCGACGGCGATGCCATCGGATCTTCGCTGGCGATGGCCTTCGCGCTGCGCGCGCTCGGAAAAGAAGCGCATGTGGTGAACCGGGACCCGGCCCCCGCCCCGCTCGCCGAGTTTCCGGGCGTCTCCGAGATAGAGATCGCATCGAGCGTCAATGGTCACTATGACGCGGCGATCATCATGGAGTGCGGCGATCTGGCGCGAACCGGCATTTCCGGGCTGGATCGCACGTTTGTCATCAACATCGACCACCACCCGGGCAACACGGGATTCGGGAATCTCAAGTGGTTCGATCCCTCGGCGGCCGCCTGTGCCGAGATGGTGTTCCAGCTGATCGAGGCGCTGGGCGTCCCTTTGTCGATCGAGATCGCCACCCACGTCTACCTGGCGATTCTCACCGACACCGGGTCGTTTCATTTTTCCAACATGACGCCGCGCACGTTCGAGATCGCGCGACGCGTCGTCGAGGCTGGCGTCGATCCCGCGCAGATAGCCAGGCGCGTGTACGACAGCAACACCCTCGGCCGCGTCAAGCTGTTCGGCGCCGTGTTGAACGGCATGGAGATCGACCGGACCGGACGGATTGCCGTGCTCTACATCGATCACGAGATGGCGAGCGAGGCGGGCGGCACCTATGACGATATCGAGGGCTTGATCAACGAGCCGCTGACGGTGAAAAACCTGCTCGCCGTGATCTTCTTCAAGCAGAGCAACGGCAACGAATACCGCGTCAGTCTGCGGTCGAAGAACGAGATCGACGTTGGCGCCGTCGCGAAGCAGTTCGGCGGCGGTGGCCACAAAAACGCCGCCGGCTGTACCGTCGTGGGCAGTGTCGACGAGCTGAAGGAACTGTTCATCGAAAAGGTCGAGGCCGCAGTTGCGCTCGCGGGCTGGTAAAGGGAACTCAGCTTTCCGACCTGGATCATCGAGTCCTACCCTTCATGGATCGCCCCGAGGGCCTGCTCGTCGTCGATAAGCCCGTCGGTCCAACCAGTCATGACGTGGTCGCTCGCCTGCGGCGCGTGATAGGCGAGAAGCGAATCGGCCATACGGGCACGCTGGATCCAGCGGCAAGCGGCGTCCTCGTCCTGGTGGTCGGCCGTGCGACGCGTCTTGCGCGATTCATGGTGGCTGACGAGAAAGAGTACGACGCGCGCATTCAGCTGGGCGTCGAGACCGACTCGTACGATGCTCAAGGCACGGTCGTAGGACCACCTTTCACTGGTATGTGGCCGTCAGAAGTGATGGTCCAGGAGACCGTCGAACGCCTCGTGGGAACGCTCCCGCAAGTGCCTCCGGTCTACTCGGCCAAGAAGATTGGCGGACGCCCGTCGTATGAGCTGGCGCGCAAACGGTCGGCGCTCGTGTGCGACGAGGACGAACGACGGCCCGCGCCCGTGGAAGTGACGCTCTCAGCGGCGCTGGTGACAGCCTACGGCGATGGCATCATCGACCTGCGCCTGACCTGCTCTGCGGGATTCTATGTGCGCTCCTTGGCTCACGACCTTGGGGAGCGACTCGGGACGGGCGGACACCTGGCTGCGCTCCGGCGGACGCGAAGCGGTTCAGCCACGCTGCTCGATGCCCGTCCGCTGGCCGAGCTCGAAACGAGCCGCACGGCCGTGAAGCGGATCGTGCCCATGGCGCGCATGCTGCCCCACCTGCCGTCGCTCGTTCTGACCGAGGCTGGACTGCGCAAAGTCGGGCACGGTCAGCTGCTCGGGGCCGAGGACATCGAGGCGAGCGGGACCGGACTGCCAGCCGGCGGCGTGTTGAAGCTCCTGACTCCGGCCGGTGCACTGATCGCTGTTGCCAGGTCGACCGAGCACGAGAGCGGCATCAGAGTTTTGCATCCCTCTGTTGTCCTGATGTAACATGTTGCTCTTGTTCGAGTAAGAGAATTTTTCGCATACGGCGGTACAGCCGGGATCGCGTTCAGCTGAACGTCCGCGTCTGGAGATGGGACTCCACGCGGCACCGGCATCACGGCTCCTGGACCGTTCGTGGAGGACGCAGCAGTGGCGTTGACCAAAGATCGCAAGACGGAATTGATCGGCTCCTACAAAACGCACGACTCCGATACTGGTTCCCCGGAAGTGCAGGTCGCTATTCTCAGTGAGCGGATCAACTACCTGACCGATCACTTCAAGGCGCACGCCAAGGACCATCATTCCCGGCGTGGGCTGCTAATGCTCGTTGGCCGTCGCCGCCGCCTGCTCGATTACCTGAAAGCCAAGGACGAGCAGCGCTACACCGAGCTCATCAAGCGCCTGAACATTCGGAAATAGCGGGCCGCGCCAGGCCGCGTTTCCCCGCAGCAGCTCACGACACCAGTCGACCTATGCACACTCGCGAACTGACGATCAACGGCAAACCTCTCTATTTCGAAACGGGCAAGCTGGCCAAGCAGGCCGGCGGCTCCGTCATCGTCCGGTACGGCGACTCCGTCGTGCTCGTCACGGCCTGCCGTGCGGCAAACGCACGCGAAGGCATCGACTTTCTGCCGCTGACGGTCGACTACCGCGAGTACGCCTATGCCTCGGGCCGCATCCCGGGCGGCTTCTTCAAACGCGAAGGGAAGTCCGCGGAGAAGGAAGTCCTGACGAGCCGCGTGATCGACCGGCCCATTCGGCCGCTGTTCCCCGCCGGCTGGCGCTACGAGTCGCAAATCATCGCGCTCGTGCTATCGGCCGACGGCGAGAACGACACCGACGTCCTGGCGATTACCGGCGCGTCGGCCGCCATCGCGCTTTCGGAAATTCCCTTCGACAAGACCATTGCCGGCGTTCGCGTCGGGCTCGTCGACGGCCAGTACGTGATCAACCCCACCTTCGAGCAGCGGAAGGTCAGCAAACTGGATCTCGTCGTCGCTGGCAGCAAGGACGGGCTGGTGATGGTCGAGGCCGGCGCCAAGGAAGTGTCGGAGGCGCAAGTGGTCGAGGCGCTGGATGCGGCGCACGCGGCGATCAAGCAGATCGTCAATGCCGTCGACGACCTGGCCAGGGCCGCCGGCAAGACCAAGCTCAAGGTGTCGAAGAAAGATATCGGTCACGAGTTCTATCGCGAGGTGGAAGAGAAAGTGCTCGTGCCGCTGACCGAGGCGATGCGGATCCGCGGCAAGCTGGAGAACTACGACAAAGTGGATGAGGTCCTCGACGAGCTCGTCTCGTCGATTCCGGAGGGCGAAGTCGAACGCCGGACTGACGCGAAGAGCATCTTCAAAGAGCTCAAAGAGAAGGTCTTGCGCGACGAGGTCCTCGATCTTGGCGTACGCCTCGACGGCCGGAAGTTCGACGAAGTGCGACCGATCTGGGCTGAAACGAGCGTGCTGCCGCGAACCCACGGATCGGCCGTCTTCACACGCGGAGAGACGCAGGCGCTCGTGACCTGCACGCTCGGGACGGCGGAGGACGCCCAGAAGATCGAGAGCTTCGAAGGCGAGACGTGGAAGAGCTTCATGCTCCACTACAACTTCCCGCCGTTCTCGGTCGGCGAGGTCGCCTTCATGCGCGGTCCCGGACGTCGCGAGGTCGGGCACGGAGCGCTGGCAGAGCGAGCGCTCGTGCCAATGATCCCTGGTGAAGAGACCTTTCCGTACACCATCCGGATTGTCTCGGACATCCTCGAGTCGAACGGATCGTCGTCCATGGCGTCGGTGTGCGGCGGCTCGCTGGCGATGATGGACGCCGGAGTGCCGCTCAAGTCGCCGGTGGCGGGCATCGCGATGGGCCTGGTCATGAACGAAGCCAACGGCAAGTACGCGGTGCTCAGCGACATCGCCGGGGCCGAGGATCACTATGGCGACATGGACTTCAAAGTCGCCGGCACGGCCGAAGGCATCACCGCGCTCCAGATGGACATCAAGGTCGGCGGCATCACGACCGAGATCATGCAGAAGGCGCTCGAGCAGGCGCGCCGCGGCCGTCTCCACATTCTAGAGAAAATGCGCGAGGCGCTCGCCTCCCCGCGGCAGTCGATCTCGGCCCATGCGCCGCGCATCGTGACCATCCGCATCCCCGTCGACAAGATCCGCGACGTCATCGGCCCCGGCGGCAAGATGATCCGCAGCATCATCGAGCGGACCGGGGTGAAAATCGACGTCGAAGACGACGGGCGGGTAAACGTGGCGTCGGCGGACGAGACGTCTGCGCAGAAGGCGATCTCGATCATCCAGGAGCTGACCGCAACGCCGGAACTGAACAAGACCTACCTCGGCAAGATTCAGCGCATCACCGATTTCGGCGCATTCGTCGAGATCATGCCGGGAACCGACGGGCTTCTGCACGTGTCGGAGATCGCCAACCACCGTGTCAAAGACGTGCGCGACGAGCTGAAAGAAGGCGAGCAGATTCTGGTCAAGGTCATCAACATCGATCCGACCGGTAAAATCCGGCTGAGCCGGAAGGCACTTCTTCAGCAGGAATAGGCGAATTCAGCAGCTCTTCTGTCGAGCTGGCTCGCTGGCAATCGGCGTACAATCGCACGATGAGCCTGCCTGTCCGGCTCGCTTCGGTCGTGGCGGTCATCGGCCTGCTGACCTCCACCGACTCGGCTCTGACGCTCCAACCGTCTTCTACCCCCGAACACACGTTCTCGATCAGCGCCAAGCGCTACGCTTTCTCGCCCAGTCGGATAGAGGTCATCGAGGGCGACCTCGTCCGTATCGATCTTCGCTCTGAAGATATCGCCCACAGCCTGACCATCGACGGCTATCGAATCGCGAAGCGCGTCGAGTCAGGTCAGCCGGTGGTACTCGAGTTCAGGGCCGAGCGGGCTGGCACCTTCCCCTACTACTGCAGCCTGCAGATCGATGATGGCTGTCGGCGCATGCGCGGCGAGCTGATCGT
Source organism: Acidobacteriota bacterium (assembly GCA_046734915.1). Lineage (GTDB taxonomy): Bacteria > Acidobacteriota > Vicinamibacteria > Vicinamibacterales > CAVVIG01 > VFZL01. The sequence continues at coordinate 4,909 of JBKPSC010000317.1, read as the reverse complement.
CAAGCCACGTCGAGCGTCCACACCAACCAGCCGCGACTGACGAACAATCGGTCGACAGTCATCCCTTCGGTCGTTCGTTCGTCACTCGGACTGTGACGTTCGTCACCGAAAGCAGTGAATCGCACACATACGTCTTCCCGGCCGGCCCGGCCGTCGCTGACGATCGTCCAACCCGAACCTTTTGAACCGGCGAGGGTTCGACGAGGAGAACAGGCATGGCCCTTCGAAGAATCGTATGTGTGATCTGTCTTCTGCTGTGGACGACTGGCGCTGGCGCGCAGGTACCGACGGGCACGCTATCGGGGCGCTTGACATCGTCGGATGGACTGTCGCTCCCTGGGGTCACGGTCACCGTCACGTCTCCCAGCCTGCAAGGCCAACGGCAAGTGGTGACCAACGACAACGGTGATTTCGTCGTACCTCTGTTACCTCCCGGCGACTATTCCGTCACTTTCGAGCTCTCTGGATTTCAGACGCTGACCCGGTCGATTGGGCTGGCAGGCACCCAGACGGTGCCGCTCAACGAGACCCTGGCGGTGGCCGGACTCGATGAACGCGTCGAAGTCACGGCGCAGTCGGAGCCGTTCGTCGAAACGGCAACCGTCGCAACAAAATTCCGCCAGGACCTGATGGCGACGCTGCCGACGAACCGGACGCTCGACGCGACGATCCTGATGGCGCCGGCCGTTCATGCGACGGGACCGGCCGGGAACTACTCCATCGCCGGCGCGATGTCGTTCGAAAGCGTGTTCACGGTTGACGGAGTGGTCTCGACGGAGAACCTCCGTGGTCAGCCGTACACGCTGTATATCGAAGACGCGCTGCAGGAGACGACAGTTGCCACCTCGGGCGTCTCCGCCGAGTACGGGCGGTTTGGCGGCGGTCTCGTGTCAGCCACCACGAAGTCGGGGGGTGATCTGTTCAGCGGATCGTACCGTCAGTCGTTCAACAACGACGACTGGCGCAGCACCACGCCATTCGGCGAGACCAAGCTGGACAAGGTCGTGCCGACCTACGAGTACACGATCGGCGGCCCTGTGTACCGCCACCGTCTCTGGTTCTTCAACGCCGGGCGGTTCCAGCAACAGGAGTCGTCGCGTTCGACCACCGGGACGAACATCCCTTTCACCCGTACAAACGATGAAAAGCGCTACGAGATCAAAGGCACCTATTCGCCGCTCACCGGACACAGCGCGAAGGTGGCGTACACGAAAATCAATCAGAATATCGAGAATTTCCAGTTCCAGAACATCCTCGACCTGAGGAGCCTTTTCACCTACGAGCAGCCGCAGGACCTGCTGTCGCTGCATTACACGGCGGTGCTGCAGAGCAATCTCGCCATCGAGGCCCAGTGGGCGCAGCGCAAGTTCACCTTCGTCGGCTATGGCGCCACGTCCACCGATCTCATCGACGGCACGCTACTCATCGACCGGTCGCGCGGCGGCACAGGGTTCCGCTATTGGGCGCCCACCTTCTGCGGCGTCTGCGACTCGGAGGAGCGGAGCAACACGGACTTGATCCTGAAGGGCTCGTACTTCCTGTCGACGGGCTCCGGCTCGCACAATATCGTGTTCGGCTTCGACAGCTACAACGATCACCGCTTCGCCAACAACCATCAGTCGGGCAGTGATTACCGCATTCTCGGAACGTCGACGATCACGCAGGGCACCGACGTCATCCCGGTCTTTCTCCCCAGTTCGACGATCATTCAATGGGATCCGATCGACCTGAGCAGCCAGGGCACCGATCTCCGTACCAACTCGTTCTTCGTCAATGATCAATGGCGCTACGGGGGGAAGCTGACGCTGGGGCTTGGCCTGCGGTGGGATCTGAACGACGGCACGGATGCCGCGGGCAACGTCATCTCAGACAGCAGCAAGCTCAGTCCGCGGCTCTCCGCGGTTTACGACCTGCTCGGCGACGGCCGCTGGTCAGCGTCAGCCAGCTTCGCCCGCTACGTGTCGGCCCTGAACACCGGCATCTCCGATGTCTCGGCGGGCGGCAATCCCGCAACGTACCAGTGGCCATATCAGGGGCCGGCGGTCAATTCGAATCCATCGGGCGCACTGGTGACCACTCCGCAGGCCGTACGGCAGGTATTCGACTGGTTCTTCGCCAACGGGGGCGCGACTCGCCCGTACAGCTCGGTCGACATTCCGGGTGTGTCTACGATCATTGGCGGCTCGCTCAAATCCCCGAACGTGAATGAGACGGCCGTCGGCTTATCCCGCCTGTTTTCACGCGGATCGATGCGCGTGGACTACGTGCATCGCAACTACGCCGACTTCTACGCCACCCAGACCGATACCACGACCGGTCTGGCGACGGACAAGCTAGGGAATCGGTACGATCAGAGCCTCATCGTCAACACCGATGTCGTCAGCCGCGACTACAACGGATTGACCGTCCAGGCGGGGTATCGTGCGGGCTCGCGAGTCGAGGTCGGCGGCAACTACACGCTGTCGAAAACCTCGGGAACGTTCGACGGCGAAGACTCGGCCAGCGGACCGGTGACGACCAAGCTGCTGTCGTATCCGGAGTTCCTGCAGGCGAGCTGGAACAGTCCGGAAGGTGACTTGAGCGTCGACCAGCGGCATCGCGCCCGGCTGTGGGCCACCTACAGCCTGCCGATGCCGGGCGCCGGCGGAAGTCTCATTGCAGGGGTGATCCAGACGCTGGAATCCGGCGTCCCGTACGGGGCTGTCGGGGCCATCGACACGACAGCGTATGCCAGCGACCCGGGGTATCTCAACCCGAGTGGCGACCGAACGGATGGCTTCTGGAGCTACTACTTCACCGCGCGCGATGCGTTCAGAACGGAGGGCGCGAAGCGTACCGACCTGTCGCTCAACTACGCTTACAAGATTCCTGGCGCGGGCCGCGTCGAGCTATTCGCGCGCGGTGAGCTGCTCAACGTCTTCAATCAATTTCAGCTGTGCGGTTGCGGCAACACGGTGTTCTTGAACGGCGGCGGCACCGACCTGGCGAAGATCAACCGCGGCGTATTGACTGCCGCCAACTCGCCAGCCATTGCCGCGTTCAATCCGTTCACACAGACGCCGGTCGAGGGCGTGAACTGGGCGAAGCGGCCGAACTTCGGCACGCAGGTGGACCAGTTCTCCTGGACCACCCCGCGGACGTTCCGTTTCAGCCTGGGACTCCGGTTCTAGACGTCGCCGGTCTCGGCGCTGGCAGGATTTTTACGACCGCGGGCTCCGTTTTACGACCGCGGGTTCCGTTTGAGGAACGCGCCCGCGCCTGCCCGCCCGCTGAATTTTCCGCCATCGACGATGACGCGTCCGCGCGAAATGACCGTCTCGCTGACGCCTGTCACCTCGCGGCCTTCGTACGGGTTGTAGTCGACCTTCATGTGGAGCGTGTTGACCGACAGCCGCGTCTTCTTCTCGGGGTCGAAAATGACGATATCGGCGTCCGAGCCAGGCGCGATCGTGCCTTTGCGCGGAAACAGTCCGAAGATTTTGGCCGGCGATGTCGACGTCAGCTCCACGAACCGGTTCAGCGAGATCCGTCCCGCTCGGACACCGCCGTCGAAGACCAGGCTCATGCGCGTTTCGATACCGGGCGCGCCGTTGGGAATCTTCGAGAAGTCGTCGTGCCCGAGCGTTTTCTGCTCTTTCATGCAGAACGGACAGTGATCGGTGGAGATCGCCTGCAGATCGTTGAAGGCGAGACCACGCCACAATCGATCCTGCGTCTCCTTCGGCCTGAGGGGCGGGCTCATCACGTATTTCGCGCCGTCGAACCCCGGCTCCTCGTAGTTGTCGTACGACAGAAACAGATACTGCGGACAGGTCTCGGCGTAGGCCGGCAGGCCGCGATCGCGCGCCTCGGTCACCATCTCGAGGGCTTCGGCGGCCGACAGGTGGACGATATAGATGGGCACGTCGGCGATCTCGGCGAGCGCAATCGCGCGGTGCGTGGCCTCGGCCTCGGCCCGCGCCGGACGCGTCAGCGCGTGGTACTTCGGCGCCGTCTTCCCCGCCGCCAGCGCGTTCTTCACCAGCACGTCGATGACGCCGCCGTTCTCGGCGTGCATGCAGATCGTTCCGCCGTTCTTACCCGTCCTCAACAGCGCCTTGAAGATGCTCGCGTCATCGAGCATGAAAACCCCGGGGTAGGCCATGAACAGCTTGAACGACGTGACGCCCTGGCGGACCAGCGCGTCCATTTCCTGCTCCACCTGATCAGTCAGGTCGGTGACGATCATGTGGAAACCGTAGTCGATGGCCGCCTTGCCCTCGGCCTTCTTCGCCCAGGTTTCCCAGGCGTGATGCAGGGTCTGCCCTTTGTACTGAATCGCAAAGTCGACGATCGTCGTTGTGCCGCCGTGCGCGGCGGCGATCGTGCCCGATTCGAAGTCGTCGGCCGAAGTGGTGCCGCCGAAGGGCATGTCCAGATGTGTGTGAACGTCGATGCCGCCGGGAAAGAGGTACTTCCCGCGGGCGTCGATCACCCGTTCGGCCGGCAAATCGAGCGACGATCCGATCGTCGCGATCCGCTCGCCGTCGACGAACACGTCACCTTGGTAGAGATCGGTCGCGGTGACCACGGTTCCGTTCTTGATGAGCAGGCTCATGGGAGTTGTTCCGCCATCGGTCCGTACGAATCCGGCCGCCGGTCGCGATAAAACTGCCAGACCCGCCGGACTTCCTCGATCATGTCGAGACCCATCTCGGTGTCGGAGAGCGCGCCGGTACGAGGCCGCCGACGACTGTTCTGGGCATGCTGACACTCGCCTTGAAGGCCGGTTTTTGCAACCAGCTGGCGGCTTCATTATAGATATACTGAGGTTCTCGAAGGGCCCATCATGAGCATCCAGCTCGAAACCACGTTTACCGGCCTTCGTTTCGAGAACCCGTTTCTCCTGGCCTCTGCACCACCCACGGAG
>JBKPSC010000316.1:0-14991 GCA_046734915.1 Acidobacteriota bacterium | reverse complement strand
CGCCTGGCTCACTGCCGGCAGCAATCGGCCCAACGTTCTCATCGAATGCCGGGAGTCGTCGGCCGACATCGCGACGCGCCACATGATGACGTGGTGCACCCTGCCGTTCCGGTACTGCGCGCTGCCAGGCAGGCTCGAGCTTCCAACGGCCCGGAAGGGGACGCTGCTCTTGAAGGATGTCGCCACGATGACGCTGTCGCAGCAGGTGATGTTGTACGACTGGCTGAGCCGTCCCGGCAGCCACGTGCAAGTGATCTCGCTGTCGACGACGCCGCTGCGGCGGCTCGTCGAAGAGGGAGAATTCCTGGAAGGGTTGTTCTATCGTTTGAACGTCATCCGGCTCGACGCCCTGCACGGCACGCGCCCGGCCCCGCCAGATGCCTGGCAGCAGTGCAACGAGAGGATGGCGTAACGATCAGCGACAATGCAGAATTCAGAGTTCAGAATTCAGAACCGAAGCCCGAAGCCCGAAGCTGAAGCCTAGAGATATCCGTCTGGTACTGCGAGCACGGGTACTCCCGCTTCGCGCATCACCTGGTACGTGGTTGCGCCCTTTCGATCCCCGAGCAGCCGGTTATTTCCACGCAGCGTGAGAATCACCAGCCCGGCGCCGACGTCGCTCGCGAGCGTGGAAATCTGATCGGCGGCGTCGCCGGCGAGCACATGGATGTCGGGCGGTCCCTCAGGTAGGGCCGCCTGGCCCAGCCGCTCGAGACGCGCCCGGGCCTTTGCGACGCGCTCCCGATCAATCGGTCCCGCCTTGAGCGACAGCCATCGCGGAACAGTGGTCTTCTCGACGATGTGAACGAGGATCAACCGCGCACCAAACCAGCGGCCGATAGTAGCGGCGGCGACGACGTCGCGTGCCGCAGATCGTGAAAGGTCGATGGCGGCCATGACCCGCGGGCCGGGCCACCGGTCAGACGGCGATCCCGAGTCATCGGGCGGCACGGCGAGGACGGGAACGGCAGTCTCGGAGAGGAGCTGCGCTGTCGTCGATCCGAAGAACACTTTGCGGGCACCACTCAGCCCTTCGGAGCCGACGACGATGATGTCGGCCCGAAGCTTCCTGGCGGACTTGATGATTTCGCTCGCCGGCACGCCTACGCGCACGACGGTGTCGACGTCGCGCTGCCGTCCAGCTCCAAGGGTCCCCTCGACGAACCGTTCGAGCTCGGTCCGGCTCTGAGCCGTCAGAACCCGCTTGTCGTACGCCGCTGCCGCGGCCGCGACGAGCATTGGGTCGTTGACGAAGAGGACCGTTAGTCTCGCGCTCGATCGATCCGCCACCAGGGCCGCGTACCTGAGGGCGACACGCGAGTGCTCCGAGAAGTCGACGGGGCAGAGAACGGACGAAAACAACGCGGTCGGTTTTTTTGGCGAGCTCATCGTTGCCACAACCATAGCATCGGCACGCCTGTCCGTTGAACACGGCACTCCAGCCAATGCATTGGGCGGGCTGATATAGTCGAAGTCAGGTGACCAGCGGACGGACCTCGGCTGCCGCGTGGCTGCTTTCGACGGTGTTGTCGGCAGGCATCGCGTTCACACAGACGTCCTCGACCGGCAATCCGTTCGAATTCTTCGATCCTCAAGTCAAGCTCACGTCCGACGAATGGACGCGCCTCGAACGCGGAGAAGCGATCGTCAGGGCGCTGCCGGCGATGTCGCAGGAAGTGGCGATCTTCTCGGCGGCGCGGGCCGATTTCTCGGGAGAGCGGCTCGTCGCATGGGTTCGACGCATCGACGTGCTGAAGAAGAGCGCGTACGTACCGGCGGTCGCCCGCTTCTCAGACCCGCCGCGCATCGAGGATCTCGCCGGGCTCGAGCTGGATCAGGCGGATCTCGACGAATTGCGTTCATGCCGCCCTGGGTCGTGCGGCCTGAAGCTCAATGAGCCCGAAATCCGCGAGCTCGGCGAGATTGCCTCGGCACGCCGGCCAGGATGGCAGGAAGCCCTGCAGCAGTCGTTTCGTCGGGTGGTGCTCGCCAGAGCGCAGGGATACCGGCAGGGCGGTCTGACCGCCGCACAGCCCTATCGCGATCGAGACGAGCCCGTCGAGCTGGCCGGCGAGTTCGAGCAAATCCTCAGTCACTCGCCATTCGTGGCGGAGCGGATGCCGACGCTCGCGCAGTTCTTGGGCCGGTATCCTCACGAGGACGCCCGTGACTTCGAGTCGTTTGTCTACTGGTCCAAAGAGGCCCTGGGCGGCCGGCCGATAATCAGCATCACTCACGTCGTGATCGCCCGCCACGACAAGGCGCCGCTGCCGGAGGCCGTCGTTGCCTCCCGCCAGGTGTTCGCGACGCACTACGTGACCGGTTCGCTCGCGATCACGACTGTCGTCGGCGGACGCGACGGGATGCCACGCTATCTGGCCTACCTCAATCGATCGCGGGTGGATCTGCTCGATGGGTTCTTTGGCGGGCTGGTGCGCCGGGTCGCAGAGCGGCGGCTGCGGAACGAAGCCGGGCAAGTGGTCGATGGCCTGCGACGGAGGCTCGCCGCCGGCGAGCCGGACAAAGACTGACGCTGGTCGGTTACCACGGAACCCAGAACCACGGAACCCAGAACAACGGAACTGGGAACCCAGCACCCAGAACGCAGAACTCGGAACCGACAAGGATCCAGGCCAAGGATCCAGGCCAAGAATCGGCTAAGGTTTGCTGTATGGACGCTTTTCTGACATCCGAGGGCCTGCTGGCCCTGGTGACGCTGACTTTCCTCGAGATCGTCCTCGGCGTCGACAACGTAATCTTCATCTCGATTCTCGCGGGCAAGCTGCCCGAAGACCAGCAGGCCCGAGCGCGGCGGACCGGGCTGCTGGCGGCGATGGCGATGCGCATCCTGCTGCTCTTGTCCATCGCGTGGATCATCAGGCTCACGGCGCCGCTCTTCGTCGTGTTGGGCCAGGAGATTTCAGGCCGAGACCTGATTCTTCTTCTGGGCGGCCTGTTCCTGCTCGGCAAGGCCACGCTGGAGATCCATGAGCGCCTCGAGGGCGAAGAGGGGCACCAGTCGGCGCGGGTGAGGCCGACGTTTACGGCAGTCATCCTCCAGATCATGGCGCTCGACATCGTCTTCTCGCTCGACTCGGTCATCACGGCCGTCGGCATGGCCGACGACGTCTCGATCATGGTGACGGCGGTGGTGCTGGCCGTCGTCATCATGATGTTTTCTGCGGCGGCCGTCGGCGGCTTCGTCAACCGCCATCCGACCGTCAAGGTCCTGGCGCTGTCGTTCCTCCTGCTCATCGGCCTGTCGCTCGTTGGTGACGCTCTAGGGATGCACATCCCCAAGGGTTACATCTACTTTGCTATGGGATTCTCGGTGTTCGTCGAGATGATCAACCTGCGGGTCCGCCGCGGCACGCCGGTCAAGCTTCATCAACCTTACGTGGACCAGGGCAGGTAGGGCGGGTGGGGCAGGTAGGGGCGCCTGCGGCCATGCCGAGCCGAGGACATGGAGATCCGAGGCGAGGCGTCGGCGTCAGTTCGCGGCGGGGGGTGGGGCCCCGCCGCCAGTACAAGAAAGATAGCGCCTGGGGCCTTAGCTGTCGTTTTCTTTCCTGCGGTGCTTGGCAATCGTCAGCGCCGCTTCCGCCTGCTGCGGCCGGACGTCGCCGTGAAACGTACCGCCGTCGTTCAGAATCAGCCGCGCGGATAGCACCCGGCCGGTGACGTTGGCGCTCGTGCGGATATCCACGACCTCGCGGGCGAGCAGCGTGCCGTCCACGACGCCGGCGACGGTGATCTCCCGACCGATGATATCGCCGCGCACCACGGCCGACGGCTCGATGATCACCGCAGAATCCTCGCACCAGATCGGACCTTCGACCCGGCCCTCGATGCAAAGGTCGTCGCTCGACGACACTTCGCCGCGAACGAACACGTTAGGGCCGAGTCTGCTCATCGCCACGATCTCCTCTGGGACTATTATCGACGCGGACAGAGAGTCCGACGTCTTCTGGGGCGTTCGCCTGCGGGATGTCGAGGCTGGATTACGCGAGTGTGTCGACCAGTCCGCACCAGGCACGCGTCGCAGCCTGGTTGGCTTCTGAGAGCGCGGCGCCGCAGAGCCAGGCGCCATCGCTGCTCCGGCTCGACCACACGAGATCGACCTGCACCGAAACATCGGACTGCGGCAGCACGACGTTGAACGATGGCGGCAGCTGACGTTCGGCTTCCCGCGCCAACTGGAAGCGCATGCCGCCATAGCTCACGTCGATGATGCGGGCCGGGACGTCTTCAACCTTGGCCGTCAGCGTGCCGGCGACCTGCTTGCGTGCCCAGCGCCGCGTCGGCCCAGACAGTTCCTGCGCCGGCCGTGACGCGAGCTGCTCCTCCACCAGCGTCAGCAACGCCGCCGGGGCAACGGGTTTGAGAATGAACTGCGCGCCGAGATGATGCGCGTCGGCTTCGAGCACGGGATCGGGAAAGCCGGTCATGATGATCGTGGGCACACGCTTGGGGCTGGTGACGATCAGCTGCAGCCCGTTGTACGGCCCCAACCGGACGTCGGCAATCAGGAGATCAGGCGTGTCTTCACGCATCGCCCGGAGGCCTTCCTCAAAGCTCCGGGTCGCGTGCGTTTCATAGCCGGCGCGTTTGAGGAGCTCGCTGAGGCCGGTGCGCGTGGCGTCGTTGTCCTCAACGATCAGCACTTTTGGGGCCATGAGCTGTCTCTCGCGGGTCTGACCTGCGTCGACACCCAGGCCTGGCGGCGTCACCCCGGCGGTGACGGGTGCGTAAGCCAAATCGCCTCGCATGGTGTCGTTTCGAGCCGAGCGAAGGCCCCAACCCTGGGTTCAAGGTACGCCGGGCGGCCTGACGTGGCCGTCTGCCATCTATCCCGACGGTTTGAAGTATACCCAACGGCTTCACTTGCAACCGCACAAAAATGTGGCGGCGCCGCATCGATTGCGCATGACTGCACAACTCGCCAGTGCGGCAGACCGTGAATCTGCGGATTCCCGTGCAGGATTCAAACCCTCACGATGCACCTGACCATCGTCTTTGCCCTCGTCATCGGCGTGACCGGATGCGTGACGGCTCGTTGATAGCACGAGGTGCGCTGCACCACCTTCTTGTCGTCCGAATCGGTGACGACTTTATCGGGTGACGCTGGACCGGAGACGTACTTCGTCGCCGTCGAGCGCGATAACACCGGCGAGGACGCCGATGGCTACTGGGTCCGACTGATCCGAAGATTCCGCGGCTTGCTTGGCGGGGTGGCGGCCGGCGGGTTGTAGCCGAGGCTGATGACTTCGAAATCGCTCGCCATCAGCGATCCGAACGCCGGGTTCAGGACGCTGTTGTTCCAACGCGTGTCGTAGGTGCCGCTGATGTACATGTCCGACCCGTTGTCGGCCACGATCAACCCGTAGCGCTGCATGGCGCGGAAGATCCGCTGAATTTCCGCGGTGTATCCACCGAGAGCCTTTGTCGATTTCAGGCGAAGCCGTGCGCCCATCGGCAGGGCGCCAGGTGTCGAGCCGGCGCGATGCGAGGCGGGATACACATAGCCGTTGGTGGCGCGGACGGTCACACGGAACGCGTGCCCAATCTCCGACGCGCCAAAGGCCTCGTCATAGCGCACGAGTCCGGGAAGGATCGCCAGGCCGGCCGCATCGGCGGACGTCCAAGTCTCCGGCCGCCGGTCATTTCGTGACAGGTCGAAGAAGGCGCCCGATCCGGCTTGCCAGGTCGAGCCGTCGAAGAACACGTTGTACAGCTCGTACAACGTCCGCGCGTCACGGTCGACGATGAGCATGTGCCGATCGGCGCTGCTGCGCTGATCGACGCTGCCCGGCGCGCCGCCCTCGATCCAGTGTGCCTGCGCCTGTGCTTCAACTGGAATCGGATAGAAGGGAAAGCTCGTTTCCGTCGAGTGGTTGACGCCGTCGCTCTCATCCGGCCACTGGAACTGCACGGCCTGCTTCGGCACCGAGCTGTCGACGACGATGTAAGGGAAGCCGTAGATGTCGACGCTCCCCGGCGACGCATCACCGCCGAAATCGGGATGCAGGCGGCGAGTGGCGCCGACGAAGGAGATGTAGCTCGCCGACGCCGCGTCGACGGGCGCAGTCGAGATATCCAGGTTCCACCAGTTGTCGCGCGGGAAGAGCGGCAGGGGAGTGGGCAGCGGCCCATTCAGCGTCGCCAGCGCAGACACGAGAGTAGAAGCTGCCACGGCCAGAATGCCGGCCGTTGCGCACACGGACACTCGCGCAGGGGATCGTCGCATGCCGCCTGACGGGCAAGCTCCGGGCCACTCGCGTCAAGAGTCACGACGTCGATTGGCGCTGATTCGGCGAGGGCCGCACCGATCGCGTGACTCAATCTAAGACGCGGCGCACGGGATTGTCGCGGCGCGGGCGGGCGGATTCACGCCGCTGCTTATGTCGGTCGGCTGCTCGGCCACCCCTCCGGATCGAGCACCGGAGGGCCGGAACGATGCCAGTTGCCGTCGGTCAGCATCTTCTCGAGCGCGAGGAGCCGCTGCCGGAAGTCATCCAGCTTCTCGAACCGCTCCGTCTCAACGCCTTCCGACCGGTGAATTGTCAGAACGTACTGAAGAGTTCGGTTGTCGTAGCGGGTTTCGAGACGCAGGGACTGCGTGTCCTTTTCGTATAACCAAATCATCGAGGTTCCAAGGCGAAGCGCTTGAGGGTCACAAGCTTAACATCGGCCGTTGCCGCCATATCTACAGATCTTCGCCGATCCAAAAGCCCGAATGTGCCTGACACATGCACCGGCTTCACGCAGGCTCCAGGCGTCGGGCTCCGGGCTTCGGGGGCTTCACGCTTCCCGAGGTTCAGGGTCTGAAGCCTGAAGCCCGATAGCCATGAAGCCTGAAGTCTGAAGCCTGAAGCCTAAAGCCCGGTGCCCTCGGGTAGGCTCACTCCGTTCAGCCGCAACAGCGTGTACAACGTGCCGCGGTGCCCGGCCTCGTGGCAGGCGGCTGCCATGAGCACGCGAAAGATCCCGGGCGCTCCGCGCATTTCCATCCTGGCGGCATCGATCCCGTCTTTCTTCAATGAGGCGATTTGCTGCGCGTACATCGCCCTTGCGGCGTCCGTCACTTCGGTCAGGCGGTCGACTGGAAGGTTCGCATACGAGTCGAGGCGCGTGCGGCTGGCTTTGAGGCTGGTCAGCACATCCTGCTTGCTGACGCCGTCTCTGAAGCGACTGATGCCGTCCTTGCTGGGACTCAGCCCGAAGAACGCGCTGGCGTCGGATTCTCCGCTGAGCATCTCCGCGTGGTTCCGGCGTTCGTCAGCGCAGTGCATGGCTATCTCGCCCAAGCTGGCCTGAAAGTGTCCCTGAGGATCATCTGGCCGCCAGTTCCACAGCGTCTCGGGGATAAGCGCGCAAACCCTTTCCGTGTAGTCCATGGTCATGCCGTACCACGGCATCTGATCGCCGATAGTTTGCCGCGCCATGTTCATGATGATGCACTCGGCGGTAGCGAAAGCCTGAAGCCTGAAGGCCTAGTGATTCTTCCACTGCGCCATCGCGGCGTCGTACAGGCGCCGCACGTCCGGATCGTTCGGTGCGAGCGCCAACGCGCGACGAAACAGCGCGACCGGTTCGTCGACCTGTCCCGTCACGGCCAGCGTCAGCGCCAGTTTTGCCATCAGCTGTGCATCGTTTGGCGCCAGCCGGAGGCCGGCCCGGAAGTGGGTGATGGCCTCTTCGAATCGATCCGCGGTGACCAGCGCATTCCCCAGGCTCTGTCGCAGGTTGGCATCGTCGGGGTTGACGTCGACGGCGACCTGAAACTCGCGGAGGGCCAGCGCGTCCTGCCCCTGGCCGACGAATGCCAGGCCCAGGTTGTGATGCGCGTCGGCATTGCGCGGAACCACCGACAGGTACTCCTTGTACATCGTGATCGCTTCGTCGTGTCGTTTCTGCGCCAACAGGACGTCGGCCAGCGCGCCACGCGCATCGGCGTCGCGCGGAATCATCTTCAGGATCTCGCGGTACGCGTGCTCCGCCTCGGCGTACTTGCCCAATCCGACCAGTGACCGACCGAGCAGGTAGTACGCCTGCGGCGCGCGGAAATCGTCGGGCTCGAGGCGGATGAACTCGCGCAGCTCCGCGACCGCCACGTCGAACTGACCGGTCGACCCCAGCTCGAATCCGAGCGCGTAGTGAGCCGCCGGCTCACCGGGTGTCGCCTGCCGATACAGCTCGATGGCTTCCGCGGTGCGGCCAGCCGCCTTCAACTCGATGCCGAGGTTGTAACGCGCGCGATCCTGCGGCCGGCGCGCGAGCACCGTTTCCCAGATGCCGATCGGGTCTCGATATTCGGCGTTGCGCGCGATCGTGAGCGCGCCGAGCGCGAGCGTGATCACGGCAACGCCGCCGATGGCGTGAGCTCTTCCGAGATTTGGCGTCCACCGCGCGGCCGCCCACCGCACCGCCACCGCCAGCAGCACGACGATGGCCGCGAGTGGCAGATGCATGCGTCGTTCGGCCGCGACCTCCGTGGCGATCGGCACGACCGTCGACGTTGGCGCCAGGATGACGAAGAACCAGGTGCCGAGGAACGCCAGCGGCGGCCGCATGCGCCACATGACGAGCGTCAGCGCGAGCAGCGCCAACACGACGAGGGCGTACGGCAAGGCGGTCGTCAATGCAATCGGGACCGTGCGCCCGTAGTCGAGCACCAGCGGATGCGGCCAGACGGCGAGCTTCAAATAGGTGACGATCATCACCGCCTGGTTCAGCAGATACATCCATGGGCCAACTCCGCTTTCCAGGCCCGCGCTGCGGAAGCGCGGAAACCTGGAGATCGAAGCAGCGAGGACGAGCCAGGTGGCCGCCAGGCCGAGATACAGCGTTCGCCGGACGGTCAACGCCTTGGATATCGAACGGCTTTCGAAGGCAAGGTCGTAGAACAGCACCATCAGCGGCGCCGTCACCATCGATTCCTTGCTGCCCATCCCCAGCGCGCACGCCACGATCGCGACGACGGTCCAGACCTGAGGACGCCGTTCAGGCCCCATGGCGCGCACCGACGCGTACATAGTGAGCAGGTAGAAGAGGCCCATGGTCGACTCGGTCCGCTGGACCACATAGCCGACCACCTCGGTCTGCAGGGGATGAATCAGCCAGAGGAGCGCGCAGCAGAAGGCCGTCAAATCGGCCTTGCTTGCCGCATCACCGGCGAACCGCCTGAACGCCCGCCGGAGGATGCCGAAGAGCAGCAAAGAGGACGTCAGAAGGATCGCGACGTTGCCAACGCGGAATGCCGTCGGCGACAAGCCATTCCAGGCGTAGCTGAGCGCCAGGCTCAGGCTCACGATCGGCCGGCCGGCGACGGCGCTTTGCACCGGCGCCGTCATCGCGCTGCTCAACGGCCAGAGCTTGACGATGTACCGATTGTTGACGATCGAATCGGCATCGTCGAAGACGAAGGGTGCGTCGAGACCGTTGATGTAGGCCAGCGCACCCAGGATGACGAGCAGCAACGCGTAGGGCGTGAACGGCAGCCTGCCGGCCGGTTGGGAAATGGCGGGCGCCGATTCACGCGCGCCGCGTCGCGTCTTGCGTGCCATCAAGAACTGGTGCGGCCGACCGCCGTCCGCAGGTCCGCGAGCGTCACCGTGCCCGGGCCATGCAGCGGCGCGATCTGTCGCACATTGAGCTTCAATCGCTCGATGTTGTCGTACAGGTTGATGGCGAACGGGCTCGGCGCCGCCGGGGGCGGCGCGTTCGGCGCGGGCGCCGCGTAGGCGTCGACCTGCGCGAGAATCCGTTCGGCCGGCAGGTAGACCATGGCATAGGCGTCGTTGTGGCCGCTGCCGCTGATCGCGTACACCTCGACGGCGCGGCGGCCGTCAGTGAGGACGTACTTGTCGGAGAAGGTTTCGAAGTTTGCCGTGGCTTTCGCTTGCGCCAGCCGATCGGGATTGAGCGTTCGCGGCGCCGCCCAGACCTGCTCGTAGTACGGGCGGTTCATCGCGTGGGTCACGACCGTCGCGCCCTCGGCGACGTACGTGCGCAGCCCGCCCGAGTGGTCGAAGTGCACGTGAGTGTTGACGATGTAGCGAATTGGCTTCTTCGGAATCGTTTCCTTGGCCTTCGCGATCACCGCCTCGGAACGCGCTTCGTTCTGCGGCGCCTCGACGATGATGATGTGATCCCGCTGATCGATGGCCAGGCTGTGATGACTCCCGCCCTTCAGGTAGTACACGCCGTTGGCCAGTTTCTCGACCTCGACCGTGACCGCCGGTGGCTTGAACTCGCGGACGGCCGCTGGCACCCCGATGTCGACCGCGGCGTTGGCCGTCACGCTCGACACCGTGATCTCCAGCACCGGATGGCCACCCTGGGTGCGCACGATGCGTCCCGGAAAGAGCACGCCACCGAAATCGCGGTAGTCGGAGTAGGTGATCTCGACCGGGGTGTCGCCGGTCACGGTGTTGTCAATCCAGGTCTGAACGCGCTCGACCTGGCTGTTGGCGTTGATGCGACCGACGTAACGGTACTTGCCCTCCATCGTAAACGAGACTTCCGAGCCGCCATCTGCCGGCTGCGACGTTGCGTTGTTGGCATTCGCCGCCCGCAGGAATCCATGCGGCGTCGTCCAGATCTCCATGGTGCGCTCTTCGGCGGCGTCCGGCGCCGGCTGGGGAGAGCCGGACACCAGGTTCCACGAATAGCGGCCATTCACGATCTGGACCGGACGCTGTTCGACGGGAGCCGGTCGAACCCGGCCGGGCTCGACGACCTGCTTGCGGGTCATCTGCACGCGCCCGATGCTCGTTTCGTAGTTGATGCTCGCCTGAAAGTTGCTCACGTCGAACGGAGGCCAGGGTAGCGTCGGGTTCGGTGCCTGGCCGAACTGGAACCATTTGCCGGTTCCCGAGTACTCGATCGATCTCATCTCGTTTGCGCCGAGAACGCGCGTGGCCGCGGCCAGAGTGCCTGTCTCCTCAGGAGCGCAGGCGGCGAGGGATGTCAGGACCGCGACGAGGAGAGCACAGAACGTGCGCGTGCGCATGGTCCACCTCACTGATAAAGAATTGCGTGAGAGTCGCCGGATTTGGACTGATTCTCGCGGGGGCTACACGCGAAGTCAACGTGCTTTGGGCGAAGTCAATGTTACGACCCGGTGTGACCGAACCCGCCACCGGCACGGGCGGTCGGAGGGAGCGCCTCGGCCTCTTCCCAGGCCACTGCGGCAACGGGTCCGACCACCATCTGCGCGATGCGCATACCGCGGTGAATGACGAATGGCTCGATGCCGTGGTTGATGAGCAGGACCTTGACCTCACCACGGTAATCGGCGTCGATCGTCCCGGGAGCGTTCAGCACCGTCACGCCATGACGGCTCGCCAGACCGGATCGAGGACGCACCTGCGCCTCGTAGCCGGGCGGTAGCGCCATCGCGAAACCGCATGGGATGAGCTCGAAGCGTCCGGGCAGAATCGTCACGGGCTCGATGACGGCCGCCGGCAGGTCGAGGCCCGCGGCGGCGAACGACGCATACTCCGGCAACGGCAGATCCGCGGACGCCAGACGCTGGATGGGGATGCGCACGCTCGGCATCCCGAAATCGTATCGCAGCTGAGCGGCGTCGCTCGCAGCTCTATCTCGGCACGGCCACGAATGCCGTCCGCACGCGCGCGTTCCCGGCGTCGTCGACGCAGGTGACGTTGAGGGTGTAGAGACGGCCGTTGCCCTTGGGCGAGCGTTCGGCGCGCAATCGCACGCGGTGACCGTCGATGATCTCCCAGTCCGATGGCACGTCCCCGCCGCTCGTCCCCGACTCGGGCTCGTTGCTTCGGACGCTCAATGTGCAGGTGACGCCCGAATCACAGGCATCCTCGACCAGATACTGAACGGAGACCGTCACCATTTTGTGATTGGCCGGCAGCAGGATGGGCGGCAGCGCCACCGCCGGGCTCATGGCCGGCGCCTGCGTATCGGCGACGACAACCGTCCTCGTGACGCTCGTCGTCATCACCCCATTGCTCACGGAATAGGTCACGGTGTACGCGCCGGGCACTTTCGTATCCACCTGACCCCTCACCTCAATAAGAGCGGTCAGGTCGCCGAGGTCATCGTCTCGAGCGGTGGCACCCGGGTCGACAAACGCGGTGCAGCACTCGACTGACATCGGGTTCGATCCGTTCAGCGTGATGACCGGAGTGTTGAAGAAAGCAAAGTACGCGACCGGCATGTCGTGGTCCGAAATCCGTTCGGGGCGGCTCGCGTCGTTGCGCAGCGACTCAGGGAAGTCGGCGTCGTTGCGCGCGTAGTGGATGCGGCTGAACCGCGACAGCATGGCGGCGTTCAGGAGAATCTGGTCGAGCACCTGCGCGTTGCCATCGAAGGAGAACGAGTAGCGCTCCGCTGCTGGCAGGCGATCGATGAGGTTCGTGAGGTCCGGGTTCACCAGATCGGGGCTGCCGACCACCACCTGGTTGGCCGGCGTCGGCGTACCTTTGATGGTGCCCATCACATCGACGTAGCCGTCGTTGAAGGGGAAGGCGTTGTAGTCGCCGAGCGAGACAATGCGCTCGCCGGGGTTCGCGTCCTGACGTCCCTGAATCAGAGTCGCCAGGTATTCCGCCTGCGCGGCCCGCTTGGCGCGAATGCGCGGGCCGTCAACGCCGTCGACACCTGAGAGCGAGCGCAAGTGGTTCACGATCACGGTAACGGCCTGCGCCGATCCCAGCGGACCGAGCACGCTCGCGCGCAGGATGAGCGGCGGCCGGTCGTTCAGCAGATCAACCGATCCGTCGGTCGGATCGACGAAAGTCGTCGTCAATCCTTCCTGAGTCACGTCGGTGACGATGACCCGCGACTGCTTGACGAGGAAGCCCGAGTCGATGCCGCCGATGTCGTTGCCCTCGACAAGATAGCCCGCGTACTGAGGGTCGGCCCCCCCGGCCGCCACCGTATCGGCATTGATCCGCGCGGCGAGGGCCTGCAGCGTGGCAAGGTTCTCCATTTCCTCCACGCCGATGACGTCTGGCGAGCGCATGACGTGCCGGATTGCCAGCGACGCCTTCCGCAGGCGCGCCTCGAACGCCGCCGGCGTGAGGACGGCGTCATCGACGGCGGGATCGTCACTGGTGTCGAAGAACCGCTCGGTGTTGAATGACGCCACCGTGAACTCGTTAGCGCTCGGCTCGGGGACCGGAACCGCGCCAGCCACACCCGAAACCACCGGCAACGTGCCCGGTTCGGGCAACACCATGTAGGTCCGGAACGCAAAGTCCAGCGGACCGACCAGATTGCTGACGAGTGCGCCGGCGTTCACCTCGAGACGAGCCGAGCCGAGCAGCCCGTCCGAGTCGACGCGGAGGCGTTCCGGGTTGCCGTCGAATCGTGGCACGCAGCACGGAGCGTCCGGTGGCAGGGGACTGAGCTGTTCGATACCGGGCTCACGCAGCGGCCTCGGCACGCCGTCGATCACGCCATAGAAAATGCCGTTCGATGTCGACGTGGCCGAGGTCTCGTCGATAGTTCCCGCCGTAGGCGCAATGACGCGCAAGGCTTCGACTCGCACACGCATGCCCTCGAACCGCTCGAGTTGCTCGAGCGGGCCGGCGGGGCTCGTGTTCGCGGCAGTCAGCGTCACGGCTGTCGGCAGCGCGTTGAGCGTCGAGATCAGGCGGACCGCCACCGTCGGTGTGGCACCGCCGCCGATTTCCGTGATCGGAGGACTGGTGGGATCGGCCGACGGGATGAACTCGGTGACAGTGCCGCTCACGCGAACCAGGTTGCCGGAGGCCACGCTGGCCGGCGGCAGCCCGCCAGTGAAGACGAATAGACCCTCAGATGTCTCGGGCGTCGAGTCCGCCTCGGCATCTGGCGCCTGAACGAAGAAACCGTTCGTCCTGGCGCCAGTCACGATGCCGCTGGTCGTGACGAACTGGCCGAGCCGCGGCGACGCTGCGCCTGAACCCTGGACGTCGTGGATCGGTGTGGCCGGCGCCTCGATTGCCAGACTGAGCGCCGTCGTGGTTTGTCGTGACAACATGTCGACGACCGTCGCTGGGATGACCAGTGGTCCCGGCGCCACGGCACCAACGGTGGCCTGTACAGAGAAGATGTTGTCGTTCGCCGACGCATCCCCGTTCAGGCCGTCGTCGAGCAGGGCCTGCGTCGGCAAGCCGCCAATCGACGTCAGGTTTGCGACGACGCTGATCCCGCCTGCCGGCGGAAACTGTCCGGGCGTGACCGTGACCGTCAGCAGAATCGATTCACCAGATGCGGCCGACGCCGGTGTCGCCAGGCCGACGCCAGTCGGCGGCGCTCCCGCGGCGTTGTGCGGGTTCGGCGCAGCGACTGTGAAATCGGCGGCGTTATTGTTCGTGTCCGTGAACGGCGAGCCCACACGAATCGCCGCGGTCGTGTTCGTGAGAACAGGAGTAGGCGAGGTCTCCGCGCAATTCGCGCTGCCATAGCCGACGAAATCCACGATCGCTGTTGCCGGACACGTGCCGCTCAGGAGTGTCGTGCCGCTGACAAGGGCGACCTTGCCCGACCCAGCCGCCATCGCGATCGTTCCCACGGCTTCCGGTGGCGGCAGGTTCAAGGTGCCGCCCGCTCCTTCGGCCTCCTGAACGAGATAAAAGCGCCCCGGAAGCACGGTGCCGGAGAGATCGGACTTCTGCCACGTTGCGCCCGTCGACGCCGCGTACTGCACCGACCAGCCCGTGAGGTTCACCGGCGTCGTGCCGATGTTAAACAGCTCGATGAAGTCGTTGCGATAGGCGGCCCCGCTGTTGCCGCCCCCGCCGTACACCTGGCTGATGACCATCGTCGAACTAGGCGGCACAGCACCCTGGACCGTCAGCGGAATGGCCCCGCTCGTGGCCCGCATCTGTGTGTCGGCGATGGTCACGGGCAGCAGCTTGCCGCCGGCCGCAGTACCTGCCGCGACGACGACTTCACGGGAGAACACTGCGTCGGCTGCCGTGACGTCGCCGTTCGTGCCGTCGTCGACGAGGGGCTGTGCTGCAG
>JBKPSC010000315.1:0-7496 GCA_046734915.1 Acidobacteriota bacterium | reverse complement strand
TGAACTCTGCCAGCCATGTCCGTTGGCACGTAGACCAAGGTGCCCTCATTCGACACGGCCAAGTAGGCCATGACTCCATCCGCAGACATGGCGACATCGTCGACGAGTGGCACCGGTCCGCCCTTCGGGGTGAGTGTCGCCACGTCAAACGGGACCGCCAGCAGCGCGCCAGCGAGCGCGTACACGAGATGGCCTGTTGACACGTATTGCGCGTCCGTGCCTGCGTCCACCACGACGCGGCGGGCGCCGGTGTCGAGCGATTGAACGACGATTTGTCGCGTCTCCGGGGCGGTGAGGTTGGAGACCGTGAAGAGGATGGCCCGCCCGCCCCGCAGCAGCTGCGGCGCGGAGGCGATCTGACCGGCGTCGACCGTCACGAGGTTCTCAGGCTTTCCGCCATCGGCGGAGACGCGCCAGATTCCCCCGGTGCCTTGTCCATACAGAATGGTGTTGTCGGTGGTCCAGCTCGCGCCCCACGGGTTCTGCGCCGAACACAGCACGATCGGTGCACCGCCCGCGATCGGAACTTTCTTGAACTGCTCGTCCTGCCAGAAGCCGACCCACTGTCCATCTGGAGAGAAGAAGGCACTTCGTCCGGCCGTCGGACCGGCACTTCCGGTGCCACGAATAGCCACGGCCTCGAGCTGATCGATCGGCCGCAAATACAACTGAAAGTTCGCCGTGTAGACGATGAAGTCGCCGTCGGGAGACAGGGCAAGCGGGCGATGTCCCGGACTCGTAAATTGCTGACCGGCCGGCAGGGCAATCGGAAAGCGGACGAGCCGGAGCGAAGGCCCAATCCGGGGCCGGAACATCCACAGCATCGCGCCCGCAACCCCCAGCGTCACGACCGCCATGGCTATTACCGTTGTCAGATGCGTTCGATCACGGACGGCGAGCTGCGCGCGTCGATCGGTCACATCCGGCTCAGTCTCCGCGTCGTCAACTTCAATCCGGGCGACCGTCGCGTCTCCGATGCGCCGCTTTGGATCTTTCGCGAGACAGCGTCGCAGCAGGCGCCGAATCGGCGTGGGCGTCTCTTGTGGGAGCGCGCTCCAGTCGGGTTCATCCCGGAGTACTTTCGCGAGCGTCTCACTGACGTCTTCGGCTTGGAATGCAGGTTTCCCCGTCAGCAGTTCGTAGAGTACGCAGCCGAACGCCCACAGGTCGCTCCGCTTGTCAGCTGATTTCCCCTTCGCCTGTTCAGGACTCATGTAGGCGGCGGTGCCAAGCAGCGCACCGGCGCCGGTCATGGCCACGGGGTTCGTTATCGTGGGCGACCTGGACAACGCTCCGCTCGCGCCGTTGCCCTCCCTCGCGAGGGCCTTGGCCAGTCCGAAATCCAGCACTTTGACGACGCCGTCCGGCCGCAACTTGATATTCGCCGGCTTCAGGTCGCGGTGAATGATGCCGTGCTCGTGCGCGGCTTCGAGTGCCTCACAGATCTGCCTGGCAATCGGAAAGGTCTCTTCAATCGGAATGGCTCCCGCAGTGATGCGATCGGCAAGCGTGGGCCCCTCGACGAGCTCCATCACGAGGGCGCGAACGCCGTCCGACTTTTCGAAGCCAAAGATCTGGGCGATGTTGGAATGGTTCAGCGTGGCGAGCGTCTTGGCCTCACGCTCGAAGCGCGCCAGCCGCTCGGGGTCCTGGGCAAAGGTGTCAGGCAGAACCTTGAGGGCGACCTTGCGGCCGAGGTTGGTATCAACCGCGCGATAAACTTCCCCCATCCCCACCCTTACCAATTTGGGTGGCGATCTCGTAGGGGCCGAGCCGCGTACCGGGCGTGAGAGCCACGGCAAACGGCTGCGATTAGAAGCGATGGTGCTGCGAGAGTCAGCCGACATGGCCTTGCGCAACTGGCGGCTGACCAGCGTGTGGGTGCTGAAGGAACTGAGCAGCACCGAGTGATCAGAATCGGAAAAGTCGCGAGGCCCTGTCGTCACGTCTTGCAGTAGGCTGCGAGGCGATTCGCGACCGTGTCCGGCTTTGTCATATCGAAGCAACCGATCAAGCGTGGCAGGGCGGGACGATATCCCGCCGGAACATCGAAGAGCGATTTGTCGAGAATGGCTTCCGAGAACTCGATCAACGTCATTCTGGTCGTGATCGGCGGCTCGTGTTCGGCGCTCGGGCGGCTATCGCGATCCGGACGCGACCGACTCGCCAGACTCATTCACTTGTACCAACGCGCCCATGAGTCGGATTTCATTTTGTGCGGCCTGGGGACGGCCAAACGCTCGGCTGGTGCATCTAACCGAAAGGGTCATGAAATCCGCGGCGTTCGCTCTATGCCTGGCGATAGTCGCTCCAGCTGCGGTGACCGGGCAGCCGGCAGATCATCTGCGCGAGGTGCGCTTTACTGGTCCCTCGGCAATGGACGCGCTGTGCGCGTGCCTGCTCGACGCGCGGCGGAGCGCCGAGACGCAAGGCCGCCTCGATTTCACTGCCGAAGTGGAGTTAGCCGGCACTGACCCGGCGGTGGACGTGACTGCGCGCATCTGGATGGGGTTGGCTCATGCGATCGGGCGCATCAACTTCGCCGGTCACACCGGAATCAGCGACTCCACGCTCCGCCGCACCATGACGGTCTACGAGCGCGACATGCTCGATGTCGGAGAGCTGCGGCGCAGCCTAGCGCGAATCAACGACATCGGCGTTTTCGAGCCGCTCACGCTGGCCGACATCGGCGTGGTGCGCCGAGACGATGGGGTGACGGCAGATCTGACGATTACACTGCGTGAACGGAAGCGGCGGTGGTGGTCTGTCTCGGGGCCGGTGCTCCCAGGCATCGGCTCGCTGCGGGCCTCACTCGCGTCGCGCCTGCCACCATGGGGACTCGCCACATTTGAAGCAACGACGTACTTCGTATCGCTCAACGTGACCGGATTCGCGAAACCGTTCTTGGCACTCGAGCGGCCGGTGATACCCGGGCAGCGGCTGATCTCGGGCTTCGCGGTCTCACCCGCACTGTCGCCGCAGACGATGCTGATGCACTACGCACGCACGCACGCGGCGCACGGGATTAGCGCCATGCTCGATGGCGAGGTGCAAGATCCGCTGACGGTGCCGGTCACGGCGGCTGGCCGGCGGCAGGACGAGCCGCTCATCTGCGTGCCGCCCAGGCCTCGCTTCTGGTGGCTACGCCGCGGCGCAGCCGTCGCCGTCAATGTGGCGCTTGGGGCGGGCTGATCCTCTGGCGGCGGCGGCGGCGATTATTGAATCGGACCGATCTTTTGATCCACCGACACCTCAAAGCGCCTGAAGTTGCTGTACGTCGCCCGGCCAGTAATCGCCGGCAGCCGCGCTGGCGGGGCCTTCTCTGTATAGCGTTCCCTCAGTTCGATTGGAACGAGGAGGCCGAGCAAGGGCTGGGACTGGTAGCTCACGAGCAGCTCACCCCGAACGCGCGCGTCCTCGGTGATCATCTCGCTAATGAGAACGCGCCCCGTGTCCGGTTCAACCCAGAAGCGCCCGTGGGAGAAGATGTCGCCGCCGCCGGTGGTCCACACCAGGGTCGGACCTTCTACTTCCTCGAACTTCACAATCCATCCTTCTGCGGTCACCTTGAAGGTGGGCGTCGCAGGAACAGCCTGACTGCCAATCCCTGGCCGGCGGTTGTCTCCGCGCCGATCGTCAACCGTGAACCGAAACCTCGGCTGGCTGGACGGAGCGAGGACCGCCAGGGGAAGCACCGGCACGTTCATGGTTCGCATGACGCTTCCGATGTTGTACCGGGCGCTCTGGGCACGAATTTCCTCGACCTGCTTCGCCGCCGACAGGTCACTGCTCAAAAAGAGCTTGGCAAGCCGATCTTGACGGTCGCGCACAGGCTTGCCGTCCACTTCGAAGACGTCTCGAAACTGGACCCAGACGACGGCACCCTCGGGTCGAAGCAGCAAAAGATCAGACCGCAGCCGCCGCTGAACCCTCCTTCCACGAGCGTTCATACCTCCAATCGGCAGGATCTCCTGGACGTAGGTTTCTTCGGCGACGATGCCCGAGAGTTGTTTTTGGAACGCTTCGACGTACGAACCCGCTCGTTGCAGGATGTCTGACAGGGCCTGCTCCTGACGCGCCGTCACACCCGGTGGCCAGGCGAGAACCAAGCCAGCCGTCAGGACGAGGCACACTCTGAAGAGCACGAGCAGATGGTGAACCGAGCGTTAGCACCTCGTCAAGAATCGTATCGAAAGCGGGTGCGCTTCAAATAATTCTTGGAAAGAGTGTCGTTCTTGTTACACGGTCTAAGAGAGCGCACTGATGGTGACGTAGTAGCCGTCCGGATCCCGCAGTGAGAACTCCCTCGTTCGAGTGTTCGGGTTGACGTGCGGCTCTTCTTCGAACCGGGCGACGAGAGCCCGTGCCCTCTCGAGCGCCGCGTCGAAATCGTCAACGCGGAAGAACAAGAGAAGCCCGTTGCCAGGCGGCGCCTCGTCCGGACTCATCAGGGACGGATGCTCGTGCGTGGCCCACTCGTGGAGGCACAGCAGGACGGTTCCATCAGAATCCAGGATCTGACCGAAGTAGTCGTGGCCCGGCGCCGTCTCGGCCTGGCCGAAGAGCGTCTGGTACCACTTGAAGCTGTCCGGGACGTCGAGCACGCCGATGATCGTCCAGATGCGCTTCATCGGTGATGGACCGGCGCTCAGCGCGACGGCTGGACCCGCGCCGTCGAGGGTGGAACGTGGCCCTTCAGGCGCATGTAGACGACGATGTTGCCGTAGTGCTCGTTGTTGTGCGTGGTGTTGAAGACGAGGACGGAACCGCGGCTGGCCTGGCTGCCGCCGTTCGGACCCGCCAGTTTCACGACCTGGCCGAAGTTGGCATCGGTCGTCGCCGTGTAGACCGCATCACAGTAGGCGAGCGACTCGTTCAACGCTTTCACCAGGGCCGCCTTGTCCGCGACGCGCTCGTGGTTCTGCGTCGACGGTGACCCCTCGCCCTTGGCCTGCGAGCAGAAGAAGAAGTTGGCGTTGACGACATGGCCGACCAGTTCGGCGAAGCTGCGGACCTGCGGCGTCGGCTTGAAGGCGTACTCCTCGGCAGGCATACCCGCAGCCGCCTCCGCGAAGTTGCGTCGGATGGTGGCGTGCATCGCCTTCACGGACGCGGCCATCGACGGGGAGAGCGCTTCGTTGAACCCGCCGTCGGTGGTTTGCGCGACGGCGGGCGTGGAGAGACAGGCAAGGAGCAGCGACAACGCGAAGATTCGTCGCATCGGCGTGCCTCCTTCGCGGACGGTTTTCAGTGCCCCGGCGTCATGAGGTGAGCGGTCGACGTGCCCGCGTCCATGATCCACACGCCGCCCTGCTTGGGATTGTCGGGCAGCCCCAGGCTCTGCGTGGTGGCGCCTGGTACGGCGATCGTCATATGAATCCGGGCGCTCGCCTCATCCTTGCCGTCCATCGAGTAGAAGACCGATCCAAATTCAGGCTTCACTCGGGTGCCGTTCGCTTCGGCGGCGTCCAGCTGCTTTTTCCGCTCGTCCCGATCCTGGATGGCTTCGAACTTCCGGTTCTGCGCGACGCGTTCGAGGTTGCCGATGCTCGTGCACTGGACCGCGAATGGCTGCTCGCCAGGCTCACCCGATCGATCGAAGCAGAATAGCCGGTTGGTGCCTTTCTTGAGCGTGTCGTAGGTGAAATCCGGCTTCCACTTGACGACCGTCGCCCCCTCTTTCATGTTGCGGGGTGCCGCCGCCAGCGCCTTCTCGATGCTTGGATCGGCCGGCGCCTGCGCAAACACGCTGGCCGAGATCGCCAGCACTCCAACACCGATCGCGATGATCCGCTTCATGCATGCCCCTCCTGTTGGTCGGCTCTCATACTCTACACGGCTCGGACGGCTTCGGCAGTCACTCATTAGTCACTCATTACTCCGGGGGGCCCCTCGCCGGTAGCTTCACGCCGGGCCCTCCCGCGGTTACCGCGCCGCCGCCCGCTCCTGCGCCCGCCCTCGTCAAAATGTTCAAAAGGCGCACGGACGCGTGAAGGCGGTGGGCGGAAGGGCGGCCCGATTACCTCAAGTACAATGCCGGCGCTCATGTCGCAGTTGTTCCAGCGAAAGTCGATCGCGCCCCTCCAGCCAGGGCCGGACGGCGAGACGCTGCGCCGGGTGATGGGCCCGGGCGACCTCATCATGCTGTCGATCGGGGCGGTCATCGGCGCCGGCATCTTCTCGTCGATCGGCACCGCCGCCGCCGGCGAAACGCTGCCGAGCGGCGAGATCGTGCGATACGGCGCGGGACCGGCGCTCATCCTCTCGTTCCTGCTCCTCGGCGTGGTCTGCGGCCTGGCCGCGCTCTGCTACGCGGAGCTGGCGGCGATGATTCCTCAGGCCGGCAGCGCCTACGCCTACGCCTACGCGACGCTCGGCGAACTGGTCGCCTGGATCATCGGCTGGGACCTGATTCTCGAGTACGCCGTCGGCAACATCGCCGTGGCGATCGCGTGGAGCGGTTACTTCAACTCGATGCTCTCCGGCTTCGGTGTCCATCTGCCGGAGCATCTGACGCACGGCTACCGGACCGCGCTCCTGTCGTCAGACCCGGCCGTGCACGCCTTGCTGCAGACCGCGCCGCGGATTGCCGGCATTCCCGTTCTGATCAACATCCCGGCATTCCTCATCGTGATGCTGATCACGTGGATCCTCTACATCGGCGTGAAAGAGAGCGTCCGCGCGAACAACATCATGGTGGCGGTCAAGCTGGTGGTGCTCGCCGTCTTCGTCGTGATGGGCGCCACGCACATCAATCCGGACAACTACGTGCCGTTCGCCCCCAACGGCTGGCGTGGCATCCACCAGGGCGCCGCCATCGTGTTCTTCGCCTACATCGGCTTCGACGCGATTTCGACGGCGGCAGAAGAGACGCGGAATCCACAGCGGAACATGCCGATTGGCATTCTCGCCGGCCTGGCGATCTGCACCGTCATCTACATCATCATCGGTGCCGTGGCGAGCGGCCTCGTGCCGTATCAGCAGCTCAAAGCGTCCGATCCGCTGGCGCAGGCGCTCGAGCTCGCCGGTCTGCAGACGGCGAGCTGGTTCGTCGCATTCGGCGCGGTGGTCTCGTTGACCGCGGTGCTGCTCGTGTTCCAATACGGCCAGCCGCGGATCTTCTTCTCGATGGCTCGCGACGGGTTGCTTCCACCCTGGGCGTCGAAGGTCCACCCGAAGTACCGCACGCCGCACATCACGACGCTCGTGACCGGGATTGC
The DNA here is from genome assembly GCA_046734915.1 of Acidobacteriota bacterium. Classification (GTDB taxonomy): domain Bacteria; phylum Acidobacteriota; class Vicinamibacteria; order Vicinamibacterales; family CAVVIG01; genus VFZL01. The sequence continues at coordinate 276 of JBKPSC010000315.1, read as the reverse complement.
CGTGGCGGTCGGCTCGCTCGTGATGGACGAGAACGAGATTTACGATCTCACCAACATCGGGACGCTGGCCGCGTTTGCCATCGTGTGCGTCGGCGTCCTGGTGCTGCGCAAGATCGATCCGGATCGTCCGCGGCCGTTTCGCGTGCCGGCGCTGCCGCTGGTCGCCATCGCGGGCGCGCTGGCGTGCCTCTACACGATGGCCGGCCTTCCGACTCACGCCTGGGAGCGGTTTGCCATCTGGCTGGGTCTTGGCTTGCTGCTGTATGTCGCCTACGG
>JBKPSC010000314.1:0-7076 GCA_046734915.1 Acidobacteriota bacterium | reverse complement strand
GTTTGTGGCCGCCGTCAAAACGCACCGGCTCGCCAAGCAGGCAGGCTGAGACGCCGAGACGGATGCGTTCGTGGGTCATCGGCCTGTCACGCTGTTCGATCGCCCGACCAGTCGATCGCCGAGCCAGCGGAAGGCGACCGGCTGTGGTCGCTGTTGATCTCAATTCCGCGTCGCTTGGCGCGACGCGAGATCTCACGCAGGAGACCACTGAAGATCCACTCGTGCACGGGAACGAGGACGTACCAATACGCGCGGCCCAACAGGCCTCGAGGGTCGAACGTCGCCGTCTGCCGGATGAGCGATCGCCGGCCGTCGTCGAGCGGCGTGACCTGGAATTCCAGCCAGCCGCGCCCCGGCAACTTCAGATCGGCCCTGAGCCGCAGGAGTCGATCCGGTTCGTACGCGTCGACGGTCCAGCCGTCGATGACATCTGTCACTGCGCAGTTTTCGGGGTCGCGGCGGCCGCGTCCCATGCCCACGCCTCCGAAAGCGAGGTCCAGCCAGTGTCGCGCTCGCCAGAGGAAGTTCCCGAAGTACCAGCCGTTCGTTCCGCCAATCTCCCGAATGGGAGCAAAGACCTGCAACGGGGGCGCGTCCAGAACAGTGGTCCGCGTGTCGACCTTCTGGCGCAACTGAGCGCCGTCCTCTATCGCCTTCGCCAGCGCCGCCCGCAACGGCGTCGGAGCGATCTGGAATGTGTCGAATGCGGCTGATGATCTAACAACGGTCGGGTTCTTCAACCCTTCGACCAGTGCGCGACCGACGCGGGCCTGCGCCGGCGTCACCAGTGCGAGCCAGAGACCTGACAGGCGCGGCGTCAACAACGGCACCGGCAGCAGCCAGCGGCGCAGTCCGCGGAGCCGAGCGTATTGCCGCATGATGTCACCGTACGAGACGACGTCTGGACCACCGATCTCGAACACTTCACTGCTGCTGTCAGATAGTTGCAGGGCCGCCGACAGGTACGCCACCACGTCGTCAACAGCCATGGGTTGTGTCAACGTCGCGACCCATCGCGGGCACACCATAATGGGCAGCCGCTCGACCAGCGCCTGGATCATCTGGAACGACAGACTTCCGGCGCCAACCACGATCGATGCTCTGAATTCGATGACCGGAATGCCGCTGGCGCGCAGGACCGATCCGGTTTCGGCGCGACTCTGGAGATGGCTGGAGAGAGAACCCGCCTGATCTGCGAGGCCGCCCAGATAGATGATGCGCCTTACGCCAGCTCGGACTGCCGCGCGGCCGAAGTTTGCCGCCGCCTGCCGATCCACTTCCGCGAAATCGGCGCCGACGGACATGGAGTGCACCAGGTAGTAGGCCGAGTCTACGCCATCGAGTGCGAAGTCCAACGACTGCTCATCGAGGCAATCACCCTGGACAACTTCTGTCGTTGATCGGGTTGCGGGGACGCGCTCGGGATTCCGCGCAAGGCACCGCATCGGACGGCCGGCCCCTTCGAAGTGTCGAAGAAGACGGCCGCCGATGTATCCCGTTGCACCGGTGAGGAGGACTGGTGCGTCCATACCGGCCTATTCGTCCTTCGGCAGGATGACGCTGTCGATCACATGGATGACGCCGTTGCTCGCGGCGATGTCGGTCTTCACGACCTTCGCGCCGTCAACGGTCACGCCGCCATCGCGTGATGTGATCGTCAACGTCTGCCCACTGACCGCCTTCGCCGAGCTGGTGGTGGCCACGTCGGCCGCCATGACTTTCCCCGCGACGACATGCGATGTGAGGATGCGCTGCAGCTTCGACTTGTTCTCGGGCTTCAGCAGTGCCTCGAGCGTCCCTGCGGGCAGCTTCGCGAACGCCTCGTCGGTCGGCGCAAAGACCGTGAAGGGCCCGGCTCCCTTCAGAGTCTCGACGAGGTCGGCGGCCTGGAGTGCCTTCGCAAGCGTCTTGAACGATCCGGCCGCGACCGCGGTCTCAACGATGTCCTTGTCAGCGGCGGCAGCACTCATGTTGGCGGCGGCGCCGGTGATGGTCATGGCGGCCACGATTCCTGCAATCATCTTTTTCATTTGTCTCTTCCTCCTGTGTTGCGTCGGGCACCTCGCCGGCGCAATGCATGTATTGACTGTAGTGCAAATATAATTGCGTGATAGTAAAATCGACGCTCGACCGCAAAGTCATGTGAGTGCGGCGACAAGAACCGAGCGGAATGTGACTGTCACGACAAACGGGAGGCGGCATGCTGTCGGCAACACTGGAACAAGGGCTCACGGACTACGCGATCGGCGCGAAGATTCGCGCCTTACGCCTGAAGAAGAAGATGGGGCTCGTCGAGCTGGGGCAGCACTCCGGGCTATCGCCGGCGTTGCTCTCGAAGCTCGAAAGGGGGCGCCTCTTCCCGACGCTGCCGACGCTGCTGCGGATCGCGCTCGTCTTCAGCGTCGGCCTCGATTATTTCTTCGCCGGCGTGCGCGAGAAGCCGCTCGTGGCGGTGGTCCGCAAGGCCGAGCGCGTGCAGTTGCCGGAGCGTCAGGACGGCAAGGAGATCTCCTACCGCTTCGAGTCGCTGGACTACCCCGCGACCGAGCGGCGGTTCAACTCGTACTACGCCGAGTTCCTTCCCGTGGCACGCGACAAGGTCCGGCTGCACACGCACGCGGGCGTCGAGTTCATCTACGCGCTCAACGGCCGGTTGAACGTTCACATCGATGGCCAGGAGCACGCGCTCGAGTCCGGTGACTCGATGTACTTCGACTCCGGGCTTCCCCATGGGTATCGTCGCGGCGGCACTCCAACCTGCTGCGCCATCGTGGTGACGACCGCCTGATCGCCCACCTCGACTGATTGGCACAACGGATGGTCTCGCGATCGTTTGAGCGTCGCTCAAAATCCTCCTCGACAGGTGCCTGACACGAAAACGACATGGTCCGAACCGCGTCCACTGGCGCGCATGTTGATAGAAGTAGAGGCGTCCCCGGACGATCACGTCAGGGACACGCACCCGGAGGGACGCATGACGACCGAACTCGACACTTTCTACGAAATGGTTGAAGACATTGGCATCGCGATGATGACGACGCGTCGGCCCGACGGGCATCTCGAGTCCCGCGCGATGGCGAATCAGAAGCGTGCGTCAGGAGCCGACCTGTGGTTCGTGACCGCGGAGGGCACGAGCAAACTTCGCAGCCTCGAAGCTGACCCGCACATCAACCTGTCGTACTACAAGGACCGAACGCGCGAATGGATCTCGGTATCCGGCCTGGCGACGATCTCACGCGATCGGCAGAAGATTCGTGAGCTGTACGCGCCCGACTGGCAGATGTGGTTTCCGGACGAGGGTGATGCGCGACACGGCACGCCGAACGACCCGCGGTTTGTGCTGATCGGGATCGACATTCATGCGGCGGTGTTCCTGGAAGCCAACAAGCCGCAGCCGGTCGTCCTGTATGAACTCGTGAAAGGCTGGCTGACGGGCACCGAGCCGGAGTTGGGGAAGATGCACACACTCAAGCCGTGATCTCATTTGAGGTGTCCCTCTGCGCTGACGGCAGTTCGGATCCACAGCCGTTCGAGGGCGTCGTCCAAGGCTCTCGCGCCGCCAGCGGAAGTGGCATGGCGCCATGCGAGGAATCCATCGGGGCGAATCAGCACCGCGCCGTCGGTCGCGATGCCGTATGCCGTCGAAAACCGATTCGCCACGTCTTCGAGATCGCCAGCCGGCTGAATGCCGTGCCACACGACGCCCAGCGCACGTGCCGCGGAACTGCGCCGCACGCAATCGGACCAGCTGTTCCCATCGCGCCCTGAGATGAGGACCCACCGATCAGCGAAGAGATCGATCGTTGAAACTGCTGCTCCGCCGTGTGTCACGACGAGATGTGGCGCGCGGGAACCTGGCCGGCCGGACGGGTTTCGGGGATCTTCGAAGACGTCCTCGGTGCCATTCCGGCCGTCGTCGACGAATGCGCCTGCCGGGTAGCAGTAACCGAAGATCACGACGTTGTCGTCCCTGATCGGCTCCGGAGGCGACAGCTTGCGGCTTGGATCCTTGAACCAGGCTTGCAGCCGCGCGAGCGATTGCGCGACGGTTCGATCGGCAATCGGGCGTCTTTCCGAGTCGTACGTCTCGAGGAGCTCGGGTCGCGCCGCGCCGTTGACGACTGCTTCGAGCTTCCACGCCAGGTTGTACGCGTCCTGGATGCCGGTATTGCCGCCGAACCCACCCGTCGGCGGCATGACATGCGCACTGTCGCCGACGAGCAATACGCGCCCATCCGTGTAGCGATCGGCCACGGCGGCGGCCGCTTCCCATGGACGGACATCCACAATGTCGACCTTCAGATCCGCTCGCCCGGCCCCGCGACGAATCAGGTCTCGGCAATGTTCAACGGTGAAGTCTTCGACGCGTTCGCCGCGGTCGGGCACGAACTGCACGGCCATCAGCCACCGGCCGTCGCCGCGCGGCACGAGCGTCCCGTTGATATCGGTCACGAACACCGATCGGATCGCGCGGCCATTGATGACGCCCGGCAGATCGGCCTCGAAAATCACGTTCATCCAGTGCTGCAGGATGCCCGGACCGTGCCGGCGGATGCCTGCCGCCTCCCGGACAGCGCTCTGCGTACCATCCGCGCCGATCAGGTACTGGGCGCGAACCCCGCTCTCCGCACCGGTCGATCGATCGCGAATCCGCGCGACGACCTCGTCGCGCGACTGCGTGAAGCCCACCAACTCCGTGTTGAAGCGCACGTCGGCGCCATGCCGCACGGCATGGGCACGCAGGATGGGTTCGAGCTGATCCTGATCGCAGGTCGCTGCCGTCGTCGGACTGATGTCGCTCGTGTCAGACGGCGGAATCCACTGCCACGACACCTCGGAGTCGGCCAGGTTTTTCATCCTGGCGACAGACGCAGACCGGTCGTCGATCAGATCGCGGTCGCGGATCTCGGTTTCGATCCCGGCGCTGCGATAGATCTCCATCGACCGCGGAGAGATCCCGCGGAACTTGTACTGAATCGACGTCTGCGGATGGCGCTCGACAACCAGACATGGCACGCGGTGTCGCGCGAGGAGCATGGCCATGGTCAGCCCGTTCAGGCTGCCGCCGACAATGAGAACGGACGTGCTGGTGTCCATGTTACGATCCTCCATATTGGTTTAGTCCTATCAAGTATCAGGACGATCGGTCAAACTCATTGGTTCGCGGCACCGCATGGGCTCGAAGGTGAGCATGAGCAAGTCAGCCACTGATGCATTGGCGCGACGTGTGTGGCAGGCACTGTTCGATCTGTTGATTCGATCGGCTCCGGTCAGAACGGCAAGCCTGGCGCGGCGGGGGCTGACGCCCAATGATTCGCGCGCACTGTTCAGCCTTGACCCGCGAACCGGACGGTCGATGCGATCACTGGCGGAGGCGTGGCAGTGCGATCCGTCGAACGCCACGTTTATCGTCGATCGCCTCGAAGAATTGGGCCTTGCGTCTCGTCAGCCCCTGCTGCACGACAAGCGCGTCAAGCTCGTCGTGTTGACGCGGAAGGGCGAGAAAACGCGCGCAGACTTGCTGCGCGAGTTTCATCAGCCGCCAGCGGAATTCGCGGGGCTTGACCGTGCGGATCTCGATGCGCTCGAGCGCATCGTCGCAAAATTGACGTCGACACCAACCTCGGCCGCCGCGTCAGGCCACCGCTAGCGTGCTGACGGCGGCTTGAAGTGACGCTCAGCATCGCACCATCGCTCGTACGCCTGGCACCACAGAACGGTTGAGATAGTTTAGTGATCTAAACTAACAGGATGTGCCACAAGGAGAGCGACGTATGCGAAAGATCGTTGTCGGCGCCCAAGTGTCCATGGATGGAATCATGCAGGCGCCCGGTGGGCCGTGGGAAGATCCCACCAAGGGTTTCACGTTCGGCGGCTGGGTGATGCCCTATTTCGACGCGGCGTTCGGCGAAGAGATCGACCGCCTCTTCAAGGAGAAATTCGATCTCCTCCTCGGACGCAAGACGTACGAGATTTTCGCAGCATACTGGCCTTACTACGATGAAACCGCCCCGCATGGCGGCATCGCCAAGCTGTTCAAGAACATCAAGAAGTACGTGGTTTCGCGCTCCGGTGACGTCGATACGAGCTGGCAGGGCTCGGTGTTGCTGCGCGACATCTCCGACGTGAAACGGTTACGGCAAGAAGACGGCCCCAACCTCGTCACCCAGGGCAGCACCGAACTTGTGCACGCGCTGCTCGCTGACGACCTCGTTGATGCGATGAGCACCTTTACAGTGCCGGTCGTGCTCGGCCGCGGTAAAAAGCTATTCGCGGACGGCTCAGCGCCGCACAGCTACACGCTGACGCGATCGCGGGTCTCCACCACCGGCCTGGTCATCGCACACTACGAGCGCACCGGCGACATCAAGATCGGTGACACGGCGCTCGATTCGCCGAGCGAGGCTGAACGTGCGCGTCAGCAGCGGATGAAGCGCGAAGGCTAGAACGAGCGCTCGGCGGCACGAAGAGGTGCCAGCCGTGAATGGGAGCTCGCCGATGAAAACCCACGTGTTGCTGGTCCAGGGCGGCGGAAAAGGCGTCCACGACCAATGGGACAACAAGCTCTTCGAAAGCCTCGAGCGGGAACTCGGCCCCGATTACGCGGTGCGCTATCCGCGGATGCCCCATGAGGCCGATCCGAAGTATGCGTCGTGGAAGGCGGCGCTCAAACGACAATTCGCTCGGCTCGAGGACGGCGCTATCCTCATTGGTCATTCGATCGGCGGAACGATCTTGATCCGAACCCTTGCGGACGATCCACCCAAGCTGACCGTCGGTGGCGTCTTCTTGATGGCGGCCCCATTTGTGGGGCCGGGTGGATGGCCCAGCGAGGATATCGAGCCGCTGTCCGATGTCGGTGCTCAGCTGCCTGAACAGACGCCGATCTATCTGTACCACGGCAGCAAGGACGACACGGCCCCGTTCAAGCACGTTCGACTCTACGCGCACGCGATTCCGCACGCCGTCGTGCGGCGACTCTCTGGTCGCGATCATCAGCTCAATAACGACATGTCCGAAGTCGCCGCCGATATCCGGCGCACACGAAAGAGAGGTGATCCGAAGCGCCATCGGCG
>JBKPSC010000313.1:0-15783 GCA_046734915.1 Acidobacteriota bacterium | reverse complement strand
GTCCTGCTGCTTCTCGCTCGGACTCACCGTGGCGATGACGTCGACATGCGTGCCGGGCAGGACGTAGCCCGCCACTCCGATGACCTCGTTGACGCGGACCGACACGGCGCGAAGACCCGGCGGAATGACGGGGGGCAGGCCAGCGCCGGCTTCCTTCGACGCGAGCTTCATCGGCAGGATGGGCTCGTTCTCGATGACCGGCATCACGAGCCCGCGACCGTTCAGCTCATTGGGATCGCCCACCGCGCCGGTTGGGACGGAACTGGCCGGCCAGTCGACCACCTTCAAGTCCCCGGGCTTGAGCTCCGCGCCAATCGCCAGATCCGACGCGGCGACCACCACGGGTTTGGTGGGAATGCTCGACGCGGCGGTGGCCGCCGACGGCTGCACGTAGTTGTAGGTGGCGAACGCCAGCACGCTTCCGGCAGTGAGCGCCAGGGCCAACACGATCAAGACACGCATTCGAGCCATAAGAGATCCTTGTCAGGCTTCCGACTTTTGGGCTGCCAACATCCGGACTTCAGATTGACGACTTCACGCTTCCCTGCCTACGGCGCTTCGTTTCTCATCTGCGCCGAGGTCGTGATCATGATCGGCGCTCCGCCGAGAGTGGAACCGCGAACCACGAGCCGGGCAATGGGATTCAAGACGACGAAATTGAAGGGGTACGTCACGGTCACGATCGAGCCGGTCGCGGCCCCGCCACCGATGTCGATGGCCGCATTCCGGTTCACGTTCACGACAGCGCTGGCCGCATTGGACAGCTGTCCGGAGGTCAGATACTCGTGAACACGAGTTTCGACGGCGCCAGCGACCGGATTGGGCAGAATGGCCAGGCGCGCTCCTTCGCGCGCAGCATTGGTCAACACCTGCCAGGTCTGGAACGCACGCCCGAATTCGAAAATGCCGACCGACACGAGCAGTACGAGCGGCAGAGCGATGGCAGTCTCGAGCAACGCCGTGCCCCGCTCACTATTCGGTTTGGCGAAGGGTCTCGTTTTCATGACCTCACATACCAAACGCCGCCAGGCAGGCACCGATCGCAATGGCTGGGGCGTAAGCGAATCGATTGTTTGAGGACGGTGCTTCGATGTCGGCGACATTGGCTCCTCCGGTTCTGACGAGGGCGGCAGTCCGGACGACGGTGAAACGCAACCGTCCACGCTGAATGGCGATGATTCCCGCCAACACGCCGCCGGCGATCGCCGCGTAGGTGAACGCCGTGGCGATGCCCACCGGGCCGAGCAGGCTGCCGAGCGCTGCCATCAGTTTCACGTCGCCGGCGCCAGTGGCGCCAAGCAGGTGACCGGGCAGCATCAACAGCATGCCGACGACAAAGCCGGCCACGGCGGCCGGGATGCTCAAGCCGGATGTTCCCAGGCCGGCGAGCGCGAATCCGAGTCCGGCGAGACCGATCGTCAGGGCGTTGGGCACGCGGCGAGTGCGCAGATCGATGAAGGCGCCCATGCTCACGCCAGCGACGACGACCGCGATCACGACTGGATCAAAAGTTCTGGGCAATGGTTTGCCACAACACGTTGCCGACCGCGTTGCCAAGGCTCGCGACTCCGGCAACCGTCACGAGCGCAATGAGCGCAGACAGCAGGGCATACTCGAGGAGATCCTGACCGTCGGCGCGGTTGAACCAGCGATTCGCGATAGTGATTACGAGAGTCACAGCGTCCTCTCTTTGGCGATGAAGGTGGAGCGGATCGGCCGCTCCACCTTCCCGCCGGTCGCCTGTTAGGCAGGGATCGACGCCGCGATCGACGCGAACACCGCCGCCACCTGTCCGCCGGCCGCGGTCACTGCGCCGACGGCGACGAGCGCGATCAACGCGATGAGCAGCGCGTACTCGAGCAGGTCCTGGCCCGACTCCTCACGAACAACGGCGCGCAGACGATTGATGAACTTCATGGCGGTTCTCCTTCTGCGCGCCACATCCGACGCGCAATTAACCGAGTGTGCGAATTACGGTCACGCTCCATTCACTGGCCGCGCGACGCCAACAGGAATTCGCAACCGCAGTGCCAACCGCCCGAGATGCAGATCGCCAACCGCTCGGAACTCCGTGTGACTGTTTGGGTTTGACGGTTCGCAGCGCGTCGCGGTCAATGATTTGGAACGCCCCGGCCGGCCACGCCAGACCGCACATTCGTAAGTCCGAGGTTGGTTTTGGTGCGCCGAAAAAAGTTGCGAAACGGGACACGTGCTGTTACGGAGCAGGAATGACGCGCAATCCACGGCAGGTTGTGCGCGGCAGACGTCGCACGACGATCGGAACGTCGTTTGCGTTTGTCTCTAGTAGATCGAACTATGAGCGCACTCACGCAAAGTCGCCTGCGCGGCGGTCTCTTCGCAGGCGCCAGCCTCACGGCTGTGATGATCGGTCTGACCGCCATGGATCCGCGTGTCCACAAGCAGGTCTTTCTTCTGGCGACCGGTGGCGGCCTCTCGCCCGAAGTCGCGTCGATCGTCAATCGCACGGAGCATCTGGCGTACGTCGCGCTCGAGTCGTTGCGCGACTACAGCCTTGATCACGCGCCGCTCGCGATCTTTGCTCTTGCCGCCGGCATCCTCGTGATGTTCATGTTCCGGACCTAGGATGTCGGTCCTCCTTGCCATCGAGCCCGACCGCCGTCAGGCGGCCAAGCTGACAGCGCTCGCCCGCGGTCAGCTGCAGGTCGAGATCGTCGTCGGCGAGACGACTGAAGGTGCGTTCCAGGCGCTCGGTGCTCGAGTGCCCGATCTGGTGCTCACCTCGCTGCTGCTGTCGCCGAAGGACGAATCGGCGCTCGCCGATCGGCTGCGCGAGCTGGACGCCGCCGGCCGGCACGTTCAGACGCTCGTCATCCCGGTGCTCGGGACCAGCTCGGAGGCCGACGGCAAACGAGCGAAAGGTTTTTTCGGACGGCTGTTGAAATCGACCGCGAAGCCCACCACGGACGGCTGCGACCCGGCGCTCTTCGGTGATCAGATCAGAGAGTATCTGGAGCGCGCCGCAGCAGAGCGTGCCGCCACAGCCGCCGCACAAGCCGACCTCGACGCGGCGTGGTCCGTGCAGCCGCCTCCATCCGACGACGTCACCTTCACAGCGCCGTCCGAGCCCGCGTATCAAGAACCCTCTGATGTCGAAACCGCGAAGCCATCATGGGAGAGTTCCTCGGCGACGACGTCGTCATGGGAGAGCACATCAGCTGCGGGATCATCCTGGGAAAGTACATCGGGTGGAACCTCATCCTGGGAAAGCACGTCGAGTTCGACGTCGTCCTGGGAAAGCATGTCAGCAGCGACTTCGGTGGCGGAGACCACGTCTGCCGCAACTGACGACACGCCCGTCAGGTCCTTCGACGGCGAGGCGATGTCGGACGCCAGTGCAAATCGCGCCGGTGAGCGCAACGACTCAGCCGATGCGCCAGACGTCGCCGACGAGCTTCGCGCGCGCCTCTCGTCAGTCGTCGAGCCAGAGATCCCGTTCGAGAGCTCGCGCGAGCCGGTTTTTGCTGCGGCCGAGCCCACACCGGCCGTGGACGCGTGGGAACCAGAGCCCGCGGAGGCGTCTCCTGCAGATCCGTTCGGCGAAGCAATTCCCGCGACGATGTTTGCCTCGACACCTGCACCGGTGAAGCTTGAGGTTCAAGAAGAAGAGTGGGAGGAAATCTCGCTCGAGGTCGCCGGCGATCAGGAAGCGCCCAGCGAGATCGTGTCCGAAGTCATTGATCTCGAGGCGCTGATGCGGGAGCTCCACGCGGTGGAGTCCGAGGGCGAGGACGAGCTGCCGCCATCGAACGGCCTGAGCCGGCCACTCTCGATCGTCACTGACGAGACGCCTGTGGCGGCGCTGTCCGCGACAGACTTCGGGGCGACGGCCGCGCCCCCTGCACCGTCTGTCGCGCCACCGGTGCTGTCTGTCGCGCCGTCCGTGGTTTCGTTTCCAGATCCCGCGCCGGCACCTCGCCCCAGTCTCGATTTCGACGCGTTCGCTGCTGAGCTCAAGCTGGCCGCAACGCTGGTCGTCCCCGAGCCGCGACCAGAACCACCGGCACCGCCGCCCTCGTCTGCATCGCAATCCGGCTGGCGTGACGTGTTGTCGGCAATCCGTCGCGACATCGATCAGCTGCGCGACGAAAAGCCGGCGCCGCCAGCGCCAGCGCAGAGTGGGCGCGATCGCTCGTTCGAACCGCTCGTATTTCCGGCGCGACCGGCGCCCGCCGCCGAGGCGTTGTCCCGGATCGAGCCGCCTGCTCCAGCTCGCGTCGAGCCGTCGCCGCCGGCGCCGGCCGCACTGCCTGTGCTCGCGCAGCTCGAGGAAGCAGTTCAGTCGGTGCTGAAGCCGCTGCTCAAGAAATCGCGTGAGACCGCGGCACCGCCAGCCGTTGAAAGGGTCATTCCTACGCCGGAGTCACCGACACCTGTCATCGCAACGGCGCCGGCGGTCGAAATCACCCGGCCGGTCATCGCAGACGTCCTTCGCCCTGTCGTCGCTGAAGTCGCTCAGCCGATCGTTGACGAAGTCGCCTTGCCAGTCGTTGACGACGTCACTCTACCGGTCGTTGCCCAGATCACACCGCCAGTCGTTCTCGAGAACGCTCTGCCTGTCGTCGCCGCGGCCGCTCCGTTTGTCGTTCCCGAAATCACACCACGTGTCGACTCGCCGTCGGTCCCCGTTACAGAGTCATCACCGGCCGTAGCCGCGCCCTCATCGGTCTTCGATTCTCCTGCATCGCCGGTCGAGGCGGTGCCTCCGCCAGTCGTCATCGAGAAAGCGGTGACGCCACCGGCCGCGACCGTACCGCCGCCGCGGTTGGAAGTCGCCCCCGTTGTCGAACGCCCCGCGCCCAAACCGGTGCCGTCACCCTTGGAGCTGCTCTCGTCACTCGGCCTCGAGCCAGTCGACGTGCTCGTGCCGGAACCGGTCCCGCCAGTCGACCCGGAACCTGTCATCGAGTCGCCGGCCGAAATTGCTTCGGCTGCCACCGAGCTTCACGATTCCGACGCGGCTCTGGTCGAACCGGCGTCGCGCCGCTCGTCGAAGTCAAAGAAGAAACGCCGGCATGAGCAGGCCAAGCCGGCGGCCAAGTCGCCACAGATCGACGACTGGGGATTCTTCGATCCACAGAAGGCTGGATTTGCTGCATTGCTGTCGAAGTTAAATGAGGTCACCGACCGCGGCGAACGCGCCGTGCTGCCACCGCGATAACCGAGACGGCTGGCTCGCGGCGCCGCGAGCACGCATCCTTCACAAGACCGCGCGCCCCTCCGAGCCACCTCACTTCAAGCCGCCCCTCGACGGCGGCACGTCGATTGCCGTCCATCGCACGACACCTTCTACCACCTTTCTAACTCGTTGACCTGCTGCCCGCCGTTCGTCGGCTGGCAAAAAGCGCAACGGCCCAGCCGCCGCAGGCGTGGAGGTTCTGCAATCGGTGAGCGAGGGTTACCGGCCCGGCGATCGCATTCAGGTCCGACGTGAACGATGGTTAGTGGCTGCCGCCACTCAGGCGGGCACCTGCGGACTGCTGTCGCTACGTGGCATCAGCCCGGCAAATCTCGACGACGAGCGGACGCTGCTGGCGCCGTTCGAGATCATCGAACGTCTCGGTCGCGACCGATCGACGTGGAAAACGGGAAGAAAACGATGGCGGAACGCCTGCCGCACGCTTCTCGCCGACAGCGGCGGCTGGCTGGCTCTTCATCGAGCAGAGGTCGGAGCGCTCGACATCCTCGCTCACCAGCTCGAGCCGGCGCTGGCAGTCCTTCGCGGCAACGGTTGTCGCGTACTGCTTGCCGACGATGTGGGTCTGGGAAAGACGATCCAGGCAGGACTGCTCGTTTCCGAGCTCATGGCTCGCGGCATCGTCAGCCGGGTGCTGATTCTCACGCCCGCCAGCCTGCGCGATCAGTGGGGGGCGGAGCTCGCCAACAAGTTCGGACTTCAGGCCACCGTGGTCGACACGCGTGGTGCCGCCTTCCTGACAGCGCAGCTCCCGCCCGGCGAAAACCCGTGGAACACGATTCCGATCGCCATCGCCTCCATCGACTACGTCAAGCGTGCGGAAGTTTTGCCCTTCGTCCGGGTTCGCGGGTGGGATGTCGTCGTTGTCGATGAAGCACACGCGGTCACACCCGAAAGCGATCGTCACCGGGCAGTTTCCGAGTTGTGTGAGTCGGCGGTCTTCGTCGTTGCGCTGACCGCAACGCCACACAGCGGCGATCGTCCGGCTTTTGAAAGCCTTTGCACCCTCGGATCCCACGGCACTGATGACGACCTGCTCGTTTTTCGCCGCAGCCGAGCCGACGTGCGGCTGGACGTCGAACGGCGGGTGCACCGGCTGACGATCACCGCCAGCCACGCCGAGACACAGATGCTGGGTGCGCTCGAGCGTTATGCATCGGCGGTCCGTCATGAACGCGGCATGGGCGCCGCGGCCGATCGCGAGCTTCTGTTGACGATTCTCCGGAAGCGGGCGTTGTCCAGCCCTGAATCGCTGCGCCAGTCGGTTGAGCGCCGCCTGGCGCTCCTGTCAGAGACCCCGTCGGCCGACGGCGCGCAACTCTGGCTGCCACTGAAGGACGATGCCGGTGAGGGAGACTCGGACGACCTGCCGCCGATGCTTCGGCAGCCGGTGCTGGTCGACGCCGATCGCGAGCGTCAGCTGCTGCGAACGGCGCGTGATACTGCCGCTGCAGCGGTGCCAGGCGAGACGAAACTAGCGGCGCTGCGGCGCCTGCTACGGCGGCTTGAACGTCGCGGCGAGGCGGTGATCGTGTTTACCGAGTACCGCGACACACTCGCGCACATTCAGCGCCGGCTCCAAATGCCGGCAACAGTTCTCCACGGCGGGCTCAGTCGGACCGAGCGCTGTCAGGCAGTTGACGCGTTCGCGACGGGCGTCAGTCGGCTGCTCCTCGCAACAGATGCCGCCGGTGGCGGTCTGAATCTCCATCATCGCTGCCGTGTGGTCATCCATTTCGAGCTTCCCTGGAATCCGGCGCGGTTGGAACAGCGAATCGGCCGTGTGGATCGCATCGGCCAGCAGCGAACCGTTCACACCTACTACCTCATCGCCGGCGAGTCGCCCGAGGCCGACATGCTCGAACGTCTTCGTGCCCGCATCGATCGCGCCCAGCAGGACATCGATGCAGCGAATCCGCTCGAATCGTCGATCCCGTCATTGGATAGCTCGCTGTGGGCGGCGGCATTGAAGAAGGCGCAAGGGCCGGAGGCGGCGATCGAAGCCCAACGGATCGAGTTCGCACGGCGGCTGCGGGCGCGAGGTGTGCGCGACGGACTCGTCGATGGAAACCGTCACGTCATCCGGGCCCGGTCCCGACTGCGCCGGCTCGTCGGCGGCAACCTGCTGGTCATCGTTGGTCTCGCCCTGGAGGACCGCGCCGGCCGCAGGCTCGCCACGCAAGCCTTCGGTTTGCTCGTGGCGGCAGAAGGCCGATGCCGCGATTCCACAAGGCGCCAGGCGTCCACATTACTCGAGTCCGGTTCCGTGCGGTCTGCGATCGATGCCGTCGTCGAGCGGATGGCCGGCGACTCGTCGATCGTCCATGACTACAACCGCTTCGTGCGTCGCATCGAGGCGCGGGCGAAGCACGTCGAACGAGCCGCCCGACTGCAATCGCGCGTGTACTTCCAGCCTGGACTCTTCGACCGACGTGCGACGCGACTCCGGCACGTGCTCTCGAGTGAGCAGCAAGACCTCGTCTCGAACAGCGCCGACCGGGTGTCGCGCTTCAGAGCGATGGCCAGGCCGCCAGAGGTCAGGATCCTGAATCGGCTCATCGTCGTGCCCTGATGATTCCGGGCGTCGCCGGCCAGCTCCTGTCCAGCGGTGATCTGATCGAATGTGCCAGCGCCGCTCCGTCGATCGCGGTCGCCGCCGCGCACCGCACATTTCGCGAGTGGCGGATGGCGTGCGCGGAGCTCGGTCCGGCGTCGAGCCGGCGCGCGATATCGGACGTGGGTGCGGCGCCGCTGGCGCGTCTGCTTGGCTTCTCTGTGTCCGGGCTGACGGCTCACGGCACCTCTATCCAACTCGACCTCCGGTCTGGCACAGCGTGCGTGCCTTGTCTCGTGTGTCTCTGGGCAGAAAGGCCAGGCCGTCAGTGGCGCGACGCGGCGCTCGCGGCGCGCGCTGCTGGCTCGCGTTGGGCGTTCATCTTCAGTGGCACTCATCTGCGGCTGCTCGACGTGCGTCGCGGGCCTTCCAGACGGTGGCTGGAGTTCGACCTCGATGTCAGCGCCGACACGCCCGAGTGCTTCAGCGCCCTGTGGTCCACCATCCGGGCCGAGATGTTCGATACCACCGGGGCCAGGACGCCGGCGCCGCTGGATCGGCTGGCCGCACAGGCTGACGCCCGCGCCGCGGCTGTTGGTCGCTCGCTTCGCGACGGAGTCTTGTCTGCGTCTGCGGATGTGTTGAGGGCAATCGTGGCCCGCGGGAGCTCGCACGATCTCCGGTCTGCGTTCGAGCAATCTCTTACGGTCGTCTATCGCGTGCTCTTCTTGCTCTTTGCCGAGTCGCGAGCTCTCGTCCCTATGTGGCACGCGGTCTATCGGGCGAGCTACAGCATCGAGGCGCTCCGGCTCTCAGCCGAGCGCGGACGTGTTCTAGGAATTTGGGATGCGTTGCGCGCGATCAGCCGCCTCGCTCACGCGGGATGCCGCGCCGGAGATCTGAGCGTCGCGCCGTTCAATGGCCGCCTGTTCGACACATCGAAAGCGCCGCTCGTCGAGCGGCGCGATCTCGACGATGAGGCAGCCGCGCGCGCGGTCCTGGCGCTGACCACGCACGTCGTGAAAGGTCGCGGTCGAGAGCGGATTGCGTATCGGGACCTGGGCGTCGAACAGCTGGGTGCGGTTTACGAGACGCTCCTCGACTACGAACCGCGGTCGTGCCTTGCTGAACCGGACCGCCGGCGGCCCCGTCAAGGCGCCCGAACGATCGCCGCACTCGAGCGTGGATCGGGAGCGCGCAAGGCGACCGGATCGTTTTACACGCCGCAACCGATCGCGCGTTATCTGGTGCGACAAGCCGTCGGACCTCTGGTGGCGGGCCGCTCGCCAGCGGAGATCCTGTCGCTCAGGGTACTGGACCCGGCGATGGGGAGCGGGGCGTTCCTCGTGGCCGCATGCGGATTCCTCGCGGAGTCGTATGAATCGGCATTGGTCGAGTCTGGCGCCTGTTTGGCTGATGACATCGGCCCTTCCGAACGTGCATCGATACACCGCCTGATCGCCGAGCGCTGCCTCTTCGGTGTCGACCTGAACCCGATGGCCGTCCAGCTCGCTCGTCTCTCGCTTTGGCTGGCGACCTTGGCGCGCGATCGGCCTCTGTCGTTCCTCGACCATCACATCAGAGTCGGTGACAGTCTGCTTGGAGCGTGGGTTTCGTCCCTCGCGGATCCCGTCAGCCGCGGGTCCAAGCGCCGGAAAAACCGGACCCGACCGCTTTTCGATGACACAGAGATTCAGAGCGTGGCTCGGCAAGTGATGCCAGTCCGCGCCGTACTTGAAGGCCCCAACGACACCATCGAGCAGGTCCGGACCAAAGAGCGTGCTCTCGCCGGTCTGGAGCGCACCGACTCTACGCTCGCCAGATGGAAGCTGGTTGCAGATCTGTGGTGCGCACACTGGCTCGGGACATCGGTTGCCGCACACACCGGAACCTACAAGGCGCTGGCGGACGTGATCCTCTCAGGACGCAGCGCGCTACCTGAGCACGTCGCTCGCCGTCAGCTGGACGAGTGCCGCCTGGTGTCTTCGGCTCACCGGTTCTTCCACTGGGAGCTCGAATTTCCCGAGGTGTTCTTCGACGGCGAGGGGCAGCGTCGGTCGGACGCCGGCTTCGACGCGATCATCGGCAATCCACCGTGGG
Organism: Acidobacteriota bacterium; assembly: GCA_046734915.1. Classification (GTDB taxonomy): domain Bacteria; phylum Acidobacteriota; class Vicinamibacteria; order Vicinamibacterales; family CAVVIG01; genus VFZL01. The sequence continues at coordinate 5,893 of JBKPSC010000313.1, read as the reverse complement.
ACATGATGCGCAGCGAGGGCGTCCCCGTCAGCGACCGGGCGCAGGCCAGGGCCGATATGACGCGCGTCCTCCGCTTCACGCGGGACGCTGGCGTCTACGACGCGCAGTCTCAGGGACACGCGAACAAGTATCAGTTGTTCCTCGAACGGAGCATGACGCTGCTACGAGACGGCGGCCGATTGGGACTCGTGTTGCCCGGCGGATTCGCCAGCGATCATGGCAGTGCGGCAGTTCGGCGACGGCTTTTCTCAACCTATCGCGTCGACGGCCTCGTGGGCTTCGACAACCGGCAAGCGGTTTTCCCGATCCACCGGAACGTTCGTTTCGTTTTGCTGACGGCAGCCAAGGGGGTCCCGACAAATCAGTTCGGCGTCCGGCTGGGTGAAGTCGACCCCGGCGTGCTCGAACAGCCGGAGAGCGGCGCCGTCGAGTGGTTCCCGCTTCGGCTCTCCGTCGATCTGCTGACCCGCGTGTCGGGGCCAGGCCTCGCGCTGCCAGACTTCAGACACCAGGCTGACGTCGTCATTGCTGAGCGCGCGGCGTCGCTCTTTCCTCCGCTCGGCTCGAACACAGGCTGGGGGGCTGCCTTCGGCCGCGAATTGAACGCGACCGACGATCGGGAGGTCCTGACGGCACGATCCGGTGTGCCGGTGGTTGGCGGACGTCTCATCGAACCGTTCAACGTCCAATTGGCGAACGCGAAGCGGACAATCCGCGAAGCGGATGCGGCGAGACTCCTCGGTGACCGGTGGCAGCGGCGCCGGCTCGCGTATCGCGACGTAGCCAGCGCGAGCAATCGGCTGACGCTCATCGCCGCGCTGCTCCCGGCGGCGTGCGTCTCGACGCACACCGTGTTCTGCCTGCGAACGCGGCTGCCGCTTCAGTCGCAGTACTTCCTCTGCGGCCTGTTCAACAGCTTCGTCGTCAACTATCTGGTGCGCCAGCGGGTGACGACGCACGTGACCACCGCCGTCGTCGAACAGTTGCCGCTGCCGCGCCATTCGGATGCGCCTTCGGCGTTCCGGCTGGTGGCCGCTCTCGCCCGCCGGCTCTCCCACCGTCCACTCCCGGCGGCGCGAGAAGAGGCGAAAGCGCGCCTCGAGGCCGTCGTCGCCCGGTGGTATCGGCTGTCGGGCGACGAATTCGCGCACGTCCTGCGCACGTTTCCGCTCGTCGACTCCAAGGAACGCGAGCGAGCGCTCGCCTACTTCAAGCGCTCGTCGAGCGACCCGCCGCATGCGGCTTCAGTGCGGCGTGGAGCACGGACATGATTGGCGTCTTCACGCGGCGCCGTTTCGCCCGCCGGATGACGCCGCCGAGCAGCGCATCCACTTCGAGCGGCTTGCCCTGCTCGAGATCGATGAGCAGCGACGACCGGACCGTCGGCTCCAGCGAGTCCACGTATTTCACGATCCGTGAAACGGTCGCCTTCGGCAGGCGGACACGCTCGGCCGCGGCGACGGCCGCCACTTCCTTGAACGCCGCAATCATCAACTCTCGGGTGCTCGCGTCCGACCAGAGCGGGCCGATGGGCTGACGCGCCGAACCGGTGAAGCCGGCGAACGGGGCGAGATAGACGAACTTCTCCCACAGCGGCACCCAGGCGTTCGCGACCGGCTCCGAGACGATGTCAGCCTCGCGAAAGAGCGTATCCATCATCGCGACGCGCCCGGAGACACGCGAGAGATCGCCGGTGGTCTCGCCAAACACGATCCGCCGGTGCACGCCGGTCTGGATGATGACGCCCGGCTCGGCGAGGGCGGTGGCGACGTAGGTGGCACCGCCCAGCACACGGCCCTTACCGATGACTTCCTCGACCTGGCTGACGCTGTCGACTCCGTTCTGAAGCGTCAACACGACCGCATGGTCGCCGGCCACGGTGTTGAGCAGCGGGAACGCCTGCCGGTTGCTGTAGGTCTTGACCGCGAAGATGACGAAATCCACGGGCCCGACGCGTTCGCCGCGCTCCTCGAACTGGCCCTTGACGCGAAACTCGCCGAGCGTGCCTTTGACGGTGAGACCGCGGGCCCGCATCGCGGCCAGATGCGCACCACGTGCGACGAAGACGACATCGTGCCCGGCACGCGCCATCTTCGCGCCGTAGTAACCGCCCACGGCGCCTGAACCAACGACGCAGATTCTCATGGCGTGCGGCAACTTTACAACGGCGGGAGGCGCTGCTTATAGTTGCGATTTGGCCCTTTGCGTGCAAAAGACAAGGAGCGGGTATGAGCGGCTACGGTGGTAAGGAACTCGCGGCGAGCTTTCGACAGGTCCGTGGGAACACGATTCAGGTTGCGCAAGACATTCCCGAAGCGCAATACGGCTTCAAAGCCTCGCCCGAGACGCGCAGTGTCGCGCAGTTGCTCGCGCACATGGCGCTCGGTCCAGCGTTTCAGCTGCATGTACACTCGAAGAAGATCGCCGATCTGAAGGAAGTGAATTTCCCCGAGCTGATACAACAGCTCGGTGCCGAGGAAGGACGGTCGCGAACCAAGGCCGAGCTCATCGAGTTCCTCAAAACGGAAGGCGAGAAGTTCGCATCGTTCGTCGAGAACCTGCCCGACGGCTTCCTCGCGGAAATGGTCACCATGCCACCCGGCGCCACCCCGCCCACCAAGAGCCGGATGGAAATGCTCCTATCGCCCAAGGAGCACGAGATGCATCACCGCGGTCAGCTCATGCTGGTGGAGCGCATGCTGGGCATCGTGCCGCATCTGACCCGCCAGATGCAGGAACGGATGGCGGCTCAGGCGGCAGCGGCGCGAGGCCGCTGATGTCGGCGGCGCGCTTCACCGCGTTCAATCCGAAAGCGCTCGCGTTCTTGCGGGCGCTCAAACGGAACAACGACCGCGAGTGGTTCCGCGCGCGCAAGGATCAGTACCAGGCGCTTTTGCACGATCCGATGCTGGCGCTCGTCGAGCGACTGGCCGGAGATTTCCGTCAGTTCGCGCCGCATTTGGTCGCCGATCCGAAAACGGCCATCTACCGGATCTATCGCGACACCCGGTTCTCGAGCGACAAGACCCCGCTCAAGACCAACATCGCCGCTGTCTTCCCGTCGCGTGGTCTGCCGAAGCATCAGGGCGCTGGCCTCTACCTCGAGGTGTCACATGGCTGGGTCTGGGTCGGCGGCGGGATGTATGCCCCTGACACCTCCCAGCTGCAAGCGGTGCGGGAGCACATCGCCGGCAACCACAAGCGCCTTACCGCCATCGTGACGTCGCCGGGATTTCGCCGGAGCGTCGGCGAGCTCCGCGGTGAGAAACTTCAACGGATCCCCCGCGGGTTCATGAAGGATCATCCCGCAGGCGAGTACTTGAAGCACCGGCAGTTTCTGGCCGCGCGCGAGTTCCCGCAGGAGTTCGCCGCGAGCACCCGGTTCTACGCCGGCGTCGTCGACGTCTTCAGGCAGGTGGCGCCGCTGACGAACTATCTCAACGAGGGACTCGTCGGCCACAAGAGGGATTGATGGCATCGTACTCGCCGTTCAGCGGGCATCGACGCGTGCCGCAGCCGGTCAACGAGCCGCCCCGCTCCTACGCACCTGGGTCTCCCGAACGGGCATCGCTGAAAGCGCGGCTGGCGGCGATGGTCCGGGAGCGCATCGAGATCCCGCTCGTCATCGGCGGGCGCGACGTCACGACCGGCGACACGGCCCCGTCGATCATGCCGCACCACCACGCACACGTGCTGGCCGAGAGCCATCGCGCCTCGGCCGACCACGTGCGCCAGGCGATTCGCGCGGCTCACGAGGCGCGCTGTGACTGGTCGCGATGGTCGTTTGGCGACCGCGCCGCCATCTTTCTCAAGGCCGCAGAGTTGCTGACGACGAGCTGGCGCGACACGCTCAACGCGGCGACCATGCTCGGCCAATCGAAGACCGTCTTTCAGGCTGAAATTGATTCCGCGTGCGAGATCATCGATTTCTGGCGCTTCAACGTCGCCTTCGGGCAGGAACTCCTCGACGAGCAGCCCCTCAGCGATCACACGACGTGGAATCAGCTCGAGTACCGCGCGCTCGAGGGTTTCGTCTACGCGGTGACGCCGTTCAATTTCACCTCGATCGCCGCCAACCTGCCGACCGCGCCGGCACTGATGGGCAACACCGTCATTTGGAAGCCCGCTGCCAGCGCGATGTTCTCCGCGTACTACATCATGCGGCTGCTGCAGGCGGCCGGTCTGCCGCCGGGGGTCATCAATCTCGTGTCGGGGGACGCGTCGCGCATCTCCAAGGAGCTGTTGACGCACCCTGATCTCGCCGGCGTCCACTTCACCGGCAGCACCACCGTCTTCAACGACATGTGGAAGACGATTGGCGCATCGATGGCCTCCTACCGCAGCTACCCGCGCATCGTCGGCGAAACGGGCGGGAAGGACTTCGTCGTGGCCCACCCGTCGGCCGATCCGGCGGCGCTTGCTGTCGCGATCGTGCGCGGCGGCTTCGAGTTCCAGGGGCAGAAATGCTCGGCGGTCAGCCGCGTCTACATCCCGAGATCGCTCTGGCCCGACATCCGCGACCGCCTGGTGGCGATGATCGAGGCCATCCGGATGGGCGACATTCAGGACTTCCGGAACTTCATGGGCGCTGTGATCGATCGCCGCGCCTTCGACAAGATCAAGGAGTACATCGAGCTCGGACGGCAGACGTCGACAATCGTCGCCGGCGGCCAATGCGATCTGGCAGAGGGCTACTACATCCGCCCGACGCTCATCGAAACCAACGACGCCGGCCACCGGCTCATGGTCGAGGAGATCTTCGGCCCCGTCGTGGCCGCCTATGTCTACGACGATGACAAGTGGGACGAGACGCTCGAGCTCATCGATCGAACGTCGCCCTACGCTCTGACCGGAGCGGTGTTCGCCCAGGATCGCCACGCCGTCAGACGAGCCGCCTCGGCGCTGCGCGATGCGGCCGGCAACTTCTATATCAACGACAAACCCACAGGAGCCGTCGTCGGCCAGCAGCCGTTCGGCGGCGCCAGGGCTTCGGGCACCAACGACAAGGCCGGATCGAAGCTGAATCTCGTGCGCTGGGTCAGCGCGCGAGCGATCAAAGAGAACTTCGAGCCGCCCACTGAGTTCGGCTACCCGTTTATGGGCGAGGAATAGTTGTCGTGAGAATGCAGAACGCAGATTTCAAAATGCAGAATTGGAATCAGCATGCAGACTCTGAATTCATCGACGGCGGTGGTGGCTGGCCGTGATGCTGGACGCGGCGAAGATCGCCGTCAGCTGATTTGCCTCGTCGAGCAACGCTCGAGACCCGACCCTGTCGACAGCCCCTCCACTCTCTAGCAGAATTTCCAACCAGAAAGCTGACTCATCGGCTTCCTCCAGCACGACACCGATCCGCGCGATGAACTCCGCGTGCGACCGAGATCGGCATGCCGATCGATAGTTGGCTCCAACCGCCGTCGCCGATCGCGTCAACTGTCGGCCAACACAGCGATGAACCTCAGACGAGGGCAATCGTTGAACGAGAGCCAGCGTATCGAGAGCGAATCTCTTCGTGCGCTCCTTCAAGCTTGCGACGTCGTGTGGCACTAACGAGGCACTGCATTTACCATGCCTGTGATTGCGGCCCGATTTCGGCACGGTCCTCGCGGCTCCGCACCTCGAACCTCAATTCTGCCTTCTGAATTCTGCAATCTGCATTTTCGTGAGTCGTTGCTTTCACTGCCACACCAACGCCACGATCTTCACTGTTACGTTGCCCTTCTTTGGCTTCAACACGACGCGCTCGAGCTTTTCCATTCCGCCATCAGTGCCGCCGGTGAGGGCCTCGGTCTCCGCGGCCAGCGCATCGTCCAGTTCCTTCCGCTGATGCTCGACTGCGGCCAGAGTTTCCTGGGCGCGGGAGATGTCTTCTGACTCCTTCATGGCCCTGCCC
>JBKPSC010000312.1:0-16890 GCA_046734915.1 Acidobacteriota bacterium | reverse complement strand
GTGCCGTTCGCGCGGAAGTACTTCCTCGGCGGCGCGAACAGCATCCGCGGCTGGGGCCGTTTCGAGGTCAGTCCGCTCGGAGGCACCGGCACGCCGATCGGCGGCAATACGATGATCGCGTTCAGCACAGAGCTCAGAACGATGTTCACGGCCAACCTCGGAGGTGTGCTGTTTGTCGACGGCGGCAACGTGTGGGAGTCGTACACCGACGTTGACCTCGGTGATCTGCGCTACGCCGCGGGTATCGGGTTCCGCTACCAGACACCGGTCGGCCCGATTCGCTTCGACTGGGGTTATCAGCTGAATCCGATTCCCGGGTTGATCGTGAACGGCGAGGAACAGAACCGGCGCTGGCGCCTGCATTTCAGCATCGGGCAGGCGTTCTGAGGTTCGGCTTCAGGCTTCGGTCCTCGCCTGAGACCTCGGATCTCGGGCCTCGGGCCTCGGGCTTCAGGCGGTTGGAAGCGATGCCACCTGAACACGAGCGTCGTTGAAGCACGCGCCGCCACCGAGATCGGTCAGCGAGTCCGGGACGAGCGCCGTGCCGGTGCTGCTGTTTCGCGTGCTGCGTCGCCAAAGACCCTTCGGCAAGCTGACCGTGCCCGGCCGTACCGCTGCCGACAGGTGGAGCGGGCACTGGACCTCTCCCAGGTCATTGAAGACTCTCACGAGATCCTTGTCGTCGAGCCCGCGCACGGCCGCATCGTCGGGATGCATGGTCAACCTGACGTCCGGCCTCGGCAACTCGCCAAGCGTAGAGCTGATAGTCCGGTCGCTAGCCGGTGATATGAGCGCCAGCGGATAGCGCTCAGTCGCCGGATCGGGTTGGTACGCATAGAGACCCGCAGGCGCAGTGGCGTCGAGCGCGGCGGGGAACAGGTGGACTTTCCGGTCAGATGTGTTTGGGAACACATCGACGAACTGAATCGGGGCAAGGCCATAAGGCGGCCGAGGCATCGCTCCAGCCCGCACGTCGTCGGCAATCGTCGGTGGCAAAGCGCCGAGCACCTGCACCAACAAGTCGAGCTCGCCTCCGGGCTCGTCGTCTCGAAGCACGTTCAGGCGGCGGGCGAGATCGGCGAAGACGTCGGCGTTCGACCGCGCCTCGCCGATGGCGTCGATGACCGGTCGTCCGAGCTGGAGGCTGATCGGTCCGTAGGCTTTTGCGAAATCGTACCCTTCGAGGAAAGTCGTCGCCGGCAGGACGACGTCGGCGTACAGCGCCGTGTCGGTCATCACCTGCTCGAACACGACGGTGAAGAGGTCCTCGCGCTCGAGGCCGCGAATGATCCGCCGCTGATCTGGCACGGTCGCGACCGGATTCGCGTTATAGGAGAACAGTACCTTGACCGGCGGGTCTTTGTACTCGGTCAGCGCGCGACCCAATTGATTCATGTTGACGAGGCGTGTCGATGGCTCGGGCGAGCCGATCCACGTCTTCTCGATGCCCCAGGCTGCCGAGTTGCTCATCGAGTACCCACCGCCGCGCACGCCGAACTTGCCAGCCACGGCAGGCAGTGCCAGGACTGCCATGGCGGCGTTGCCTCCGTTGCGGTTTCGCTCGAGACCCCAGCCGCAGCGGATGAGCGCTGGTGAGCTCTCCGCATAAAGCCTTGCGACTTTCTCGAGCAAGTCAGCATCGATGCCGGCCGTTTGCGACGCGCGGACGATTGTCCACGGCTCCGCCCGCTCGCGCAGCCGATCGGCGCCGATCGTGTGCTCCGCGAGAAATGTCTCGTCCGCCAGGCGGTTCTCGAACAAGTGCCGATGGAGCGCGAGCGCAACGGCGATGTCCGTGCCGGGACGAACCGGCAGATGAACGTCGGCCGATCGCGCGAGCGGCGTCGTACGCGGATCGATCACGACGAGCTTCGCTCCGCGTGTCTGCGCCTCGCGGACGTACGGAATGAGATGAATGCCCGATGTTGAGGGATTCACTCCCCACAAGATGATGAGCGCCGCGTTCACGTAATCCTGGTAGGTCACCGACGGCATCTTGCCGTAGAGCGCCATATTGGCCGCTCCCGTCGGCGCAGCGCAGAGCGTTCGCGCGAGGCGCGACGTGCCGAGGCGATGCCACAGCGTGGCGTCCAGCGCCTCGTGAGTGAGCAGGCCGTTGGACCCGCCGTACGAGTACGGCAGGATGGATTCACTGCCGGCATCGGCGATAGCCCGCTGCATGCGGTCGGCGATGACTTCGAGCGCCTCGTCCCACGAGACTCGCGCAAACCGGCCGTCGCCTTTGCGCCCCTTCCGAACGGCCGGATAGAGCAGCCGATCAGGGCCGTACACGCGATCGCCGAAGCGGCGCACCTTCGCGCAGATGTAACCCTGTGTGACTGGATTGCTCTGCCCACCGTCGAGCGCGATCACGCGGCCGTGTTTGACGGTGACCGCCAGCGTGCATGAGTCGGGGCAATCGAGCGGACACGCCGACTCGACGACAGTGGCTGGCCCGCCAAGCGCGGCATTGTCGGCGTCGCGACGGGGCTTGGTCGGCAAAGGCATGAACTACGATAACAGAGACACTACAGTGCGGTTCAAGGAGCCCATGTCGACCGCACCGCAACCAGCGACTGACGACGAACGCTCGCGACCGACGACCAACAACCGATGACCAACGACCAACGACCACCCCATGTTGTCGTCATTGGTGGTGGTTTCGGCGGACTGGATGCAGCGCGCACGCTCGCTCGACAACCTGTTCGCGTAACCCTCATCGATCGGCACAACTATCATCTCTTCCAGCCGCTGCTCTACCAGGTGGCGACGGCCTCGCTCTCGCCAGGGGACATAGCCTCGCCTATCCGGTGGATTCTCCGGCACCAGGAGAACGTGCAGGTCCTCCTGGCCGAGGCACGCGCCATCGACCCCCAGGCGAGGCGCGTGACGCTGAACCCTGGTGCCGAGGCGGCAACTTCGCCGCTCCCGACACTCGAGTACGACTACCTGGTGTTAGCGTCGGGTGCGGCTCACGCGTACTTCGGCCACCCGGAGTGGTCGAGCCGTGCGCCCGGGTTGAAGACGCTGGACGATGCACTGGAAATTCGCCGTCGAGTGCTGTTGGCGTTCGAGGCGGCCGAGCGCGAGGAGTCGGTCGACGCGCAGCGGCGTTTGCTCACGTTCGTGATCGTCGGCGGCGGACCGACCGGTGTCGAGCTCGCCGGCGCGCTTGCCGAGATCGCCAGACGCAGCCTGCGGTCGGACTTCCGCCGCATCAAGCCGGAGTCGGCGCGTGTGATCCTGCTCGAAGGCGGACCGCGGTTGCTGGCCGCTTTTCCAGAGAAGCTCGGCGGCGAAGCCGAGGCTTCGTTGCGTCACATCGGCGTCGAAGTGCTCACCGGATCCATCGTCACAGCCGTTGATGCGGAGGGTGTCATGTGGCGCGCGGCCAACGCCCCGGCTGGCGCACCCCACAACCGCATCGACGCGCAAACGGTGCTGTGGGCTGCCGGCGTGGCGGCGTCGCCGCTTGCGGCATCGCTCGGGGTCGAACTGGACCGGGTCGGGCGCGTCCACGCCGAGCCGACGCTGCAGGTGCCCGGACACCCTGAGATCTTCGTCGTGGGCGACGTTTGCGCGCTCGAACAGGATGACAAGCTCTTGCCGGGCGTGGCGCAGGTCGCGAAGCAGGAAGGCGCCCACGCGGCACGTAATATTCTGGCGCTCGTCCGTGGTGAGCCGCCGCGGCCGTTCCGATATCACGATTACGGGAACATGGCGACCGTGGGGCGCGGATCGGCGGTGGCCGAGATCGGTCCGTTGAAAACATCGGGCCTGTTCGCGTGGCTCATTTGGCTATTCATCCACATCTTCTGGCTCATCGGGTTCCGCAACCGCGTTGCCGTGCTGTCTGAATGGGCCTGGGCCTATCTGACATTCCAGCGTCGTGTTCGGCTCATTACCGGGGAACGTCTCTGGCCAAGTTGATGCGGCTCGTCCCATGAGAGCCATCATCGTTGCGCTCGCGGACCTCGGGCGGAGTGCCCGCATGCTGTATCACGCCCGCGCGCTGGCGGATCGGGGCATCGAGGTCGATCTGGTGGGCCTGGAAGGCACCCGGTTGCCGCGAAGCGTGACCGAAGCGCCGCGTATCACGGTCCACCGGCTCGAGCCGTCGTTGTCGCGCTACCGGCACCGGACCACGGTCGCCTACTCCGGCATGGCCACCGGCGACGCGATGAAGCTGGCGTTCCGCTTGTGGCGTCGGCTGAGCACGCTGCCTAAGCCGGATCTGGTGCTCGTCCAGAATCCTCCGGCGTTTCCCACGCTGCCGATCACGTGGTTCGCGCTCCACCGCCGCGGGGTTCGCTTCGTCATCGACTGGCACAATCTCGGCTACTCGCTGCTGCAGCAGCGCGTCGGGCGGTGGCATCCGGCGGTGCGCATCGCGCGCTGGTTCGAACGTCGCGACGCGCGCCGCGTCGACGCGAGTCTCTGCGTCTCGCGCGGCATGGCCGGATTCCTTCAAAGCCGTTTCGGCGCGCGATATGTGAAGGTGCTGTACGACCGCCCGGCATCGGCGTTCGTCCCGATGGACCGGACGGCGCGAGATCGTCTCAGGCAGGGCCTGTTCGGGCGAATGGGCGTTGTCGGCGGACCGACCGGGTTCGTCGTCTGTCCATCGAGCTGGACCGAAGACGAAGACTTCGACGTGGTCATCGACGCCGTCGTTCGGCTGGAGGAACGCATTCGCGGGTGGGAGGCGGCACAGGGCGGCGGCCAACGGTTCCCGCAACTCATCATTCTCGTAACCGGCGACGGGCAGCGCCGCACCGAGTTCGAACGGCGGTTCGCCGGGCTGCCGGCGCGCAGGGTCCATCTGCGCGCGCGCTGGCTCGAGCCCGAGGAATATCCCTTGGTGGTTGGCAGTGCCGACGTCGGCCTCTGTCTGCATCGCTCAACATCGGGACTGGATATTCCGATGAAGGTCGCAGAGTTGTTCGGCGCGAGCGTGCCAGTCTGTGCGCTCGATTACGGAGCGTGTCTGGCCGAACGCGTGCGGCACGCCGATAACGGCCTCTTGTTCTCGACCGCACGCCAGCTGGCCGACATCCTGTTCGATCTGTTCGAGGGCTATCCCGCCGACCAGTCGATGCTCGATCGCCTCCGCCAGGGTGCACGACGGTCGTCGCAGTTGACATGGGAGCAGGGCTGGGAGAAGGAAGCCAAGCCGGTGCTCCTCAACGAGCTGTAGCCGCATAGTCGCTCAATCCCAATTCGCCATTCCCCCCTTCTGCATTCTTCAATCTGCAATCTGTAATACTGATGACGTGGATCTGCGTCAGCTGGAAATTCTCCAGGCGATAGCCGAGACCGGTTCGTTCACCGCCAGCGGACGCAAGCTGCACGTCTCGCAGTCGGCGATCAGCCGCCAGATCTCGCTGCTCGAAGAAGAACTCGGCGAGCCGCTGTTCCTGAGAGTCGGGCGACAGGTGCGAATGACGCCGGCCGCCGAAAGTCTGGTTCAACTCGGTCAGCGGGTGTTCCAGGACGTGCGCGACACGGTAGGGGCCATCACCGATCACACGCGCGCGCTGCGTGGACGGCTGCGCTTGTCCGGCGGCATGACGGTCTGCCTCTATGTCTTTCCGCCGCTGCTGAAACATCTGAAGCGCGTTCATCCGGAGCTGGAAATCCGGCTCACCGTCGCGACCGCCGGCCGCTCGCTCGAGGAGATCCGCTCTGGCCGCGTGGATGCCGGATTGCTGACGTTGCCGGTCGAGGAATCTGACCTCGTCACGGTCCCGGTCTTACGCGAGGAACTGCTGCTCGTCACGATGCCGACGCATGCGCTGGCGAAGAAGAAGCGGATTCTTCCAGAGGATCTGTCCGGGCAGCCGATCGTCCAGTTCGAGCCTGGCTCGGCCACCCGTCACGTCATCGACTCATTCTTCCTGAGAGAAAAAGTCGAGCCGACCGTGGTCATGGAAACGGAGAACGTCGAGATCATCAAGGCCATGGTGAAGACGGGCCTCGGGATCAGCATGGTGCCGTATCAGTCCATTGCCCGCGAGGTCCGGGCAGGTCAGTTCTTCTGCGCGCGGATTGAAGGCACCGAGCTCGTTCGCGAGACGGGCTGGGTGTACGCAAGAGCCAATCGCGTGCCCAGGATGATCAACGAGCTGATGACCGCGTTCGACGAAGTGCGCGAGAAGCTCCAGCTCGCTCCCGCCTAAGCCGGCTGCCTCGACGGCAGCCGAATCGCAAATTCGGTGTGTCCGGGATCGCTCTGTACCTTTACCGAGCCGCCATGGCGCTCGACGATGGCCTTCACAATCGACAGTCCGAGGCCGCTGCCGGGAGATGACGCCGGACCGCCATGGCTGACCCTGGACGCGTCGACCTTGTAGAACCGATCGAACACATGAGGCACGTGCTCGGCGGCGATGCCCGGGCCCTGGTCGGCTATGGCCAGCACCACCGCGCCGCCCTTCGGCCTCGCCGACAGCGACACGGTGCTGTCAGGCGGAGCGTAGCGAAGGGCGTTTGCCGTCAAGTTTTGAAGGGCCTGCTCGAGACGGTCGCGGTCGCCACGAACGGTCTCCGCGCCCGGCGCGATCGTCGGCACGATGCGCACACGGCTCGCCGTGGCCGTGCGCTCGTGACGCGCTGTTACGCGGTCGAAGAGTTGCGCCACCGGGACGTCCTGCACGGACAGGGTGCCGCCACCGCCCTCGAGGCGGGCCAGATCGAGGAGATCGCCGATGATGCGCTCGAGGCGGGACGTCTCGTCCGCAACGATGCCCAGATAGCGCGCGCGAGTCTCTTCGTCGATCGCGAAATCGGGCATCGAGAGGGTTTCGAGATAGCCGCGCATCGCGGTGATCGGCGTCGTCAACTCGTGCGACACGTCTGCGAGCAGCTGACGGCGCACACGGTCTGATGCGGCGAGCGCCTCGGCCCGCGCGGCCAGATCGTCCGCCATCGCATTGAACGCCGTGGCGACGGCAGCCACCTCGTCGCCGCCTTGCGCCGGCGCGCGAGCGGTCAGATCGCCGGTGCCGAGCCGGTACGCGGCGTCTTCCACCGCGCGCAGCCGCTTCCTGGCGGGACCAAAAATCAGTCCGGTCGTCAGCAGCGCTCCCATGACGAGCGATCCAACCGCGGCCAGCGCGAGCGTCGGCGCGTAGCGGGCGAGAAGGAAGCCGAACGGCGCGCGCGGTGGGACGATGACCACACCGTACAGCTGGTCGTTCACGATGATCGGCGCCGGCCGGGAGCCGCGAAAACCGCCTCCGCCGCGTCCCTGGCCCATGCCCGGCCCCGGACCATCGCCTGGCCCGAACGGCCGGCGGCCGGGCGGGCGCTCAGGGTCACCGCCGTCACGCGGGGACGACGCGCCGAAGCGGCGCTCGAGCATGCCGGCGCGAAGCCGTTCGCGCGCCATCGCCAGGAGTTGATCGGAGGCGGGACCGGCGCCGTTGGTCAGTTGCCGGCCGTCCGCCAGCAGAACGAACAACGGGTGCGTGTCGCGCCCGTACTGATCACGCAGAAAGTCGGGAATATCGAGCGCCGGATCCCGCTCGAGCGCCTGCGACAGATCCTGCGCCACCGCGCGCGCGAACCGATCCGGCGGCACCCCGGGCAGGGTCGGTCCCGAGCGCGAGGCCACAAACACCAGGAGCAACGCCTGGACGACCAGCACCACGGCCAGACAGAGCACGAAGCCCACCGCGATTCGCCAGTACAGGCTGCGATACCAACGCGGCTGCACATGACAACGCTACCGCGCTTTGAGTGGGCGCGGCGCGCTTCACAGAAGTTTCACACTGGGCTGGGATGGGGGCTAGGGGGAGGGACGAACGACCACTGACGAACGACTTACGACTATTCGTCGTCTTCTTCGTCCGACGTTCCGGTCACGACGAACCTGATCTCGGAGTGCGGACGCATGCTTCTCAACAGGCGCTCGATTTGCGCGGCGTAGTGTGTCGAGAGATATCGCCTGGTCGCCTCAGTCGGCACCCAGACAGAGATGAGATCGCCTGAATCGCTGGCGTAGCTCGTCGGCAGGAGCCAGCGCCGGTACTCTTCCGGCTCGACCTCCTGGCGCAGGTGGTCGAGAATCTGATTCCAGAGATTCGAGTCGGACCCGGACATTCGGCGGGCTTACTCGTCGTCCGTTTCGTCGTGCGGCTTGCTCGTGGCGATGTCGTCGATATCCACCAACGTCGCATCGTCCGGTGAGTCGTCGTCCAGCGAAAACGATCGACCTGTGGCCTTGAGCGGAATCGGACCGCGGGGCCGCTCGGATTCCTTCTTCTTCGCCTTCGCGTTCGGACCGCGCTGCGGCTTGGCGTCGGGGCCGAAGTTGCGATTTCGGGGCGGCGCGGGCGCCGACGGGTCGAAAGGCCGCGGCCCGCCAAACGACGGCGAACGCGGCGCGAAGCCTGCGCCCCCACTGGGACGCGGGCCGAATCCACTGCCGCCGGGCCGAGGTCCGCCCATCGGACCGCCCGGTCGCGGGCCACCGGGCCCACGGTCTTCACGCGCACGCGCTTCGCTGACCGCCAGCGGCCGGCCGTTGAACACTTGTCCGTTGAACTTCTGAATGGCTTGCTCGGCCTGGGCGCGATCGAGGTACTCCACAAACGCAAACCCACGCGGGCGACCGGTCTCGCGGTCGACCGGAAGCACAATCTGTGAGGGCGGCGCGATGGTGCCGAAGTACGTGCGCAGGTCCGCTTCGGTGGTGCTGTACGACAGATTGCCGACGAACAAACGAACAGCCAATCAACTCTCTCCTAGATTGAAACAGTGACGCAGGAAGGCGCGGGGGTAGGGCGCAGACACACGCGGGCAGCCGGATCCAGTGGGCAAAACGTTACCGTAAGTCGTCCATCCTGGCAAGCGGCTATAGTTTAGCCGGAGGTTTTTCGCATGCATCGTCGCCGCGCCGCTGGTTGGCTCCTGGCCTGCGGCCTGACCGTCGGCAGCTTGGCTCTGGCCGGCGGCGAATCAGCCATTAGAGCAGAGGATCTCAAGGAGTGGCTGACGTACGTCGCCTCAGATGAGCTTGAGGGTCGTGCGACTTACACCGCCGGGCTCGGACTCGCTGCCGGGTTCATCCAGCAGCACCTGGCCGAATGGCACGTCACCCCCGCGGGAGATGCTGGCGGATACCTCCAGACGGTGAAGGTGCAATCCGTCAACGTGAAAAGCCGGTCGACCGTGACCGTCCGCGTCGGCACCGAGACCGCAACGTTCAAGGACGGCGACGCGGTCCGATTCGCGGCCAACGCCGGCGCCCCGCGGCAGTTGACCCTCGACCGCGTCGAGTTCGTCGGCTACGGCCTCGACCTGCCCGCCGCCGGGCACGCGGACTACGCGGTTAAAGACCTCCAGGGTGCGGCCGTGGTCTTTCTGGGCGCCGACGGTCCGAAGACGATCGACGGCGGCAAGTACCGACGGATTCTCAGCGGCCGGGGACGCGCCGCCCTGGATCAGCATCGCGCGGCCGCCACTGTCGGACCTCTCGCCGCTCGACCGCGATCGCGGCAGAGCGGCAACACACCCGACCGGCCCTCATCGTCACCTGACTTCACGACATCCAGACGGCTCGATCAACCGATTCCTCCATCGATGACCGCCGGCGATGCGTTTTTCGAATTTCTCTTCAGTCAGGCGCCGGTGCGGTATCGCGACTTGAAGCGGCGCGCGGCGGCCGGCGAAGAGCTCCCGCGGTTCCATCTGGACGGCGTCAGCCTCACGTTCAACGTGGACGTCGACTATGAGGTTGTCCGCACACAGCTGACGCACAACGTCGTCGGCATAGTCCAGGGCAGCGATCCACAGCTGAAGCAGACCTACGTCGCGTTCGGCGCGCACTACGACCATGTCGGCTACGCGGATGACGATCCGACGGCCCGGCCAGCTGCGGCACCGGGCCGCGTCGCGGCGACCGCCCCATCGGATCGTATTTGGAATGGCGCCGATGATGATGGTTCTGGCACCGTTGCACTCCTCGCGCTGGCGAAGGCGTTCGCCACCGGCGAGTCGAGACCGAAACGGTCGCTTCTCTTCGTGTGGCACGCGGGTGAAGAGCGCGGACTGCTCGGTTCGCAGTATTTCGCCGATAGTCCGTCTGTGCCGATCGATCGCATTACCGCGCAACTCAACGTCGACATGATCGGCCGCAACCGCAACGACGATCCGTCGGAAGCGAACACCGTGTACCTCGTGGGGTCGGACCGGATCAGCACCGAGTTGCACGACGTCAGTCGAGCTGCCAATGACGCGCTGGCCGAACCAATGACGCTCAACTACGAGTTCAACGATCCAAGCGATCTCGAACAGCTGTACTACCGCAGCGACCACTACAGCTATGCCGCCAAGGGCGTGCCGATCATCTTCTTCACGACCGGCCTGCACCCGGACTACCATGCCAATACCGACGAGGTGAGCCGTATCGAGTTTGGCAAGATGACGCGCATCACACAGCTGATCTACGCGACCGGTTGGCGGCTCGCCGACCTCGATCACGCGCTTGTGCGGGACCGGCTGGGCCCGCGTGCGGGAAAGGGAACGCGCGAGTGAACCGGCCACTGCTGGTCATATTTCTCACGATCTTTGTCAACCTCGTCGGGTTCGGCATCATCGTTCCACTGCTGCCGTTCTATGCCGAGCGGTTCGGCGCCTCCGGCCTGACGATCGGTCTGCTCTTTGGCATCTTCTCGCTATGCCAGCTGGTGGCTTCGCCGGTGCTGGGTGCCGCCTCGGACCGCTACGGACGCCGGCCGGTCCTGATCTTCAGCCTCGCCGGAACCGTCCTCAGCTTCGTGATGTTGGCGATGGCGCAAACGATAACGATGCTGTTCATTGCGCGCATCGTCGACGGACTCTCGGGCGGCAACATCTCGACGGCGCGCGCTTACGTCGCCGACGTCACCGACCCCAAAGATCGGTCAAGGGCATTCGGCATCATTGGCGCCGCGTTCGGACTCGGTTTCATCCTCGGGCCGGCGCTGAGCGGTCTGTTGGCGCCGGTCAACTACACGGCGCCGATCTGGGCGGCGGCGGCAATTACGGCGGTCGCGACGCTGATGGCGATCTTCTGGCTGCCCGAGACCGTCCACCGCGCGTCAGCGGCGTCGAACATCTCGTTGCGATCGATTGGGCCGATGCTGCGGCGGCCGCGCGTCCGGCGCGTTCTCGTCATCGACTTCGTCTATTGGCTGGCATTTGCCGTCTTCCAGACGACGTTTGCGCTGTTCGTCGCGCACCGCTTTGGCCTCGACGCCGGCCAAACGGGATACTTCTTTGCCGCATTTGGCGTGCTGGGGGCGATCGTGCAAGGTGCGCTGATTCGTCCGATCGTTGGCCGGATCGGCGACAAGACCACATTCATCCTGGGGCTCATCTGCTCGGCCGTCGGGCTCGTGGCAGCGACCCTGACTCACTCGTTGATGTTGTTCGCGCTCGCGCTGGTGCCATTGGCGCTCGGCATCGGATTCGGCCATCCGACGATGTCGAGCATGGTGAGCCGCGCTGCGCGTGAGGACGAGCAAGGCCGCGTACAGGGCGCCGCGAGCGCCATCGAAAGCCTGGGGCGGGCGATCGGTCCGGTGTGGGGGAATGCCTCGTTGCAGCGGTTCGGCGACGGGATGCCTTACATCTCCGCCGCCGGATTCCTCCTGATGACGCTCCTCTTGAGTCTGGGCCATCAGGTCAGCGACTCTGACAGCCTTCGCTGAAGATCCGTGAAGAGTCCGATCAATGAGGCCGCACGAGTCCCAGTATGCTCCGGAGCCCGTTCAACGATTGAATCATGCTGGTGATGAGCGACGCGTTGCTGCTGTCACGCGGAAAGATCTGGCCAACGGCCGTTTCGAGGCGGCTGATAAGCTCCTCGGCTTTCTGCTTCTCCTGATCGGTCACGCTCGTCTCCTCTGATACGCCGCTGCGGGCTCGGACCGCAAGAAGATACACCAAGACTCATGAAGCGGCCTGGGCTTCGGCGGTCACGTCGGCCAGTGGCAGGTAGATGTGGAACGTCGCGCCCTTTCCGACCTCGCTCACGACGGCGATGTGTCCGTCGCTCTGGTTGACGATGCCGTAAACGATCGACAGTCCCAGACCGCTGCCCTTGCCTTCCTCTTTTGTCGTGAAGAAGGGTTCGAAAAGCCGCGCCCGCGTCGCTTCGTCGATACCGGTTCCGGTATCGCTCACGCTCAGCCGGGCGTACCGGCCCCGCCGCCGTTCGAGTTGCGCCAGCGGGGGCGCGTCGTCGGGGTCCACCGCCGAGACCGTGATGCGCAGATGACCGCCTGACGGCATCGCGTCGCGGGCGTTGATGACGAGATTCAGGATCACCTGCTCAATCTGCGCCGGATCGGCCACGATGCGGGTCGGCTGCGGGCCGCGGACGATATCGAGGTCAACCTCGGTACCGATGAGACGCTTCAACATCACCGACATGCCGTCGAGGACGTCGTCGATGGCGATGAGCCGCGGGCTTGTGGCCTGGCGGCGGCTGAAGGCGAGCAGTTGTCGGGTCAGACCAGCGCCCCGCTGAACCGACACTTTGATTTCCGACGCCTCGGCTCTTGCCGGCTCGGTGTCCGGCAGCTGCATGAGGATCAGATCGGCGGCCCCCATGATGCTCATGAGCAGGTTGTTGAAATCATGGGCGACACCGCTGGCCAGCCGCCCAACCGCTTCGAGCTTCTGCGACTGACGCAGCTGTTCCTCGAGTGCGCGCCGCTCGGTCACGTCGCGGACGAATCCGGTCAGGCGGATGCCGTTCCCCTCGCGGATGCGTGAGACCGAGAGCTCGATGGGGAACGTGCTGCCGTCGCTTCGGCAGGCTATCGTTTCGACGAGATCGCCGGCCAGCGCCCCGCCGCCGGTGGCCTGATACCGCTGCAGGGTGTGCATCTGTTCGGTGCGCGTGTTCATCGGCATCAGCAGCTCGATGCTCTTGCCGAGGATGTCGAGTCGTGTCCAGCCGAACATCTTCTCCGCGGCGGGGTTGAACTCGCGGATCTGCAGATTCTGATCGGTCGAAATGATCGCGTCGTGAGCGGCCTCGAGGATTGCTCCTTGCCGGGCGGCACTCTCGACGCTGCCTCGATATACCCTCCACGTGAGGTACAGGCCCAGCGCCGCAACGACGAGCGAGAGCGGGTAGCCGCCGCTCTGCATGACGGCGACGATGACCGCCGCTGCGCCAGTGCCGAGCAGGTAGTTGGGCGCCGTCGGAGCGAACTCAGATTTCCATACGGGCCACGCCCGCTGCCCGGTTGTCAGCGCGATGACCACGGCGATCGGGACCGTGTTGACGACGAAGTACGTGGCCGCCATGCCGACCAGCGGCAGCACTGATCCGACGGTGATCACTTCCGTTCCGCCGAGGCCCTGATAGACCTGGCCGGACGCCTGGGCGGTCAGGACGAGGCAGGCCATGTTGAACAACGTTCGGTACGCGGGATTGGCGTAGCGCTTCCCGAGCACCGTCTGGCTCCAGCCGCTGGCGGCCCCCACGATCATCGTTGCGTGCGGGCCGCGGAGGATCAGCGCGGCCATGTCGACCACGTACGAGACCGACATTGTCGAGCCGCTGGCGACGAGCAGCTGGACCTTGAAACCGGACGTCATGGACGACAGAAACACCATGAAAAACAGCGGGAACACCGGTTCGAGCTCGACGCGGGGAACGAGCAGCGCGAAGGTCACAGCCCCCGCGGTGATGACCGCGACGATGAACCAGCGGGCCCGGGGCGGGAGGTCGCTCAGCAAGGCGTGGTCAGTATAGCGATTGACAAAGGTTAAACAAATGTTTTATACATTCGTTTCACACCATGAAACGCGCGCGCAGATTGGTCATGCTCCTGGTGCTCGTCGCCCTTGGCGGGAGCGCATACGTCTACGTCAATCGCCCGCCGACTGAGCTGGTGCTCACCGGTATCGTCACCACCGATGACATCGTGGTCAGTCCGCAGATTGCCGGGCGGCTGGCGCGCGTGCTCGTCAGCGAGGGCGACGTCGTCAAGGCGGAGCAGCTCGTGGCGGTGCTGGAACCCGACGAGCTGCGGGCCGAAAGCTCGTATGCAGTCCAGAACGTGGCCGGACTCAGCTCGCAGGTCCAGCAGGCCGAGGCCGCGCTTCGCTTCGAGCGCCGGCAGATGGACGAACAGATCCGACAGGCGGAATCGACGCTCGCGTCGCTCGAGGCGCAGCAGTCGGCAACCGCTGCCGACGTCGAAAAAGCACGCCTGGACTTCGAGCGAACCGCGAATCTGGCGAAGCAAGGTGTCGCCCCCGCACAGCAGCTCGACGTGGCGCGGACGACGTTTCAGGCCGAGCAGGCGCGCCTCGATGCGTTGAAGAAGCAGGCCGAGGCGCAGCGCGCGCAGGTCGCGCTCGTGCACGCCAACGCAGAACAGATTGCCCTGCGCCGCAGCGCCGTTCAGGCCAACGAGCACCTGCAGGCGGCGGCCGCTGCACAAGAGGCGAAGGCCAACGTGCGTCTGGCATACACGGAAATCAAGGCGCCGATCAACGGCATCGTCGACGTGCGCGCCGCGCGGGTCGGCGAGGTCGTCACGTCGGGACAGGCGATCGTCACGCTCATCAATCCCGACGATCTGTGGATCCGCGCCGACGTCGAAGAAACCTACGTCGACCGGGTCCGGATCGGCGATCACATGACAATCAGGCTTCCTTCCGGCGCGGAGCTCGATGGCACGGTCTTCTACCGCGGCGCCGACGCCGCGTTTGCCACCCAACGCGACGTCAGCCGGACCAAGCGCGATATCAGGACCTTCGAGATCCGGCTGCGGGCGGACAACGCCGACCGCCGTCTCGCGGTGGGGATGACCGCGTACGTGCTGCTGCCGCTCTGACATGGCTGCGATCGACGTCAAGCAGATCGTCAAGCGGTTCGGCCAGTTCACGGCGGTGAAGGGCATCAGCTTCGCCGTCGACGAAGGCGAGATTTTCGGCCTGCTCGGCCCGAACGGCGCCGGGAAGTCGACGCTCATCCGCATGCTGACGACGCTGCTGCCGCCGACGGAAGGCACGGCCATCGTCAACGGCTACGACGTCGTTCGCGAGTCGAACGGCGTGCGGCAGTCGATTGGCGTCATCCCGCAGGCGATGACCAGCGACCTCGAGTTGAGCGTCGAAGAGAACCTACTGATTTACGCCAAGCTGTATGGTGTGCCGCGCGACAAGCGCACGCGCTTGATGGCCGAACTCCTCGAGGCTGTGGAGCTCACGCAGTGGCGTGACAAGCAGGTCAAGAACCTCTCCGGCGGAATGCGTCGTCGCGTCGAGATTGCCCGCGGGCTCATTCACGAGCCGCGCATTTTCTTTCTCGACGAGCCGACGACCGGACTCGATCCGGTGTCGCGCGTCGCGGTCTGGGAGATGCTGCAGAAGATCAAGTCCCAGCGCGATCTGACGGTGCTCATCACGACGCACTACATGGATGAAGCCGATAAGCTCTGCGACCGCATCGCCATCGTCGACCACGGTCAGCTGATGGCGCTCGATTCGCCGCTCAAGCTGAAAGCGTCGATTCCCGGAAAAAATACGCTCGAGGCCAGCTTCTCGTCCGTGCCGCCTGACTGGGAAGCGGCGTTGCACGCGCTGCCGGATGTCGAAGGCGTGACCAGCCACGATCACGTGTTCCGCCTGTCATCGAGGAATGGACCTGGTACCACGCTGGCCTTGATGGAGCTCGCCGCCGGCCGCGGGGTCACGATTCTGTCGCTCGGCGTTCAGAGTACGTCGCTCGACGACGTCTTCGTGCACTACACCGGACGCGCGCTGCGCGATGCGCTGCAGGAACCATCGGCGCAAGACAGTCCGTTCATGATTCGGCGCTGAGGAGGGAGGCCTGTCATGCAGCGATCGTTGGCAATCATCGAGCGCGAGCTGCGGCGGTTCCGGCGGAGCCCGATGCTGATCGTCATGTCGATGGTGTTTCCCATCGTCCAACTGGTGGTGCTGGGATACGCTTTCGGCGGCAACGTGAAGCACCTCAAGGTCGGCGTCGTCGATCAGGACGGTGGCATCCCGGCAGTCCGTGTTCGGGAGCTGGCCGGCGCCGTGTCGTCGGGCGCTCGCACCATCGACACCGTGATGTACAGCGATCAAGGACAGGCCCTGACCGACCTTCGCGACGGCCGCATCAACGGAGTGCTGACGATTCCTCCGGATTATTCCCGCCGCGTGCTGGCCAAGAACCAGCCAAAGGTTGCGCTCATCGAGGACAACACGGACAACTTCGTGTCAGCATCGCTGGCCGCCACCATGAACGGTCTGGTGCAAGCGGCGGGCGTGACCACCGCCGGCGGCGTGCGGCTGCAGGGGCAGCCGACGCTCGACGTGGTCGAGGTCTATCCCTACGTGCCGTACGTCCAGTACCTGCTGCCGGGCTCGGTGGTGATGTCGATCTTCATGATGGTCATGATTGGCGGCGGCATCATCTTCATCGACGACAAGGCGCGCGGCCTGCACGAGGGATACCTCGTCACGCGGATTCGCAAGTTCGAGCTGATCGCCGGCTTCAACATCTCGGGTGCCATCAAGGCGATTCTGGCCGGCGCGGTACTCATGGTCATCGGGTCGATCATCGCCGGGGTGCCGAACCCGCTCGAGCCGATGCGCCTGCTCAGGTTGCTGACGGTCGTCAGCGTCACGGCGTTCGCCCTCATCAGCATGATGTTTCTGCTGATGGTGCGGGTCTCCGACCCGTTGATGCCGCGGGCCATCTTCGGAGTCCTGAACACGCTGCTCTATTTCCCCAGCGGCGCCGTCTACCCGCAGCAGGGATTCCCGCGCTGGATGCAGTACATCGCGGCAGTCGATCCGTTCACTTACGCCGTCCACGCGTTCAAGAGCCTGTTGCTCAAGAACACCGGATTCTCAGCCATCACGTAC
>JBKPSC010000311.1:0-8915 GCA_046734915.1 Acidobacteriota bacterium | reverse complement strand
GAACGGCTGCCCGGCGTCGCGCCGACGAGCGGCGTTGTAGACCATCAGCCGCGCCGCTTCGACGTCGGTCGCCGCGCGCGCGAGCTGGAACTGCACTCCTTGAAAGTCGGCGATCGCTTTCCCGAACTGCTTGCGCTCCTTGACGTAGTGCACGGTGTGATCGAGGGCGCCCTGCGCGAGACCGATCATCTGCGCGCCGATGCCGATGCGCCCTTCATTGAGCGTTTCGATCGCGACCTTGTAGCCCTTGCCAACCTCCCCGAGCACGTGGGCCGCCGGCACCTGGCACTCCTCGAACAGCAGTTCGCACGTGCTGCTCGCGCGAATGCCAAGCTTGTCTTCTTTTCTGCCGACCGTGAACCCGGGAGCGCCCCGCTCGACGATGAACGCGGTGATGCCGCGATAGCCGGCGTCCGGATCGATAGTGGCAAACACGATGAAGATCTCAGCCTCGCCGCCGTTGGTGATCCACAGCTTGCGTCCGTCGAGGACCCATTCGCCGGGCTTGGCGACAATATCGCTTCGGCGGGCACGTGTGGTCAGTGCGAACGCATCACTGCCGGAACCGGCCTCGGATAGTGCGTAGGCGCCAATGCTGCGGTTCGCCAGGCGTGGCAGCAGCGCACGCTTGAGGTCGTCAGTCGCCCAGCGGAGCAGCGCATTGATCACCAGGGTGTTCTGGACGTCCACCATCACGCCGATGGACGGATCGACACGCGAGAGCGCTTCGACCGCCAGGACCGAATGGAAGAACGTGGCCCCCGCTCCTCCGAACGCCTCGGGGACCTCGATGCCCATGACCCCCAAGTCGAAGAGGCGGTCGACGAGCGTTCGCGGGATGTGGGCCTGCTCGTCCATCTCGCGGACCAGCGGTCGAATCTCGCGGTCTGCGAACTCGTAGACGCTGTCCTGGAACAACTGCTCGTCGTCGGCGAGCGTCGTAAGTCCAGATGCCCTTTCGGTCTGCTGAGGCACGGTCGCAATGCTATCATCGCGGACAGGGCGTGAAAGACGAGGGAAGCATGCTGAAGAGCCGATGCACGTTCGCGATCGTCCTGGCTGCGTGCCTCACTGCCGGCGCAGCGGCTCAACAGGGTGACAAGACCCAGCGCCCGAACGGCGGCCAGCAGAGTGGGCAGGCGCAGGGCCAGCCGTCACCGCAAGGTCAGCAACCGGCGCAAGGCCAGCAAACCCCTCAAGGCCAGCAACCCGTTCAAGGCCAGTCTCCGCAAGGGCCCACGTTCCGCGGCGGCATCAACTTCGTCCGCGTCGACGTCATCGTCACCGACAAGAAGGCGCAGCCAGTCAGCGATCTGAAGCGGGTGGATTTCGAGGTGCTCGAGGACGGCAAGCCGCAAACGATCGAGCAGTTCACAGCGATCAAAGTCGACGGCAACCCGAAGCCTGGCGACCCTCCGGTTCGCGAGATCCGCAATCGCGACGACGAAGAAACGGAGGCGCAGGCAGAAGATGTCAGGATTTATGCCATCCTCCTGGACGACTACCACGTGCGGCGATCGAACTCGCTGTCGATTCGCGATCCGCTGACCCGATTCATTCAGACACAGCTTCGGCCCAAGGACATGGTCGCGGTGATGTATCCGCTGACGCCGGTCCAGGACGTCACCTTCACTCGGAACTTCAATCAGGTTCTCAACGCGATCAACCGGTTCGACGGCCGCAAGTTCGACTACACGCCGCAGAATCAGTTCGAGGAGCAGTACTCACGCTATCCGACGGAGACGGTCGAGAAGATTCGGAACGACGTGGTGATGGGCGCGTTGCGCGGGTTGTCCGTGCGGCTCGGCTCGATGCGCGAGGGCAGGAAATCGATCATCTTCGTCAGCGAAGGGCTCACGGTCTCGCTGCCGCCGCAAATGCGGCGCGGGGATGCGAGCCTCCCGCAGCTACCGACGGTCACCAACGAGTCGCCGGCGGCGCAGGCGCGCGAGCAGACACAGGATTGGTTCTCGCAGAGCGAGCTCTATTCGCGGATGCGCGACGTGTTCGACGCGGCGAACCGCAACAACGCGGCGATCTACTCGCTCGATCCACGAGGGCTCGCGCCGTTCGAGTACGACATCAATGACGGCGGCGTGAACGGACCGCCTGGATTCGAGACCGATCGCCGCGCGCTGCAGGCGACGCAGGATACGTTGCGTTCACTCTCGGAGGAGACCGACGGTCGGGCCATCACCAATCGCAACACGCTGGTAGAAGGCCTCGCGCAGATGGCGCGCGATTCCAGCTTCTACTACCTGATTGGCTACAACTCGAGCCAGGCGCCGTCCGACGGCAAATTCCACGAAATCAAGGTGCGGGTGAAGCGCCCGGGAATGGAAGTTCGTGCTCGCCGTGGATATTGGGCGGCAACCACGTCGGACATCGAAAAGATTTCAAAGCCGGCGACCGAGGTGGCGAAGCCCGTTCAACAGGCGCTGGCGGCCATCGCGCCGGTCACGCAGACGTCCGGAAAGTACATCCGCACGTGGGTCGGGACCGAGCGGGGGACCAACGGCAAGACGCGCGTGACGCTGGTGTGGGAACCGTTGCCGACGAGCCCTGGACTGCGCCGCGAGCAACCAGGTCGAGTGTCGCTGCTCGCCGCGACCGAGAAGGGGGACCTCGTGTTCCGCGGCCGCGCGCCGGATGCCGCGCTCGCTGCCAACGCACCTGCGGCCGGACCGAACGACACGGGCGCGGCTGGTCGCACAGTCGCCGCGCCGGCTGCCTCGGCGTCGACGCCGCAGAAGCTGGTGTTCGACGCGCCCCCGGGAAAGATGGAGCTGCGGCTGACGGTTGAGGGCGCCGGCGGGAGCGGCACGCTCGACCAGGAGATCAAAACGGTCGATATTCCCGACCTCACGGCTCCGCAAACGTCGATGAGCACGCCGCGCGTCTTCCACGCGCGAACGGCGCGCGACTTCCAGACGCTCGCGTCGGATGCGACTGCCGTCCCGGTCGCGACGCGCGAGTTCTCACGCACCGAGCGCGTCTTGATCCGGTTCGATACCTACGCGGCCGGTACCGATCAACCCACCGTGAGCGCGACGCTGCTGAATCGCGCCGGGCAGAAGATGGCAGACCTGCCCGTGGCCGCGGCGGCGGCTGGTGGCACGCATCAGATCGATCTCGGCTTGAATACCGTGCCTCCTGGCGAGTACCTCGTCGAGATCACAGCGAAGGGCGCGAGCGGGGAAGCGAAGGAGCTGGTCGCGTTGAGGGTAACCAGTTAGTCAAATCCCAACTGGGATTTCGCTCAGGCGTACATTCCTCGCATCTTCGTGACCGTTCCGACGCGCGCGATCGCGACGATGTACGCGGCCGTGCGCATGTCGACGCTGTACTTGAGCGACGTTTTCAGCACGCTGTCGAACGCCTCGCACATCTTCAGCTCGAGCCGCGAGTTCACCTGTTCCTCGTCCCAGAAGTAGCCGTACCGGTCCTGCACCCACTCGAAGTACGACGTCGTCACGCCGCCCGAATTCGCCAGGATGTCGGGAATGACGAAGATCCCGCGCTCGTGCAGGTGCTTGTGCGCGTCTGGCGTCGTTGGTCCGTTGGCACCTTCGGTCACGACCTTCGCGCGAATCCGCGGCGCGTTCTCCATCGTGATCTGATTTTCGAGCGCTGCCGGAATCAGGACGTCGACGTCGAGGGCCCAGAGGTCCTCGTTGGCGAGATGAGACCCGCCGGGGAACCCATCGACTGTCTTGTGCTCCTGTGAGTATTCGAGGAGCTTCGCGATGTCGAGCCCCTTCTCGTTGTACACGCCACCCTTCCAGTCCGTGACGGCGACGATCTTCGCTCCGATGCGTGACAGGAGATCGGCGGAGACCGATCCAACGTTGCCGAAGCCCTGGACGGCGATCGTCGCGCTCTTGATGTCGATGCCGAGATGTTTGGCCGCCTCGCGCGTGACGATCATCACGCCGCGACCAGTCGCCTCGCGCCGTCCCAGCGAGCCGCCCATCTCGATCGGCTTGCCGGTCACGACCGCGGTGGCCGTGTGACCGACGTGCATGCTGTAGGTGTCCATCACCCACGCCATGATCTGATCGTTCGTGTTGACGTCGGGTGCCGGGACGTCTTTCTCCGGACCGATGGCATCGATGATCTCGGCCACGTAGCGACGTGTGAGTGCCTCGAGCTCGCGACGTGACATCCGCGTGGGGTCGCAGATGACGCCACCCTTTCCGCCGCCGAACGGGATATGTGCGACTGCGCACTTCCACGTCATCCATGCCGCGAGCGCCGTCACTTCGTCGAGCGACACGTCGGGGTGATAGCGGATGCCGCCCTTGGCGGGCCCGAGCGTGATGTTGTACTGCACGCGATAGCCGGTGAACACTTCGATCTCGCCGTTGTCCATCTGCACGGGACACGAGACGATGATTTGTCGCTTGGGATGGGTGAGGATCTTCCAGATGCCGGGATCGAGATTGAGGATGCGGGCGGCGACGTCGAACTCCTGCAGCATCGCGCCGAAGATCGGGCCGTATTCGGGCATGCGTCACATTGTAATTACAATGGGCTCATGAAACCTGCGGCGCCGGGCGAGACGACTCGAGACACGGCGCGCACCGTCACGCCGGCGGCAGGCGAGACAGCTCCCGATGCGGCGCGGACCTTTACGGTCCGCGATCGGACGTTCACAACGATCTCCGGACGTCCGATCGATCAGCTCTACACACCGGAGAGCATCGCGGCGCTCGATTACGAGCGAGACCTCGCCGATCCCGGACAGTATCCGTACACGCGCGGCATTCACGCCAGCGGCTATCGCGGCAGGCTCTGGACGATGCGCCAGTTTGCCGGCTTCGGAACGCCGGAGGAGACCAACCGGCGTTACAAGGCGTTGCTCGCAGCAGGCGGAACAGGCCTGAGCGTCGCCTTCGACCTGCCGACGCTGATGGGTCGCGATCCCGATCACGAGCTGTCGCGCGGCGAGGTCGGCAAGTGCGGCGTGAACGTGACGTCGCTCGCGGACATGGAGGCGCTCTTCGACGGGATCGATCTCAGCTCCGTCACGACCTCGATGACGATCAATTCGCCGGCGGCGATGATCTTCGCGATGTATCTGGTCGTCGCGGAGAAGCAAGGCGTGGGCTGGCAGACGCTGTCGGGCACGATTCAGAACGACATCCTCAAGGAGTTCATCGCCCAGAAGGAGTTCATCTACCCGCCGCGGCCGTCGATGCGGCTCGTCACCGACGTGTTCGAGTTCTGCGCGACGCGCGTGCCCAGATGGAACACGATCTCCGTCAGCGGGTATCACATTCGAGAAGCCGGGGCCACCGCGGCGCAGGAGCTCGCCTTCACGCTGCGGAACGGCATCGAGTACGTGCAGGCAGGCGTGGACGCCGGCCTCGACGTCGACGAGTTCGCGCCCCGCATCTCGTTCTTCTTCAACTCGCACAGCGACTTCTTCGAGGAGATCGCCAAGTTCCGCGCCGCGCGGCGATTGTGGGCGCATGTGATGCGCGAGCGGTTCAAGGCTCGGAGCCCGCGATCGTGGCAGCTGCGGTTCCACTCACAGACCGCCGGCGTGTCGCTGACGGCGCAACAGCCATACAACAACGTCGTGCGGACGGCGCTGCAGGCGATGGCCGCTGTTCTCGGCGGCACGCAATCACTGCATACCAACTCGCTGGACGAAGCGCTCGCGCTGCCCACCGAGGACGCCGCACGGCTGGCGCTGCGGACGCAGCAGATCATCGCGCACGAAACGGGTGTGACGAACGTGGTCGATCCGTTCGGCGGATCGTACTTCGTGGAGAAGCTGACGAATGACCTCGAAGCCGAGGCGCTCGACTGCTTCGAGCGGATCGACCGAATGGGTGGCATGGTCGAAGCCATCGAGCGCGGCTATCCGCAACGGGAAATCGCCGAGAGCGCGTACCGCTTCCACCAGGCCGAAGAATCGCGCGAGAAGATCATCGTGGGCGTCAACGACTTCGTGGCAGAGGACGATCACGGCGTCGGTATCCTGTATATCGACGAAGCGGCGGGCGAGAAGCAGCTGGCGCGGCTCGAGTCGGTTCGCAAGACGCGCGACCGGCGCCGCGTCGAGGAGTCACTGGATGCGCTGCGGACCGCGGCGCGCGGGCGGGCCAACACGATGCCGTTGCTCCTCGACGCCGTGCGCGCGTACGCGACGATCGGAGAGATGTGCGATGCGTTGCGAGACGTGTGGGGCGAATATGTGGAGCAGCCGGTGATCTGAAGGGGGGAAGGGGAGCGGCTTGTCCCTGAAACAGCCCTGCCCCCTGCCCCCTTCCATCTGCCCCCTTCCTGTTGACATGAGTCAGAGAATTCGAATCGTCATCGCGAAGCCCGGTCTGGATGGCCACGACCGTGGCGCCAAGGTCATTGCGCGAGCGCTTCGCGATGCCGGGATGGAAGTGATTTACACCGGCCTGCGCCAGACGCCGGAGCAGATCGTTGCCGCTGCGCTGCAGGAGGATGCCGACGTGATCGGCTTATCGATCCTCTCTGGCGCGCACATGCATATCTGTCCGCGGGTGATGGAACTGCTGGGTGAGAAGGGACTGACCGACGTGCTCGTCGTGGTCGGGGGCATCATTCCAGACGTGGACATTCCGCGCTTGAACGAGATCGGCATCACGGGCGTGTTCCTGCCCGGCACGCCGATGCAGGAGATTGTGGAGTTCATCCGAAAGAACGCGCGGTCCCGCGTAGAGTCCATCTAAACTAGACGCTGTGCGCAAACTGCTGATCGCCGACGACAGCGTCACCATCCAGCGTGTGGTGGAGCTCACCTTCGCGGGTCACGACATTCAGGTTGTACCGGTCGGCGACGGCGGCCAGGCCATCGCACGCATTCCGGTGGAGCGGCCGGATATCGTGCTCGCCGACATCGGCATGCCCACGCCGAACGGGTACGAGGTGTCGGCGTTCGTGAAGAGTCGGCGTGAGCTCGCTCACGTGCCCGTGCTCCTGCTGGCCGGTGCCTTCGAACCGGTGGACGATACGCGAGCGCGAGAGGTGCGATCGGATGGCGTCATCGTCAAGCCCTTCGATCCGCGCCAGATGGTCACGCGGGTGCGCGAGCTGCTCAGCGCGCCGCCACCGCCGATGCTCGAGATCGGGGTCCAGCCCGAGCCCGCAGTTCAGGAAGAGAAGTCGCTGGACGAGTACTTCGATCGTCTCGATCACGCGCTGCATGCGCGCGCACCGGCGAAGCCAGACGTCATCGCCGAACCCGCGGTCACGCACGTCGAGGAATCGGCCGGGGTCGCAGACGTTCCGACGCTCGAGTCCGTGCTCGACACGGCGCCAACCGGGATCCCGTCGGCAGCAGACCGCGCAACAGTGCAGGCTGGCGAACAGCATCTGTCTGCGGCTCGCAGACTGGAAGTCACCGATACCCTGATTGATGACATCACCACTCGTGTCCTCGAACGTCTTTCCTCCGGACCCCTCAGGGAAGCGGTGTCAGCGGTCGTTCGTGAAGTCATGGAGCAACGCAGCAGGAACGATGGTGGATGATTCGACCGCAACCGCTGCGCTGGCAAATCGCAAATCCCAAGCTCCAAATCCCAAATCCCACGAGAAAGTGAGGGCTTTGGCCCAGGTTTCGAGCAATTGTGATTTGGGGTTTGGGATTTGGGTTTTGGGATTTCCTACAATGTGAGTGAATGTCCGACTCACATCCGATATCCCTCCCGGAAAAACCCGCACTCGAGGGGCTCGAGCGGAAATGGGACGCCCGCTGGCACGCCGAGGGCACCTACCGCTTCGATCGCAGCCAATCGCGTCCACAGGTCTATTCGATCGACACGCCGCCTCCGACCGTCAGCGGTTCGCTGCACGTCGGACATGTCTTCTCGTACACACATACCGACGTCATCGCGCGCTTTCAACGCATGCGCGGCAAGGACGTGTTCTATCCCATGGGGTGGGACGACAACGGCTTGCCGACGGAACGGCGCGTGCAAAACTACTACGGCGTCCGCTGCGATCCGTCGCTGCCGTACGACTCGAACTTCCAGCCGCCCGAGAAGCCCGGCAAGCAGGCGATCTCCGTCTCGCGGCCGAACTTCATCGAGTTGTGCAACCGGTTGACCGTCGAAGACGAGAAGGCATTCGAGCACCTGTGGCGCCATCTGGGACTATCGGTCGACTGGTCGCTGACCTACGCGACGATCGATCGTCGATCGCAGCGCGTGTCGCAGGCAGCGTTTCTTCGTCTGCTGAAGCGCGGTATTGCCTATCAGCTCGAGGCGCCGACCCTCTGGGATATCGACTTCCGGACGGCTGTTGCCCAGGCCGAGCTCGAGGATCGCGAGCAGCCGGGTGCCTATCACCGCATTCGATTCGCGGTCGACGGGGCGCATGATCGGCCGGCTGAAGGCGGCCCTTCCGGCGCCTATGTAGAGATCGATACGACGCGGCCTGAGTTGATTCCGGCGTGTGTTGCGCTTGTCGCGCACCCCGATGACGAGCGCTATAAGCCGCTGTTCGGATCGCACGTCATCACGCCGTTGTTCTCGGTGCCCGTCCCCGTCAAGGCGCACGTGCTCGCCGATCCGGAGAAAGGGACCGGCATTGCGATGATCTGCACCTTCGGCGACGTGACGGACGTGACGTGGTGGCGAGAGCTGTCGCTGCCGGTCCGCGCGGTGATCCTGCCGAACGGTGCGTTGCGACAGGTCACGTGGGGATCACCCGGTTGGGACTCGCGAGATCCGGGTGCTGCGCAGACGGCCTACGATCAGCTTGCCAATCTTTCGGCCGCCAAAGCGCGCACCCGCATCGTGGAGATGCTGAAAGAGTCGGGCGACCTGATTGGTGAGCCGCGCCCGATCACGCACCCGGTGAAGTTCTACGAGAAGGGCGATCGACCGCTCGAGATCGTGACCAGCCGGCAGTGGTTCATCAAGACGATGGAG
>JBKPSC010000310.1:0-7108 GCA_046734915.1 Acidobacteriota bacterium | reverse complement strand
GCTCGTCGATCGCGATCGTGGTGTGGCCGGGCGTCCCCCACTCATCGTCGCCGAACAGCGGCTCGGCGACATCCGCACGGTCCCCGGCCAGCCGAGCGCATTCCTGATGCAGACGACCATCGCGCCGGTCACGGTCAGCGCCCGTGACGACGGCCAGGACCCGTCGGACGACCGCGAAAGCCGGTCGTTCGTCGCCGGCATCGCCGGCAGTCAGGCGCGCATCCGCGCATCCGTCTCGCGGGTCGATGTCGAGATTGCTCGCACCGAAGCCTGGCACCTGGTGCGTGCGAGCGTGGCGGTGGTGCTGACGATGACGCTGCTCGTCGGCGCGACAGCGATCCTCATGGCCCGCCGTCTGGAACGGAGGCGGGCCGGCATCGTCACCAACAGCGTGCTCCTCGCCGGCCTGCTCTTCGCGGCACGAATCACGCTCCGCCTGGGCGGTCCGCCCCTCGCCGGGCTGGACTGGCTGGCGCCTCCGGTCGATCTCGCGTTGTCAGCCCTCCTCCTGCTGGCGCTGGACTGGCTGGCCCTGGATCTCATCGAGCGCTGGCGGCTCGCCGGCCGTGACCGTCCGGTGGCTGCGGACAGCGGGGCCATCGTGTGGTGGATCATCGTCGCGTTTGGTCTGGCCGGCGCCGTCAGCGCCGCCATCATCGTGAGCTACGCCGGATTCCTGCGCATCGTGGCGGCTCGTGCAGCATTCGACGTGCTCCACTTCTCCCTGCATCCGTTCCATCTGCCCCGCGTGCTGACGGCGATAGGCCTCATCCTGCTCCACGCCGGCGTCATTTGGGGCGCGACGATCGTCACCCGGGCGGTCGCGGTTGCCAGGCGCCGGCCGCACACACGGGCATTGACCCGGCTGGCGCTTCTCGCCTGGGTGCTCGGCGCCCTGTTCGTGGTCCTGCTCGCCTCGCGCTGGGAGCCAGGCCTGCCGAGCACCTGGCTGCTCGTCGCCACTGCGACCGTCGGGGCGGCCGCCGCCCTGCTGGCGCGGCCGCGCGGCGCCGTGCGTCGAGGCTCCCAGGCTGCGCGCCTTGGGCTCCTCTATCTCGCGCTGCTTGGGCCCGCGCTTGCCACATATCCACTACTTCACGCGTTCGCCGCAGAGGCCAAGGAGAACCTGATCGCTCAGCGGGATGGTCCGCTGGCCGCAAGCCTGCGGGAGGACCTGAAGTTGCGCCTCGCGCGCGCGCTCAGCCAGATCGACGCGCGCCTGGTACCTGTCCCCATCCCGACTCCGCCACCCGACGCACCGCCGGATGCTCAGGCGGCGTTCGAAATCTGGCGATCGACCGACCTCGACGTCAACCGTCTGACGAGCGCAATCGAGCTGTACAACGCCAGCGAACGCTTGGTCAGCCGATTCGCTCTGCGCCTGCCTGAATCGTCGCCGGTCACGTACCGCACCGCCCGCTGCGAGCCGGCGCCCGAATGGGACTTCCTCGACGAAGTGTCACCAATCGGATCCAGCGAACGGCACGTGTTGCGGGCCAGCCGTGCGATCTGCAACGGACCTCGGCGTCTCGGCCTCATCGTCGTGCGGGTCATGCTCGACTACCAGACGCTGCCGTTCATTCAAGTGGAGTCGCCCTACCTGGCGTCGCTCGGATCGGTGCAGGAGCCGACGCAGGAAGGTACAGTCGGACGCGATATCGAATTCGTGGCGTATGGCTGGAGCCGCGCTCCGTTGATAACGTCGGGAGTCGGCGTCTGGCCGTTGGCCGATAATGTGTTCGAGCGCCTGGTCGCGTTACGCGATCCGTTCTGGGCCACGATCGGACGTCAGGGGGTCACTTATCGCGTGTACCTCCTGAGCGATCGCGGCGGGATCTACGCGCTGGGCTATCCCGTCATTTCATCGCTCGGCCACCTGGTCAATCTCGCGGAACTGGTGATCCTCGTCGGTCTGGCGTACGTGGCGCTCGTCTCCGGGGCGACGGTGGCCAGCGCCCTGGCGCCTGGCGGACTGAGCGGGCGCGCGTTGCTGCGTGAGGTGCGATCGAGCTTTTACCGAAAACTGGTGGCTTTGTTCGTCGCCGGCGCTGCGGTGCCTGTCTTCGTGCTGGCGTTTGCGACGCGCACCTACTTCGCCTCCCAGGCGCGCGCCGGAGTGGAGGCCGAAGCTATCAAGACAGTGACCGTGGCGCAACGCCTGGTTTCCGACTACGCGCAGATTCAACGCAGCGGATCGGCCGGCTTCGACGATATCGACGATCAGACGATGGTGCTCGTCGGACGCGCCATCGACCAGTCGGTCAACCTGTTCGATCGCGATCGGTTGAGGGCCACGAGCGAGCGCGATCTCTATGCCTCCGCCCTGCTGACGCCGCGGACATCGAGTGCGGTCTACCGGAGCATCGTGCTCGATCGCCTGCCGGCCTTCGTCGGTGAAGAAGAAGTCAACGGATCACGGTACCTGGTGGCGGCGGCGCCGGTCCGAACCGCGGATCGCGAAGGCATCGTCACCGTTCCGCAGACTCTCCGCCAGCGCGAAATAGAGGCTCAGATCGACGAGCTGAATCGCCGGGTCATTTCGGCGGCCGTGCTCTTCGTCCTCATGGGGGCCGCGATCGGCTATTGGATGGCCGAACGCATCGCGGATCCTGTAAGCCGCTTGACCCGAGCGACCCGGCGCATCGCACGCGGCGACCTCGACGCGCGGATTGCCGCGACTTCGTCTGACGAGCTCCGCCGCCTGGTGGAAGATTTCAATCGCATGGCCGCCGATCTGAAGCGGCAACGCACCGAGCTCGAGCGCACGCAGCGGCTCGAAGCGTGGGCCGACATGGCCCGACAGGTGGCGCACGACATCAAGAATCCATTGACGCCGATTCAGCTGTCGGCGGAACACGCGCAACGCGTAAACGTGGACCGGGGGCGGCCGCTGTCGCCGGTGCTCGACGAGTGCGTGTCGGCCATCCTGGGCCAGGTCCGCCTGCTGCGTCAAATCGCGGCGGAGTTCTCGAGTTTCGCCTCATCGCCGACGGCGCGGCCAGAAGCGACCGACCTGGCCCGATTGATCGACGAGGTCGTCGAGCCGTACAGGACTGCCCTGTCCGACCGCATCGCCGTCGAGACGGCGGCGTCACCTGATCTGCCCACGCTGTTCATCGACCGGACGCTTTTCGCGCGGGCTCTCACCAACATCGTCGAGAACGCGATCCACGCGATGCCCGGAGGCGGCCGGCTCGCGATCAATGCCGGCCGGCAATCGAGCGCTGCCGATTCGACTCAATCGGTCGTCGTCCGTGTAACCGACACCGGCGTCGGGATGGACCCGGATGCGATCGCTCGCATCTTCGAGCCCTACTTCTCGACCAAGGCGACCGGGACAGGCCTCGGCCTGACCATTGCCAAACGCAATGTGGAGCTGAACGGCGGCCGGATCACGGTCGAGAGCGAACGGGGCGTTGGCACGACCGTGACGATGACGCTGCCGGTGGCGCCGGTAACGCAATCGGCGTGACGGCCGGATGAAGGGTCAGCCCGCGGCGCGATCGCGGTGTTCGGTGGTGACGGGCCTGACGGCCGGCGCCGGTGCCTCATCGGCTGACCCGCTGCTCGGCGGGGCCGCGGCGTCTTCGGCACTCCCCGGCGCGCCGCGATGCCGGATTCGCGAGATGGCCATCCCGATGAATGCGGACGCCAGGTAGGTGTAGGCGAGACCGACGAGTACGAGCTGCGTGTGTGTGACGATCAGCATCAAGCTGGCGGCGATCAGGAACAGCACGCTGTAGGGACGCCGCACCTGCAGATCGATGGTCTTGAAGCTGCGGAACCGGATGGTGCTGACCATCAGCAACGCCGGGATGATGACCATCGGCACGGCCAGCAGCGCGTGCTGATAATCGAGCAGACCGTACGGGTACGCATAGACGGTCGCCGCCGGCACGGCCGCCGCCGCCGGGCTCGGCATGCCGACGAAATACCGCTTGTCGCCTCCCGACGCGCTCTGGATGTTGAACCGGGCGAGACGCAGCGCCGCCGCGCTGACAAAGAGAAATCCGAGCGCCCAACCCAAGCGGCCAAGCGGTGCCAGGCCCCACGCAAACGACAGAATGGCTGGGGCCACGCCAAACGAAATCACATCGGCCAGTGAATCGAATTCGACGCCGAAGTCGCTGGCCGTTCCGGTCAGGCGCGCAATGCGGCCATCCAGCATGTCCAGCACGATGGCGAAGCCGATGAACGGCGCCGCGGTCTCGTACTCGCCGCGCATGGCGTAGACGACACAGGCGTAGCCGCAGAACATGTTCGCCAGCGTGAACAGGCTCGGAAGGATGGACACGCCGCGGCTCAGACGCCGGCGGGGACGATCGGTGTGACGTCGCAGAAATCTCAGCCGCCCGGAACCGGTCGACATCCTCATCAGTGTAGCACCGCGATCACGGTTTCCCCGCCGCGCACGGTTTCACCAATCTGCACAAGCACATCAGCGCTCGTCGGCACGAAGATGTCCATGCGTGACCCGAACTTCATGATTCCATAGCGATCTCCGGCCGCGACCTGGGCGCCCACGGCGGTCCGGCAGACCACGCGGCGCGCGAGGATGCCGACGATCTGGCGCGCCACGACGAACTGACCGCCATGATCGATCCACACTTCGCTGCGCTCGTTGGTGGCCGCGGCATCGGTGTGATAAGCCGGCAGAAACCGCCCGCGCTGAAATGTCACCCGCGTGACCCGCCCCGAAACAGGCATTCGGTTCACGTGCACGTCCATCGGCGAGAGAAAGATGCTCACCTGCTTCCAGGCACCAGGCGGGGCGGCGGCGGATTCCGCGTCGCCGGCCACGAGCACTCGCCCGTCCGCCGGAGACAGGACGTCGTTGGCCGACGCCGTCGCGCGACGATCCGGATCGCGAAAGAAGAAAACGAAGAAGGTGGCAAGCAGCACGAAGACAAGAGCGACCCAGCCTGACAGCAGCACCGCCGACAGCAGTGCCAGTGCCAGCGCGCCGCCGATGAAGGGCGCGCTTGCCGGGTCGAGCGACACACGAGGCATGCGGCTTATCTTACTGTCGGCCGCAGACACACATAGCGTGCACGCGGGAGCGGTGGAAGATGGTGCGGGCGCGATATTCGCGCGCCCGCCGGATTAGGCCTTCAACTGCCGGTGAACGCCCGCGTGGAGTTCATCGACGGCACGCTATGTCGGCGCAGGATGTCCTCCATCCGATCTTTCAGCTGGAGCTTGCGCTTCTTGAGATTGATTTCTTCGATTTGTTCGGGTTCCGAGAGGTAGGTCTTGGCGGTGAGTTCGTGCAGGCGATCTTCGAGTTCGTGATGCTTGGCGGCGAGGTCGTGGAACACCTCGTCGGTCTGCAGCAACAGTTCCCTCAGGTCCTGCGACTGCTCATTCATATCCGCCTCCTTGAATGCGGTCACCCACGAAGGCTCGCGGAGTCGAGGCGACCCCCCGTGTATGGCCGAACGTAACACAAGCCTCACATGCTTTCAAGGTCTGCGGGACGCGCCTTTCTCGATCCGGGCAGTTCGCGCCACAGCACGACGGCATCCTCGACGGGCTGAGAATAGTACTCACGCCGTATGCCTGACACGGTGAACCCGAAGCGCTCGTACAAGCGGCGCGCCGGCTGATTCGATTGACGCACTTCGAGCAATGCGCGCGTCGCCCCGAGCCGCTGGCCGTGCGCCAGGACGTGGGTGAGCAATGTGCTGCCAATCTGTTGGTTCCGGAATTCCGGCAACACGGCGAGATTGTTGATGTGCAGCTCGTCGGCGACGTGCCAACATGAGCAAAAGCCGACCACGCGGCGGGTATTGTCACGCGCCAGGTAGAAGAACGCCGTCCCCTCGTTGCGGAGCTCCGCTTCGTACATCTCGCGCGTCCACGGATTCGTGAACGACGCTTCTTCGACCTCAAGAATCCCGTCGATATCCGCGGACGAGACGAGCGGCTCAATCACCCACGGTGTCATGACGACTTCTGATCGCGCGCGATTTCGGCATCCGGACGCCGCACGTAGAGCGGCTGCACGCCGGCCGGTGACATGCTGCCACCATTCGCCGCCTTGAGGCGAGCCAGCCGTCCAATCACCGCGGCCATCGGCGGAGGCACCACGACCTCGCTCATCGACCCGATGACATCCCGGAACAGAACAGCTCCGTCGCCCGCGATCGCAACCGGGCCGGGCGCGCGCTCGAACCAGTCTCGCAGAACGAGCTCCGGCCGGTCCACTCGCGGCGATGCAACCTCTTCGATCGCGCCGGCGATCCGGCCGTCAGCGCCGATGACGCGGTAGAGCGCGGCGAATACGTCGCGGCGGTGCGCATCGACCCATCCGGCCACGAGTGCACCGGGACGGCGGCCGCAAGCCGCGACGTGCCCGAGCGCCTCGAGCAACGAAACCGCCACGACCCGGCGGCCCGTGACCAGCGCGAGACCCTGGACGGCGGCAATGCCGATGCGCAGCCCGGTGAACGATCCGGGACCAGACGCCACGGCAAACACGTCGATGCTCTCGAGCGGCAGACCCGCCGCGGCGAGGACGTCGATCAGATCCCGCGGCAGACGCTCCGCGTGCGTGCGCGTGATGTCGCCTTCGCGCTCGGCGATCACGCGATCGTCCTCGAGCACGGCTACGCTGCCGCGCCGCGTCGTCGTGTCGAGGGCGAGCACTCGCATCAGGGTAAAATACCTCACTTCCGCCCATGTCCACCGCCACGCCGGCCATGCGCCAGTATCTCGACGCGAAGCAACAGCATCGAGATGCGCTCCTGTTGTTCCGGATGGGCGACTTCTACGAGCTGTTTTACGAGGATGCGCTCGTCGCCTCCCGCGTGCTCGAGCTGACGCTGACGTCTCGATCGAAGGAGAGCAACGGCAACGGCATCCCGATGTGCGGCGTCCCGTTCCACGCGGTAGACGGCTACATCGCTCGGCTCGTCAAGAAAGGTTTTCGCGTCGCCATCTGCGATCAGGTGGAGGATCCCAGGCATGCAAAAGGGATCGTCAAGCGCGAGGTAGTCCGCGTCGTGTCTCCGGGCACGTTCACTGACGCCAGCTACCTCGACGCGCGCGAGCCGACCTTCCTGATGGCGCTGGCCCCGCTCGGTTGCGACCGCGGGCGACCCGATCG
>JBKPSC010000309.1:0-9406 GCA_046734915.1 Acidobacteriota bacterium | reverse complement strand
CGATGCCTGATGGAGACGTCTTTCGGGTCGTCGACCTCGGCGCCGCCGCTGGTGCCGAGTCCGTTCGGGCAGAACTACTTCCAGATCGTGCAGACACCGACACACGTCATGATCCACTCGGAACTGGTGCACGACGCGCGGATCGTCCGGATCGGCGGCCCGCACCTGCCGCCAAGCGTGCAGTTGTGGCTGGGCGATTCGGTCGGACGCTGGGACGGCGACACGCTGGTGGTGGACACCACGAACTTCAGCGAGCGGACGCACTTCCGATCATCCGGGCCGCGTCTGCACGTCGTCGAGCGCTTCACGCGCAGCAGCGAAACGACGATCGATTACACGTTCACCGTGGACGATCCGGAGACGTGGGCACAGCCCTGGAGCGCCGAGGTGCCGTTTCGCGCGGTCAGCGATCGCATCTACGAGTACGCATGTCACGAAGCCAACTACTCGATGATGAACGTGCTGCGCGGCGCGCGCGCAGAAGAACAGCAGTCGGGGCGTTGAAGATCGAACTCCATTCCCGCGCACGCCGGGATCGGCATGAAGATTCTCGGCCCATTCCTCTCGGGACGGACAGCCTGTGTCCGGCCCGACTGACGTGAGCCCGTCGGACGTTCCTCCGCGCATTTGTCGACGGAGGAGGTCAACATGGCTCGTCGCATTCTCGCCGCCGCACTTGTGATTGCCCTGGGGAAAGTCGAGCTGGCGCTCGCGCAACCGGTGTTACTGCTGCTCCTGGAAAAATTCAGGAATCGGTTGGCCGCGAGGTCGCCAAGCAGGTGTCCGCGACCCCCGCAATGCTCGCCCCTCGATCCGTCAGGCTGGGAGCATCTCCCGACGCGACCGCGCCGGCCGATTTCCAACTCATGGGGCCGTTCATACGTCCCCGCGGATCCTTCAAGCAGCAGGTCTTCGCGACGATCGGCGCAATCGCTGGAATGGCTGGCGGCGGTTATCTCGGGGTGAAGATCGAGGGCGACAGCTGCCACTGTGACGATCCCGGCCTCGCCGGGCTTCCTCATCGGCGCCCCAATCGGCGCCATTGTTGGCGGGGTCGTCGGGTTCAAGCTGGGGAAATAGTCACAGCTTAGGTTCACGGGTTCACCGGTTCACGTCAGTCGGACAGCCCCTTGCGACCGATCCAATAGAGCGTCGCCGGCTTCGTGCCCGATTCAAGGATGTGAAAGCCGGCGTCTTCGAGCAGCCGCTGCCACTCGCGCGGATCCTGCGGCCGGTGCGCCGCGAGGCCGAAGTGGGGCACCGGCATGCTCAAGCGGACCCAGAAGTCCTGATTGACGATCTCCAGGAGGAATTCCCCGTTCGGTTTCAGCACCCGGGCTGCCTGCCCGAGGGCGACTGGAATGTCGGCCCGGCGCAGGTGGTCGATGGCATAGGTAGACACTGCCGCATCGAACGACGCGTCGCCAAAGGGCAGGGTGCGCATGTCACCAGTGACCGCCTCGATTCGATCCTGGACGCCCGCGATGCGCGCGTTTGCCATCAGCCGCGCCGGCGTGTTGTCGTCGATGCCGAAGAAGCCGCTGTAGATGTCGATTGCGGTCGCGCGCGTGTGCGGCCGAGCGAGCAGCACGCCAATCGCCGCCCGTCCCGAGCCGGCGCCGATGTCCAGGAAATGACCGGCATCGCCGATCATGAATCCCTCTGCCGGCAAGCGCATCGGCACGTTGAGGCCGCCGAGACCGTGGAGCACGAACAGTCCAAGGCATCCCCAGATGGTCACTGCCGCGCCAATCCCGACCGTCCATCGCCGCCACGATAGCCACCAACCGAGCGCGGCCAGCAGCGCGCCGGCGCCGATTGGAATGACGTATCCCCACTGCAGCAGCCAGCCATAGCCGAAGTCGTAGGTGAATGGTGACTCCATACGGCAACTGTACGCGACCGCCAGTGAACCGCCAGTGAACGAACCGTTCAGCTCACGTTCAGGCGCAGTATGGTATGGGACACGACCGTGCGGATTCTCGTGGTCGAGGACGAGGCGGCGTTGTTGCGCCAGCTAGAGCAGGCCTTCGGCGACGCTGGCTATGCCGTCGACTGCGCTCGGGACGGCGAGCGCGGCGACTTTCTGGCGCGCACCGGCGAGTACGACGCGGTGGTGCTCGACATCGGGCTGCCCCGCGTCGACGGCCTCACCGTGCTGCGCGGCTGGCGGCGGGACGATCTGGCGATGCCCGTGCTGCTGCTGACGGCGCGCGGCAGCTGGCACGAGAAGGTCGCGGGCATCGACGAGGGCGCCGACGACTACGTGGCGAAGCCGTTCCAGATGGAGGAAGTCCTCGCCAGGCTCCGGGCGCTGATTCGCCGCGCCACCCGCCAGGTGCATTCGTCGGTCACCTGCGGCGCGTTGACGCTCGAGTCGAAGCGGGCTCGCGTCACGCGAGATGGCGACCCGGTCCGGCTGACGAGGCACGAGTTCAGGGTCCTGTCCTACTTGATGCACAACCAGTCGCGAGTCGTGCCGCAGAGCGAGCTGGCCGAGCACATCTACGCGCAGGATGCGGAGCGCGATTCCAACACCGTCGAAGTGTTCATCGCCAGACTGCGCCGCAAGCTGGGCGCGTCGTGCATCGAGACGGTTCGCGGCTTCGGATATCGGATGCGTCCATGAGGCGGCGATCTCTGCGCGGCCAGGTGCTGCTCGCGAGCGTTCTGTGGACCGTCGGACTGCTCTTCATCTCGAGCGTGCCGATGACGCTCCTCATGGAGCACTACCCGCGCTTCAACATCGTTCGCCACGTGCATCAGTTCCTGCAGTCGCCGCTCCTCATCTCCTTGCCAGCTTGTGCATGGTCGCCGCGCTGATGCTGGGCCGGCGGAGTCTCGCGTCGGTCGACGCGCTGCGCGGCAGCATGAGCCGGCTGCACGCCGGCCACGCGCGGCGGATCGAGGGGCAGTTTCCGTCCGAGGTGCAGCCGCTCGTCGACGATCTCAACGGGCTCTCGAGCATCGCGAGCGCGCCGTTCAACGCGCCATTGCCAAGGCCGGTGATCTGGCGCACGGGCTGAAGACCCCGCTGGCGTTGCTGACCCAGGAGGCGGATCGGACGGCCGCGGCGGGCCAGCCGGCTATCGGTGCTTCTATCGCCCAGCATGTCGAACGTATGCGGCGGCAAGTGGACTATCACCTGGCGCAGGCGCGCGCCGCCGCTTCAGGCGTGAGCGGCGGTGCGCACAGCGTCGTTCGCGACGCGGTGGACGGATTGTGCCGGGCGCTCGACCGCCTTTATGCCGAACGCCACCTCGCGATCAGCGTGACGGTGCCGTCGGACTTGAGCGTGAAGGTTCAGCGCGAGGATCTGGACGAGATGCTCGGCAATCTGATGGACAACGCCTGCCAGTGGGCCGGATCCAGCGTCGTGGTTGGCGCCGCCGACACCGAGTCGCCAATGGCCACGATTACCGTCGACGACGACGGGCCGGGGTTGACGGCTGCGTTGCGTGATGCGGTGCTCCAGCGAGGTGTCCGCGCGGATGAAGCCGCCCCGGGCTCTGGCCTCGGTCTCGCCATCG
Organism: Acidobacteriota bacterium; assembly: GCA_046734915.1. GTDB lineage: Bacteria > Acidobacteriota > Vicinamibacteria > Vicinamibacterales > CAVVIG01 > VFZL01. The sequence continues at coordinate 5,876 of JBKPSC010000309.1, read as the reverse complement.
TCCGAGAGCTCGCCGAGCTGTACCTCGGTTCGATCGTTCTCGGCGAGTCGCATCTGGGAGGCCTGCGCGCCGTGCTGCGACTGCCACGGGCGTGAACGGCCAACCGGACGCCGACGACGGCGCCGCATCGATTGCGCAGCCGCGGGCATCGCCACGAAACGCCTGCACGTCTTGGCGACGCGCTGTTGGCAGGGTCGGGGCCGACTGCTAGAGTCGTTTCAGGCGCATGAGACGATCCGTCAAGGTCGGCGCGATTCTGACGGGATACGTCGGCGCGTTCCTCGTGGCCTTCGCTGTCGTGTCAATCTATGTCGCGCTGACTGACAGCCCGGATCGGCAGGCGTCGAGCGGCATGTACGCGTTCGGCGACAGCCTGCTGTTCCTGGCGGTGTTCGGCGTCGCCGCCGTGATTCCGACCGGCGCTGCACTCTACTTCCTGCGGCCCTACCGGACGTTCTGGGTGACGCTCTCCGTCCTCACGCTGGCGATCGCCGCGACCGGCCTGGCGGCGGCCCTGGACTACGCCATCCCCCCGTCGACCAGCGGGCCCTCGGTCAGCGTGTGGTCGGCGCTTGCGCCGCTCCGGCTGCTTGTCGCTCCGCTCTTCGCTCTAGCCTTCCTGCTCTCGACGCTCTTCGCGCCGCGCCGCTCCGTCCGCATCCCGCTGTTTGCGGCGACCGTGATCGAGACGGCGGCCTTTGCCTACTTCGTGCTGGCGCTCGTACACCGATCCTGATTGTCATCGAGCCGCACTCCGGCCAAGTCCGTGTCCGGCGACCGGCACGGTCGTGATGCCCGGCCCGAAGCTGGCGATGAGCGGCCGCGCTCTGGCGATCGCCGCTCTCACGGCTGGCAGCGAAAGCGACGCCTTGTGGCTGGCCTCGTCGTCCCAGACTTCCGTAATCCAGATGACGTCCGGTTCGGACGCGTCGCTGGCGACGACATAGCTGACGCAGCCCGGCATGTCATCGACCCCTTGAATGATCGCTTCGATCAGCTCGTCGCGTCGCCCAGGGACAGCTGTCATGTTCCCGATGAGTCCATGCATTGCTCATCCTCCGAACCCGTGAACCCGTGCACCGGTGAACCTGTGCACCTGTGAACCCGTGAACCTGTGAACCCGCGAACCTGTGCACCCCTGAACCCATGTCAGAATGTTCGCATGCTGCCAACCGGCGTCTACGCTCCTGTCCCGACGCCGTTCGACGATCAGGGCGAGGTCGACCTCACACGTTTCCGCGCCGCGCTGACCCGCTGGATCGCGTCGCCGCTGACCGGATTGGTCGTGCTGGGGTCGAACGGGGAAGCGCCGTTCGTCGACGAGGACGAGAGCGACTGCCTCATCGGCGCCGCCCGTGAAGCCGCCCCGCGCGGCCGACCGGTGATCGCCGGCACCGGGCGGGAATCGACGCGCGCCACCATCCTTGCGTCCGGGCGCGCCGCCGCGCTGGGCGCCGACGCCGTCATCGTCCGGACGCCGGGCTTTTTCAAGAGCCAGATGACCAGTGACGCGTTTGTTCGGCACTACACCGCCGTCGCTGACGCCTCGCCCGTGCCCGTGCTTCTCTACAATTTCACCGCCGTCACCGGCGTGAACATCGGGCCCGATGCCGTGGCGCGGCTGGCCGAGCATCCGAATGTGGCCGGCATCAAGGAATCGGGCGGCGACGTGGCGCAGATCGCGGCGTTTGTGGCCGGGGGTGGCCCGGGCTTCCGGGTGTTCGCCGGGTCCAGCACATCGTTCTATGCCTCGCTCTGCGTCGGCGCGTCGGGAGGCATCCTCGCACTGGCCTGCGTTGCTCCGGCGGCCTGCGTTCGTTTGTATGAGTTGACGATGACCGGCGCGCATGCCGACGCCCTCGATCTTCAGCGGCGGCTCGTGCCGGCGGCTCGGCTGCTCGGCAACCGTTTCGGCGTGGCGGGGCTCAAGGCTGCGCTCGGCCTGGTCGGCTGCGACGTGGGACGCCCTCGGGGACCTCTGGTTGCGATTGACGATGCGGGACTGGCGGCACTTCGCGCGGCGCTTGGGCCACTCGACGAGCTGTTACTCTCCAACTCATCAGTATCCAGGCCGTCTCTGTCTTTCACGCCGTCGCACGGCGATCGATGAAAGGAACGCCTCGCGCTGCCGATAAGAGCAGAGTGAGCCGGCTGCGCAAACCTAGTGGAACGCCTCGCAGTGGATGGAGCGTCACGCGGATGATCACTGGTGCGCTCGGCGTCGGGTTTGCCTGCCTCTGCTACTCGTATCTCACGCTCCCTGACGTGCGTCCCCTCGCCGCGACCAACCCGGGCACGACGGCGTTCATGGACATCCGGGCCGACGAAGCGCACGACCTCGGCAAGCCGGCGCGCCGCGCGCAACGGTGGGTCGGCTACAACCGCATCTCGAGGGACTTGAAGCGAGCAGTGCTCGTGGCCGAAGACGCGGCGTTCTGGGATCACGAGGGCGTGGACTTCGCCGAGCTGCAGAAATCGATCGAGCTCGACTGGGCGCGCGGACAGCTGGTGCGCGGGGCGAGCACGATCACCCAGCAGCTGGCCAAGAATCTCTATCTCTCGCCGGCGCGCAGCCCGATGCGGAAGCTGCGGGAGCTCGTCATCGCCCGGCGGCTCGAGGCGGAGCTCAAGAAGTCGCGCATTCTCGAGATTTATCTCAACGTCATCGAGTGGGGTGACGGTATCTACGGCGCCGAGGCGGCATCGCGCGCCTATTTCAACGCGCCGGCGGCGGCGCTCGGGCCTGACGAGTCGGCATTGCTCGCCGCCGCCATCGTCAACCCGCGGTTGCTCAATCCGGCAAGGCCGACGCCCCGCCTGCTGAGACGCCAGCAGTTGATTCTGCGGCGCATGGGCGCGGTGTCGCCGCCTGAAGGCGCGGCCGGAGGCGTGTGATCATGCTGATGTCCGCTCCTGTCCTGCTTGACACTCGCGTCACGCGGTCGTTATATTCCTGCGTCCTGCATACCACACCTGACCGCCCGCACCACTCGTCTCGAGCGGCGACCGCCGTGCGTCTCGGCCGATGATCAACTACACCGAACGGCTCACGCTCCTCATGCACGATGTGGTGGCGCGCGTGCCGACGCTCTCGTTCATCGACGTTCGTGACGTGCTGGTCTTCGCCCGCGGCGGCCGATCGAATGCCGAGGGCGCGTTCGCGACGTGTCACTGCCTGACGCTGCCGCAGAGCGAGCCCGGATACTACTTCTGGCGGGACCGCGACACGGGCGAGATCACCCGCCGGTCAGAATGGTTCGTCACGAAATCACCGGTCGTCTCGATCGGCGCACACCAGATCAAGTACCTGATTTCGTTTGCGCTGCCCCGGTTCTGCGACCAGTCGCTCGATCGCTCGCGGAAAGAGCGGTTCTACAGCGACGCGGAGCCGTGGATGGCGAAGCTCGATACGGTCATCCACGAGCTGTATCACATCGCGCCTGACCTGCGCGGCATCCGCCGCATTGAGCTGGCCGACGGCACGTTCTCCGCGAACTGCCACGGCCACCACTTCTTCAGCCAGGTTGCCGCGATGGTCCGGACGTATCTCGACTCGCGTCCGGATCCGGCGGTCTACGAATTCCTGCGGCACGATTTTGCCGCGCTCGAAACCGAGTACGGCGGCGTGGTCGGCACGTCGTTCCGGTCGTTTCCGTCGTACCCGCAGCGCTTCATCGATCCCGTCGCGGTCCAGCCGCCATCTGAAGCTGATCTCCACGGCGTCGAAATCGAGCCCGTCCGGCGTCGCCGCCTGCCCGAGCGCTACACCGAAGACGACCTGCACGTCCGTCACTTCACCCGCGACAATTCGCGCCGCCTGGTCCGCAAGGGCGCGTTCAGGGCTGCATAGTCGTTTCCAGACTTCGGGCTCCAGACTCCAGCCTCCAGGCTTGTCTTAGGTCTTAAGTCTTAGGGCCTGAGCCTTGACCCGTGAACCTAAGACCTAAGACCTAAGACCTAAGACCTAAGACCTAAGACCTAAGACCTAAGACCTAAGACCTAAGACCTAAGACAGCACCTCGGTCCTCTCAATGTCCTGAGCATGGCATCGGCGCAGTCGACGAGTCCCCGTTGTAGGTCGAGTACGCGATTTTCCACTCACCTTGCGCTCGCTTCAGTAGCACCACGTACTTGCCGACGTCGGCGGCGGTTTTTCCGTCCGCCAGGGAGAGCTGCTGCACATACGTACCCACCGTGTAGGCGAGATCGCCAACGATCGCGGATTCGATCGGTGAAATGGTGAACGCCGTGACCTTCGCCGGACCGGTGAAGAAGGCGCGGTAGCGCTGTTCGATTGCCGCGCGTCCCTTCACGGCGGGCTGTCCGGGCGGGAGCTCGGATCCATCGGGCGTGAACAACGCGGCCACCGCCCGCGGGTCGCCGCCGACGACGGCCTGTGAAAAGGCGTCGGCCATGCTGGCAATCGGTGCGGTCGATTCGGCGTGCGTTCGTCGAGCCGCTGCCGGCGCCTGCGCCGACATCGAGGCCGTCATGAACAGCGCAGACAAGGTTGTCAGCGCCGACGCACGAACCGTCGTCACAGTCCAGCGCCAGGCCTGATCGCAGACCGCGAGCGCTGTCGCGGCCGCGCCAACAGACAGCAGCGTTTTCATCGCGAGCGCTCGAGCCTGCAGGTGGCGGCATGAATTTGTCGATCTCATTACTCCTCCTCCGAGCCTCTTGTCACGTGGGCCCGTGGCAGAATGATGGTCTCGGGAGTCGCGCAGCACGATGACCGCTGGCGCCAATCAATTGACCGCGCACGCCAGAAGCCGTGACGTACGTGCTCCGACTACGCCGGTGTTGCAGCTTCGAGCGTGGAGCGACGCTCTCCAGCGGATGGGACACGACGTCGGCCGGTTGCTGTCGGACGTCGGTCTCGACCGACTCGATCTCGAGGATCCAGACGGCGTCGTACCGTGTGGTGTCGCCGGCGCGCTCCTCGAACGCGCGCAACGCCTGCGTCCGGAGAAGAACTTCTGGACGCGGCTCGGCGTCGAGACACCCGTCGGCGCCTTCAAGCTGCTCGACTATCTGATCCTCACCGCGGATACCGTCGGCGACGCGTACAAGCAGCTCGTCCGCTACATCAGGCTCGTCGGCGCGCCGCTCGTCGTGGATCTTCGCGAGGGCGAGGATCCGATTCGAGTCGTGTATACGGTGGATCCGGCGGCGCACCCGGCGAGCGCAGAGTACAGCGTGGCATTGGCGAACAGGTTCATGCGTGAGGAAGCGGAAGGCCCGGTCGCCTTTGCATACGTCGCGTTCGTCCACGAGCCGGATGACCCGCAGACATCGAGCGTCTGATCGGCTGTCCGGTCCGAACCCGGGCCTCGTGGGCGGGTACGGCCGTGACACGCGAGGTCTGGCAGGTGCCGCTGAAGCGCCGCGACCGCGTTCTGCGCGGCGTTCTCGAGAGCCAGGCCGACACCATCGCGCTGCGTCTGCCGGCGACTGACACGATGGCGGCCGACGTTCGCCGGGCGCTGGCATCGCGACTGGCCCGCGGCGAGATCGCGATCGACCTCATCGCCAGGGACCTGGGCGTCTCGTCACGCACGCTGCAGCGACGGCTCTCGGCGGCGGGGTTGTCGTACCAGGAGTTGTGTGAAGACGTCCGACGTGAAATCGCCGAACGCCACATGGAGAACCGGTCGCTGGCCATCGGCGAGGTCGCCTATCTCGCGGGGTACTCCGAGCCGGCGGCTTTCCACCGCGCGTTCAAGCGCTGGACGGGCGTCACCCCGCAGGCGTTTCGTCGGCAGCGGCGGACTGCGCGCTAGTTGTCTCAGGTCTCAGGTCTCAGGTCTTACGTCGCAGGTGTCTTACGTCTCAGGTCTCAAGGCGTAAGACACAAGACGTAAGACCTACGACTC
>JBKPSC010000308.1:0-41984 GCA_046734915.1 Acidobacteriota bacterium | reverse complement strand
TGCCGCTGGCGCAGGCGGGGTTCCACGTGATTGCGCCTGATCAACGCGGCTACGGGCGCTCGGGCGGCACCGACGTGACCTTTGACGATGACCTGTCGCCCTTCACGACGCTCAATCACGTTCGCGACATGCTCGGCATTGTGGCGGCCTTCGGCTACCGGTCGGTGACCGCCGTTGTCGGCCACGACTATGGATCGCCCGTGGCGGCCTGGTGCGCGTTGACCCGTCCAGATGTCTTTCGCGCCGTCGCCCTGATGAGCGCGCCGTTTGGCGGCGCGCCGGCCTTGCCGCTGAACACGCTGGATCAACCGCCGCGGCCGCCGGCCTCGACCGCGCGCGGCGTCGATGCCGATCTCGCCGCCCTGCCTGTCCCGCGCAAGCACTATCAGGCGTACTACGCGACGCGTCCGGCCAACGAGAACATGTGGCATGCGAAGCAGGGAATTCACGACTTCTTGCGCGCCTACTACCACTTCAAGAGCGCCGATTGGAAGGAGAACCAGCCGCATCCGCTGACGGCCTACAACGCGGCCGAGCTCGCGAAGCTGCCGCGCTACTACGTCATGGATCGCGACAAGGGCATGGCCGAAACCGTCGCGCCGGTGATGCCCACACCGGCAGCCGTCGCCGCGTGCAAGTGGCTGCCGGACGACGAGCTACGGGTGTACAGCGGCGAGTACGGCCGGACGGGCTTCCAGGGCGGCCTGCAGTCGTATCGCATTGGACAGGACCCCAAGTGGTCCGCGGAGCTGGCGCTGTTCGCCGGGCGAACGATCGACGTGCCATCGGTATTCATCTCGGGCAAAAGCGACTGGGGTGTTTATCAGCGCGCCGGCAGCCTGGAGGCGATGCAGAAAACCGCCTGCACACAGATGAGAGGCGTTCATCTCATCGACGGTGCCGGGCACTGGGTGCAACAGGAACAGCCGGCCGAAGTGGCGCGGCTGCTGCTCGAATTCCTGCGCGGGTCCGGCAAAACCGCATGAGCGCCGGTCCCCGCCTCGTGCGGTAGAGGATCTTGGATGCCGGTCCGCGTCGTCCGTCTTGGTAGTCCGCGGTCGAAAGGTGAGGGCCTGCGGATCGGGACGGTGCGCCGGCCCCCTCGCGGCGTCCCTCGATCCGAGTACGCATCGCGCGACTTCTACGATGTCTGGCTGCCCGGCGTGGCCCCCAGCGAGGCCCTGGTCAAGCAGGCCCTTGGCGCCAAGACCGACGCTGCATGGCGAGCGTTCGTCCGGCGCTATCGAGCCGAGTTGAAGTCCGCTGAACAAAGTCGTCTTCTCGATCTGCTCGCCGCCCTGTCGCACCGCACCGCCTTCTCGATTGGTTGCTACTGCGAGCGCGAAGAGCGCTGCCACCGGTCTATTCTTTTTGAAGCGCTCCGTGAGCGCGGAGCGGCGATGGCCTGAGTTGTCCCGTGGACATTGGCGCGCCCTTCGGGTACAAACGGGCGCATGTCCTCATCTCTACCGCGTGTCGGCCCGATGGTGTGCGCCCTCGTGGTCGGCATGGCAATCCCGGCGCTGGCGCAGAACACGCAGGATCACGCGTATACGGCAGCCGACGTGGCCGCAGGCTCGCAGCTCTACGCCACCCAGTGTCAGCTCTGTCACGGCCAGAACGGCGACGGGATCACGGGCATCGATCTGCGGCGCGGCCAGTTCCGGCGTGTGACCTCTGATTCCGACATCGCCGGCGTGCTGGCAAAGGGGATTGCCAGCGGCGGCATGCCGTCGTTCAATTTTCAACCCGCCGAGGTGAACGGCATCATCGCCTACATCCGGGCCGGATTCGACCCGAGCGGGACGCCCATCCGCGTCGGCGATCCGGTGCGTGGTCAGGCGCTCTTTGAAGAGAAGGGGCGCTGTCTCACCTGTCACCGGGTCAACGGCCGCGGCATCCGGACCGCGCCGGATTTGAGCGACATCGGCAGCCAGCGCACCCCGGCCGCGCTGCAGCGATCGCTCGTCGATCCGACGAGCGCGATGCTTCCCATCAATCGACCGGTGCGCATCGTCACACGCGAGGGACGCACAATCCGCGGCCGCCGGCTGAACGAAGACACCTACACCGTGCAGCTCATCGACGATGAAGAGCGGCTCGTCTCGCTCGTCAAGGCTGATCTTCGCGAGTACGAGGTCGGCCAGACCTCGCCCATGCCGCCCGCGACGAAGAGCCTCGCGCCGGACGAAGTCTCCGACGTGCTCGCCTACCTGCTCTCTCTGAAGGGGCTCTGACCATGCGCCGAAGACTCGCTCGTCCAGTGCGCCTCCTGCTTGTTCCGGCGGTCATGGCCGCCGTCACCTACGGCGTGCACGCTCAGGTCCCGTACGATCGCATTCTTCGCGCGTCGGCCGAGCCGCAGAACTGGCTCACGTACCACGGCACCTACAGCAGTCAGCGCTACAGCACGCTGTCGCAGATCACGCCGGGCAACGTGGCCGCACTCGAGTCGAAATGGGTGCTGCAGAATCAGGTCTTCGGCGCCTGGCAGTCGAATCCGATCGTGGTCGACGGCATGATGTACCTCACGCAGCGGCCAAACGACGTGATGGCCGTCGACGCGAAGACGGGCCGGATGTTCTGGCTCTATCGGTACACGCCGTCGCCGGAGGCCAAGGTGTGCTGCGGCGCGAACAACCGCGGCGTGGCTATCCTCGGCGATACGCTTTTCATGGGCACGCTCGATGGGCATCTGATCGCCATCGACGCGAGGAGTGGACGGCCAATCTGGAACATCGAGGTCGGCGACGTCAAGCAGGCGTACTCCATCACGCTGTCACCGCTCGTCGTCAAGGACAAGGTGCTCGTCGGCGTCGGCGGCGGCGAATACGGCATTCGCGGTTTCGTCGCCGCGTACGATCCCAAGACCGGCAAGGAGATCTGGCGCTTCTACACGATTCCAGGTCCTGGTGAGGCAGGACATGAGACCTGGGTCGGCGACTCCTGGAAGACTGGCGGCGCGTCGGTGTGGGTCACGGGCTCGTACGATCCGGCGCTCAACCTTGTGTACTGGGGCGTCGGCAATCCCGGACCCGATTGGAATCCCGAGCAGCGAAAAGGCGACAACCTGTATTCGGACTCCGTCATCGCGCTCGACGCCGACACGGGCAAGTTGAAGTGGCATTTCCAGTTCACCCCGAACGATGGATACGACTACGACTCGACTCAGGTGCCGGTGCTGGTGGACGCCGACTGGAAGGGGACGCCGTCGAAGTTGATGCTCTGGGCCAACCGGAACGGCTACTTCTACGTGCTGGATCGGGTGACGGGCAAATTCCTGTCGGGCGTGCCGTTCGTCAAGGTGAACTGGTCGAGTGGGCTCGACGCGAACGGGCGGCCCATCCCGACGCCACAGCCGGCCGGCTCGCCGACGTGGCCTGGCAACCAGGGCGGCACCAACTGGTATCCACCCTCATACAGCCCGCGCACTGGGCTCTTTTACTTCTCGGCCTGGCAGGACTACGCGACGATCTACCGCAAGGAGACCGCGTCCTACGAGGCTGGCAGGCCCTTCTTGGGCGGCGGATTCACAGTTTTGGCGCCCGTCCCCGGCGCGCCGACGGTCGGAATCGGCCGACGCGGGCCGATCAACAACTGGACCGATGAAGTCGGCAATGGCGCCGTCATCGCGATGGATCCCCAGACCGGCAAGCCCCGCTGGACGATGGAGCAGTTCGACGTCACCGACGCCGGGATGCTGACGACAGCGACGGATCTGCTGTTCACGGGAGGCCGCGAAGGCTACTTCACAGCGCTCGATGCCCGGACCGGAAAGCTGCTGTGGAAAGCCAATCTCGGTGGACAAATCGTGATGGCGCCGATCACGTTCCAGGTCGACGGCCAGCAGTACGTCTCGGTTATCAGCGGACACACGCTGGTCACGTTCGGCTTGAGACAGTAGGCGGCATGTCTCACGCGAACGTGCACGTCCTGCTGCTGTCGGTCCTGACAGTCGCGCAGGCGAGTGGCGGCGGCATCCAACAAGTGTCATGGCTTCAAGGCTGCTGGGAATCAGTCACCGCACAGCGGGCGATAGAGGAGCAGTGGATGGCTCCTCGCGGCACCAGCATGCTGATGATGGGCCGCACCGTTCGCAACGGCGAGCTGGTCGACTACGAGCTGGTCGTCTTGAAGGAAGACGGTAGCCGGCTGGCTTACGAGGCCCACCCGGCGGAACAGCCGAGCGCGGTGTTCCACTCCGTCGACGTTGCTGCCGGCCGCGTCGTGTTCGAGAATCGGGAGCATGATTTCCCGCAGCGAGTCGGCTATCAGCAGACCACGCCGGACGGGCTCACCGCCTGGATCGAGGGGAACGACAAAGGCAAACAACGGCGGATCGAGTTCGTCTATCGCCGCGCCCGCTGCGGAGGGTGACGTCCCGCGCGCCGCCGATCGCTGGCCGGCAGTTGCAAGAGAGGGTCTTTTTCAATGACTGACTGTGCCTCGTGGATTGGCCGGCTGTATGTGCGCGATCTGCAGGGCTTCGAAAGCGAGCTCGCGCTGTTTCCAGATGAAGCGCTCATCTGGAAAACAGTGGACGGCGTCACCAATCCGGCCGGCACTCTGACGCTGCATGTCTGCGGCAACCTCCAGCATTTCGTCGGCCACGTGTTAGGAGGAACGGCGTACGTTCGCAACCGCGACTTGGAGTTCAGCGCGCGTGGCCTCTCGCGTGACGCGCTCCTGCGCGAGCTGCACGCGACCACCGATGTCGTCGGGCGGATCATGTCGCGCCTGGCCGACGATGACCTGGCGCGGGAATATCCCGAGGCAGTCGGCGGCGTCCGCATGGTGACCGGTCAGTTTCTGACTCATCTCAGCGCCCATCTGGCTTTCCACCTCGGTCAGGCCGGCTATCTCCGGCGGATGCTGACCGGCGACCAGCAGTCGTCGGGAGCCGTGCCGCTCAAGCCGCTCGCGATGTAGTGGAGAACGGCACTAGAACCATCAATTGAGGGATTGCGGATTAAGGGATTTGTGAAAGACCAAATCCCTCAATCCTTAAATCCTTCAATCCCTCAATTCGCCGTAGCTCAGCGATGACTCCTGCGGTCCAGGTCGCGACGAAGGCGGGCATCCAATTCGATCTGCTCGAGTACGAGCATCAGCCCGGTGCGGAGTCGTACGGATTGGAGGCAGCCTCAGCACTTGGCCTCGCCCCGGCGCTCGTCTTCAAGACACTCGTTGCGCAGGTGGATGGCCGGCCGTTCGTCGCGCTCGTTCCGGTCGATCGCGAACTCGATCTGAAAGCCCTGGCCGCTGCCGCCGGCGGCAAGCGCGCCGAGATGGCACCGCTCGCGGCGGCGGAGAAGGCGACGGGCTATGTCGCCGGCGGGATCAGCGCGCTCGGACAACGACGCCGGCTGCCGACAATCGTCGACGACAGCGCGCAACGGCTGGAGCGAATGTGCATCAGTGCCGGCCGCCGCGGTCTCGAGATGCGGCTGAAACCAGAGGATCTCGCCAGGTTGACGTCAGCGCGATTCGCACCGATCGCGCGCGCCTGACGGCTCAGTCGTGGACGACGATCGTCACGGACTCGAATGTCGGGGCGGGGGAGTCCGGCGCCAGGAACAACCACTTGAGCAAATCGCGATAGAAGCCGAACAGCGGAATGCTGGCCGCGATCTGGTTCCGCAGGTCCTCGCGCCGGGTCTTGAAGCCGGCGTGGCTCTCCTTGGTGAGCCGCTCGCGCTCCTGGAGGTAATTGGCCAGCGGCTGGACCTGGACCTCGATCATGGTGTCCCACCAGCTGAAGACCGATTTGATGGCTTCCCAGCCTGACGCCTTGATCCCTTCCCGGGGGTCCATGTAGTCCTTGACCTCCAGGCATTCGAGGCGAATCGTCGTCGGGCGGACGGGAACCTTGTGCTGCGCCAGACGCTGCGGTGACCATTCGAGCCCGATGAGCGCCTCCTGCAACGCCCGCACGGCCTCCTGATCCCCGACCACGAACTTCACCCCGAAGACGTCCTTGACGAACCGGTTCAGATGGCGCAGCTGCTTGTCCAGTTGAACGAGGCGGTCGAGGCCGAAAATCGTGTCAACGACTTTGTTCCAGATTTGTTCCTCGGCCTTGATTCGACTGACCATCTTGTAGACGCGCCAGTCATTGATCGCCTCGGGCTGGTACTCGACGACGTTGGCGACCAGTCTGGCCCGGCTCCAGCGCTCGCCATCGAAGTAGCGGAAGCGGCGGACCTGGCGGTTGCCGAGATCGAGGTCGGTCTGGGAGTACAGATCCCGCGAGGTGATGTCCTGGACGAGCGTGAACTTCTCCCCGGTGGTGATGACGCTGCCGACGGCGACGCTCTGAAGGGCGTAGCGGCCGTCAAAAAAGGTGTCGCAGGCCAGCTCGCAGAAGCGGTGGAGGCGCCCTTCGCCATGCCGGATGAGGCGGGCGAACGCCGCCCGCACGTCCTGGAGCGTGGAGCGGCTGAACTCGAACGTATGCCGCCGATGCGGCGCCGCCTCGATATCGCGCCGCATCGCGTCGAGATACTCGACGAGGTCGTTGACGAGCGGCTCGTTGGAAACGAGCCAGAGCGGCGATGCCGTGGCGTGCTCGCGTGCGGTGAGGGTATGAGGCAGGCGCACGATGACGCGGTTTCAGCAAGAACTACGCCCATCAGAGCGTACTGTCGACGGGCAAAAGGTGCTGGGAAACGTCCCCTTCTCGCGGCTCACTCGAAGCCTCTTCCAACAAATGTGTCGAGTTCGCGGACTAATGTCTCAAGAATGTCCCCACCCGGCCTAGTTCTTGGTTCGTCCGCCAGCAACATAGCCATTGCGCGCCCGCACGCGGTATTCGCCGTTTCTGGGCCGGACGCGGATGCTGTGATACCGCCCATCGGCGGGGTGGGACGACACGTAGCCAAGGAGATATTGGTTGCTCAGCTCCTCGGCGATGCGCGCCGTGGCGTCCTGTAAATCGGCCGTCGTCTCGATGACTTCGGTCCGCCCACCGCTCTGATCGGTGATCTCGCGGAGCGCCTGAGGGTTGACGCGGGTGTTGATCGCCTGATTGGCGCGCGCATCGATGGCGATGGCGTACACGAAGGCGTCGCTGCGCAGCAGCGCGTTGCGCAGCTCGCGAATCGTCGTATCGGACGCGGTATCGGCGCCGTCCGAGACAATCAGCAGCGCCGCCCGCTGACGGTTGCGCCGTTCGAACAGCGGCAGGCCGTTCATGACCGCGTCGTAGGCGGCGGTGGCGCCCGATGGCCGGATGCCGTCGAGGGCCGGGCGCACCACGTCCGGGTCGGCTGTCCACTCGGTGAGCAAGTGAGGCACATGATTGAACGCCAGGACGAAAAACTCGTCCTGCCGGTCGAGGAGCTCGAACAGGAACCGATCGATGGCCGCGCGGGCCTCCTGCAGGCGCACCCCAAACATGCTGTCGCTGGTGTCCAGCAACACGCCAAGGCTGACCGGGACGCGCTCACCGATGAACTGAGTGATCGTCTGCCGATCGCCGTCTTCGAAGATGTCGAAGGCGTCGCGGTCCAGACCGCGGACGAGACGGCCCTCCGCGTCCAGCACCGTCACGGTCACGCTGGTGATGTCGACGCTGGAACGGAAGAGCTTGCGCTCGTTGAACGCAGGACCCTGCGCCGCGAGCACCGCGCAGCTGAGCGCTACAACAACAAAAACCTGGACCGTTCGGAGCACCGATTTTCCTGAAAGCTACGGACCTGACTTGGCGGGGACCAGCGTCACCACCGTGTAACGATCGAGCGGCAGATACGTCTTGAACGTCTCTTGCAGCACCGCCGGCGTGACCGCATCGATCCGCTCGCGGCGTGTCAGCACGTCGCGCGGGTTGCCGCCGAGCATGTGAATCGTCTGAAGGCGCCGCAGCCAATAGTTGTTCTGACTGAGCGCGGTCTCGTAGCCGCGGCGCGCGGTTTCCTTGGCCCGGTTGGTCAGGTCGGCGGAAGGTCCCTCGAGCTGAAGCCGCTTGACCTCCTGCAGCACGCGATCGGTCATCGCCTGAATGTTTTCCGGCGCGGCGCCGAACGTGACTTGGACGTGGCCGTCACCTCGCTGCGGAAGCTGCTGTGCAAGACCGACCGACACCGTGTATGTCTGACCGAGCTCTTCGCGCAGCATGTCGCGAAGCGTCGTCTCCAGCACCGTCGTGGCTGCGATCACCCGTTCCTGCTCGACGGGATCGGCCGACGGGTCGGCGTAGAAACTGATGGCGATCTGGCCCTTGGGTTCCTGGCCCTTCTCGACGGTGGCGCGCTCGATGGTGGCCGGGAACTTGATGGCCAAATCTTTGAACGACGCGGTCCGCGCCCCGGTGGACGGCAGCGCGCCGACATATTGGGCGAGCTGAGAGATCGCAGACTCGACGTCGAACGCGCCGACCATGAAGAAGGTGAAGTCGGCAGCGTTGGCGAACCGCGCCTTGTAGAACGACTGCATCGTCGTGCGGTCGAGGCTGTTGACGACATCGGTCGTCAGCGGCTGCGCCGTGTAGTGATGAGAGGTGTTCATCTGGTCGACGGTTTCGCTGAACACCTCGCCCGGGCTCCGGCCACGGTTGGCGACCATCGAGAGCAGTTGCCGCTGCATCAGCGCAAATGCCTGGGCATCATCGCCGGGCGCCGTGAACTGGATGTAGAGCAGCTGGAGTGCCGTTTCGAGCTCCGACGGCGACGCCGATCCGTTGAAACCGTGGCTCGACAGGCCGATGAAGGGCGATGCCGACGCCCGCTTGCCGGCGAGCAACTTGTCGAGATCAGTTGCTTTGATGCCGCCAGCGCCGGAAAGCCCGACGTACGAGGTCGCGAGCGACGCTTCCGTGAAGTCATCGGGCGCGGCAAGAGAGGCTCCGCCCGGCGCATACATCGCGAACACGACCTGATCGTTCTTGAAATCTGTCGGCTTGAGCCAGGCCTCGATGCCGTTGCCGAACCGCACGACCGTCACGCCGAGGTCGGCGAGCGTCCGGCGATCGGTGACGCGTCCCGTCTCGGGCTTCTTTGCGAGGAGCTCCGTCGCGCCGCTCTCTTCGGTCCAGGCCGTGACCTCCTGAGCCTCAGCGCGCTGGACCGCGGCGCGAAGCTCGGTCTCGGTCGGCGCCGTCAGTCCTGCTTTCTCCGGTGCCGTGGCCATTATCACGCGGCTCTCGTCGGCGAGCCTCTGCCGCACGAGCGCCGACACCTCATCGAGCGTGATGCCGGGCATCACCTGCTGCACGAGGCGGTGCTCGTATTCGATGCCCGGACTGGGCTCGTCGTTCAAGAACCACGAGACGTACTCGCCGGCGAACGAACCGCTTTCGGTCCGGTTCCGCTCGTTGAATGCGCGTTGATAGAAAGAGATCATCGAGCGCTTGGCGCGGTCGAGTTCCTGGGTGGTGAAACCGAACTGGCCGACGCGTCGTGCTTCGGTCAGGACCGCCGTGAGGCCAGCGGCAAGACCACCGTCGGGTACACGCGCGCTCAGGTTGTACGTGTCGACTGTCGGTGATAGCCCTCCGCCGCCCGCGCCGGCGCTCAAGAACGGCGCATCAGACTTGCGGGCCAGTTCCGCCAGCCGTTCGTTGAACATCCGATCGGCGAGGCGCTGGACGAGGCTGCGCCGGTAATCACGCACGAGACGATCGCGCTCCGCCACGTGTCGCCGGATGAACTGCACCGACGACTGCGTGATCTCTGGGTCGGTCACGATGCTGAAGCGAAGATCCGCGGAGAGAGGAATCGATGCACTGGGCCGCGCGACCTCAGGGGCCCGCGCCTTCAGCGATCCGAACGCGTCCCGGATGGCGACTTCGATCTGCGACGGTTCGATATCACCGACGACGATCACGGCGATCTGGTCAGGCCGGTAGAACGTGTCGTAGAACGCCCGCAGGCGCGCCACCGGGGCCGTACGCAGAACCTCTGGCTTGCCGATCGGCAGACGTTCGGCGTAACGCGACCGGTAGTACAGCACCGGCAGCTGTTTGTCGCGGACGCGCGTCCCGGCTCCCAGTCTGCCGCGCCACTCTTCGATGACGACTCCACGTTCCTTTTCGACCTGCTCTGGATCGAGGGTCAATCCACCGGCGAAGTCCGACAGCGCGACGAGACCGCGGTTGACGACCTCGGCGGTGTCAGTCGGCAGCTCCAGCATGTACACCGTTTCCTCAAAACTGGTGTAGGCGTTCACGTGAGGACCGAGGCGCGCACCGGCCGACTCGAAGTACGACACGAGCTCTCCGGGCTTGAAGTGCGCGCTGCCGTTGAACGCCATGTGCTCGATGAAATGCGCAAGCCCTTGCTGATCGTCAGCCTCGTCCAGCGAACCCGTCTTTACTGCCAGCCGCAGCGCCACGCGTTTTGCCGGTTGATCGTTCCTGCGGATGACGAAGCGCAGGCCGTTCGGCAGCGTGCCGGTGCTCACCGCCGTGTCGAGTGGGATGACCTGGTCGAGTGAAAGGGGAGCTGAAGGGGTTTGAGCAGCGGTTGGGAGCGAACCGAAGCAGGCGAGTGCGACGAGAAGCGACAGGGCCGCGGTGGCTTGACGACGAGTCACACCGCCCGCCCCACGCCAAAATGAGGGCATGGGATGGATTATACGGGGCCAAGACCCGGCGGAATTGGGGAATGAGAGATTGAGGGAATGAGGGAATGGCAATCAGGGAATGGCAATCAGGGAATGGACTTCGTCATTCGACTATTACCATTCCCTCATTCCACAGTCCCTCATTCCCTAATTGGGCATGAGGCTTACATTCACCGGAGCGGTCTCGCCGCGGCGGACTTCGACCTCCAGGGTCACAGGGCGGAAGCCTGGCTTGCGAACCTCGACCTGGTGACGGCCCTCGCTCAGCTGAACGATCAGACGATCGTCGTCGGAGGTGCCAGCCCATCGCTCCCCGTCGATGAGCACCTCGGCGTCAGCCGGTTCCACGCGGATGGCCACCGATCCGGTCGTCTCTTGACGTCCTGTCCCGGCCGGCGCGTCAGGTCCACGACGAGGCTGAGGACCCCGTCTGCCGGTTGGCGGCGCGGTGTTCCCGCCGTCGGGTGGTGGCTGCGGCTCGGCGGCAGGCGTCGGGATCGGCTCGTTGGGTTCGCCCGCAGGGAGCGGAGCCAGCTCGTGAGTTAGCTTCTTCGAGCTGTTGGGGCTTAGATAGAGCCGCTCGCGCACGGAACGGTAGCCTTCCTTGTAGATGATGATTTCATGCTGTCCCGGCAGCACGTGCAGCCGCTGGAACGTGCCGTCGAACTCGTCCACCACGCCAGCGTAGTAACCGTCGACGTACACCTGAGCATCTCGCGGCTTGACCTCGAGGCGGAGGCTGGCTTCGGGCGCCAGCGGATATGGATAAGGATAGGGATAGCCCCACTGATACTCGAGCGAGGGGCCGTAGAGAGGCGCATGGAAGTAGGCTGGGCCATGGACGTAGGCCGGCCCAGTGACGACGACCCGGGACACTTCGCGACCGCGGTGCTGGGCGTTGGCCGCTGTCGGCCAGGCGAGGAGGAAGGCCGGAAGCGGCGCGAGGGCGAACAGGATGGACCGGAAATAGCGACGCACGAAGTGGACTCCTGACAGGTGGCGTGCCCGCCAGCCGCAACCACTGTGCCAGCCGTAAGCCCTCGATTGGCCGACGATCTCATCGATTCCGTCGATGTGAGAGTCCGTTATGACGTCCAGCCGGTGTCCGGCGCCTAGGACAGACGTCAGTCTGCCCGCTTTGGCTTGACACGACTTTTTTCGTTCGGGCATAGTGCTGCCAGTTCAGCCTCGTGGCGTCGTAATGTTCACCCGCGTCTGTTGTTGCAGCACTCTGTATCCCGCGCCGATCGCGCTGCGTTAAAGCCAGGAGCCGCCGGCCTGAAATCGCTCAGACGGCGAGGCCGCAGCCGACGGCCCGGAAGGGACGTGCTTTCCGGGCTTTCTCGTTTTTGGGCTCTATGTGCGGTCGCCAGCCGCACTACTCGAAGGGAGACATCATGACCCCCTCTCGTCTCATCGCCGTCGTCAGCCTCGGATTGTCGATGGCCGGCTGTGTCTCCCGCGCCCAGCAGCTCGACGGCCGATGGGAGGGCACCGTTGTGGTCAACAAGATCGAGATCCCGTTCGAGTTCGAGATCGTCGGTAACGGACCGGAGCTTCAAGCGTCGTTCTTCGACGGCGACATCAAAGTCACGTCGACCAGCGGCCAGCGTGAGCAGGACAACGTGCGCCTCGCCTTCGATCAGTACGGGACCCGCGTCGACGCGGTGTTGAAAGACGGCCGGCTCGAGGGTTCGTACAACCGTGGCACCCGCGGCGCCCCATATCCGTTCAGTGCGCAGCGTTCGGCCGATGCGCCGAGCGCGGGCGCTTCGGCGCCCGACATCGGCGGCGAGTGGAGGATCCCGCGCGAGAGCAACAAGGGCGAGCAGTCCTGGCGGCTCTTGGTGAAACAGAACGGCAATGACGTGTCGGCCGCGATCCTTCGCATCGATGGCGACACGGGCGCTCTCACGGGGTCGTTCCGCGACGGCAAGTTCGTGATCAGCCACTTCTCGGGAGCGCGGCCGCTGCTCCTCGAAATCACACCGGTCGCCGACGGCAGCCTCGACATCCTGCAGAACAAGCAGACTCAGATGGTCGCGTATCGCCTGGACGATGCGCGCGCCAGGGCGGTCGGCGAACCCACGGATCCGATGGCGCACACCCGTGCGAAGGATCCGAACGCCGTGTTCACGTTCAGTTTCCCCGACCTGGACGGCCGGACGGTGTCGAACACCGACGAGCGCTTTCAGAACAAGGTGCTCATGATCAGCATGACGGGAAGCTGGTGCCCGAACTGCCACGATGAGGCGCCGTTCCTGACCGAGCTGTACAAGAAATATCGCGGTGAAGGTCTGGAGATTATCGCTTTCGCCTTCGAGGAGGCGGACCAGCTGAAGAATCCGGTACGTCTCAAAGCCTTCATGAAGAACTTCGGCATCGAGTATCCAGTCGTGCTCGCCGGAATTCCCGACGAGCTCGCCGAGAAAGTTCCTCAGGCAGAGAATCTGAACGCGTTCCCAACGACGATCTTCGTGGGTCGTGACGGGCGCATCAAGAGCATCCACGCCGGTTTCGCCAGCAAGGCCACGGGCGACGTTTACGCCAAAGGCAAGGAAGAAATCACCGCGATCGTCGAAGGATTGCTGGCGCAGAAAGCCACGCGCACCAACTGACACGCACCCGGCGTCAAACAAGAAAGGAAGGACAAACAGAAACGGAGTGTGCCGTGTGGCTATTCGACTAGGCGACGAGGTACCCGACTTTCAAGCCGATACCACCCAGGGTCGGATCGATTTCCTGCCATGGAAGGGCAATAGCTGGGCCGTGCTCTTCTCTCATCCGCGCGATTTCACACCGGTCTGCACGACCGAACTTGGTGCCGTGGCCAAGTTGAAGCCGGAGTTCGAGAAGCGCAACACCAAAGTCATCGGATTGAGCGTCGACCCGCTCGATTCACACAATCGCTGGGCGCAGGACATCGAGGAGGTGACCGGTGCCACCTTGAATTTTCCGCTCATCAGCGATCCTGACCGGAGCATCGCCGACCAGTACGACATGATCCATCCGAATGCGAGCGATACGGCGACTGTCCGTTCGGTGTTCATCATCGGTCCGGACAACAAGCTGAAGTTGACCCTCACGTATCCTGCCAGCACCGGGCGCAACTTCCTCGAAATACTGCGAGTGCTCGATTCGTTGCAGCTCACTGCCAAGCATCAGGTGGCGACCCCCGCGGACTGGAAGGCCGGTGAGGACGTCATCATCGTGCCTGCGGTCAGCGACGAAGACGCTCAGAAGCGATTCCCGGGGTTCGTGGCCAAGAAGCCCTACCTGCGCGTCACACCGCAGCCGCGCGGCTAGCGAGTCGCGGAACTGAGGGCAATCAGAACACGAGACGTTGCGCAGCGATGAGAAATAGCGCTTCGGTTATCCCTCTCGCTCGCTTCCCCGGGGCGATAGGAATTGACAGACCGACGGAACTTCGGGCAGACTGCCGATAGTGTCCCCCATTGAGCGCCGCGCTGCGTGTTGTTGTTGTCAGGCATCCGATGCCTCCGCTCCGGCACGTTCCTCGTGTGGGATCCGATAGCGCCAAGTAACACCTGAATCCCCAGAGATTGTTCCGAAGCCCGGAGGCGGATCGCCGCTTCCGGGCTTTTTTGCTTTCCGGCAGTGTTCGCGACGTTCGCGAGGATGAGCACGATGGAATCGTACGGCATTGCGCTCGGGGCCATTACCTTCGGTGCGGCGATCGTCAACGGAGCCCTCGGCTATGGGTTTTCGTCGATCACCGTGCCCCTGGCGCTGCTCTTCCTGGCCAACCGAGTCCTCAACCCGGCGCTCGTCCCCATCGAGGTCGGGCTCAACGCATACGTACTCTGGGTCAACCGCGACGCGTTGCCGATTGTCTGGCGCCGCGTCCTACCCATCGTCATTGGATTGCTCCCCGGCGTGCTGATCGGCACCGCCATCGTCTCGCAGGTCAGTCCGGCGTGGCTGAAGTTCGGTACCTTCGTCGCGCTGCTGCCGCTCATCTTGCTCCAGGCAGCTGGATTCCGGCGGCCGCTTCGGTCGGAGCGATCGGTGGGTCTGGCGTTCGGCGGAGGCGTGGGCGTGCTCTATGCCGTTACCACGATTTCGGGGCCACCGCTGGCGGTGATGTTGAGTAATCAGGGCCTGACGAAGCGCGACTTCCGGGCCGCGCTGGGATTCGTTCGGCTCGCCGAGTCGACCTTTACAGCGATCGCCTATGCCTATGCCGGCCTCTACAGCCGAGAGAGCATGGCGCTCATCCCGCTGATTCTTCCCAGCATCGCGATCGGCGTGCCCATCGGGGCCTATCTCATTCAGCACATCCGGCCCGAGACGTTCCGGCGCGTGTGTATGAGCTTTGACGCGTGGGTCGTCGGCTTCGGCATTTCGACGCTGCTGCACGATCTGCAGCTCGTCGAAGGCCTGGCCGCGTACAACGTGCTCGCCGCTGTGATTGTCGTGGATGCCTTCCTGCTCTACCGCTTCTTCGCGGTGCACGCGCCGCTGGCGGCCGCCGCCGAGGCGTTCGACGCCCGGCAAGACCATGCACCGCACGCCGTCGGCGGAAATCTGCAGTTTCCGTCGCCGAGCCGCTGACGCGCCCCGGGACGCGGGGGGTCGATTCCGGCCCGCGCGTCCGACTCTCCTCCGGCTCGGCCGACCTCTCGGGAGGTATGATACCGCTGCTTCAGAGAGGGACTGACGACGTGAGCGCATCTCCCTGCGCCCCCCGGCACGACGAGCGTTCCACCCGTCGCCCCCGTGCCCAACGTGGACGCGACCAGACCAAGAACGCGGTGCCCTGACGCAGGGACCTGGAAGAGCTCGCACGTCACCCTGAGGTATCGGCGGCCATTCGCGATATCATGCGCGAAACCGAGGCCGTTGCGGCCAGGCTGGGCATCGAACTGCCGGTTTCGATCGACCAGCGGCTGGCGAAACCTTCAGCTGAGTGGAGGACGACGTGAAGATCAACAGTCGGTGGTTCCAGCTCATCGCCTCGCTGATCGCGATGATCATGATTGCGAATCTCCAGTACGCCTGGACGCTGTTCGTGAGGCCGATGCAGCAATCCACCGGATGGAGGCTGTCGGACATCCAGTGGGCCTTCACGCTCTTCGTGCTCTTCCAGACGTGGGTGCAGCCGGCGCAAGGTTTTCTCATCGACCGTCTCGGTCCGCGAATCTTCACCACGATCGCTGGTGTGCTGTGCGGCATCGGCTGGGCGGGTCTCGGGCTGGTGAATTCGCTGACCATGCTGTACGTGCTGTATGTGATCGCCGGGATTGGCGCCGCGCTCGTCTACGGCGGCTGCATGGGGTCGGCGCTCAAGTGGTTCACCAAGGATCGCGGGTTCGCCGCCGGGCTGATTGCTGCCGGATTCGGCGGAGGCACGGCGCTGTTCATTCCATTCATCGCCTGGGCGATCCAGAGCCGGGGTTATCAGGCCGCGTTCATCTGGACGGGCATTTTTCAAGGGGTCGTCATCCTGATCGTGGCGCAGTTCCTGCGGCATCCGCCCGCGCAGCCCGCGACGGCCAAAGCGGCTGCAGGTTCGAGCGCACTCGGACAACACCACTTCACGACGGGCGAGATGCTGCGGACGCCGCAGTTCTATGCCATCTATCTCGCGTTCGTGATGATGGCCACCGGCGGGTTGCTCGTCACCGCCAACGCCGGACCGATCGCGCAGTCATGGGGGATTCCCGCCACGGCGCTCGCGTTTGCCACGTCGCTCAACGCTCTCGCCAATGGGGCCAGCCGCATCTCGTGGGGCTGGGTCTCGGACAAGATCGGACGCGAGCTGGCCATGGGCGTCGCATTTGCGTTACAGGCGCTGTGCCTCGTACTCGTGCTCACCGTGGGCCGGCTGTCGGGAACGCTCTTCACCGTCACGCTCGTCCTGACATTCTTCACCTGGGGTGAGGTATTCTCGCTGTTCCCATCGCTCCTCGGCGACTACTACGGCACGCGCCACGCCACGTCGAATTACGGCGTGCTGTACTCGGCCAAGGGCCTGGCCTCGATCGTCGCCGGCGGGATCGCCGCGATGCTCTTCGAGCGCTTTGGCACATGGACCGCCTGCTTCTACGGCAGCGCCGTCCTGGCTATCGCTGCGGCGGTGATCGCGTTTGCGCTGCGCTCGGCGCGACAGGCCGACACGGTGCCAATTGGCGTTCCGGTTGCCGCGAAGTAGCGCACGCACTATCTGGTCTTGAGGGTGGCGACGGCCCCCGACGTGCTCGTCGAGGGCCTCGACCTCGCGCCCCTCGAACTTCGCGTGATCTAGTCCCGCCTCGGAGCAGGCCCTTCCGGAATCGCCGCGCCGTCGTGCCGCGGATCGGACGCGCCATAATGAACGTCCGCGCCATCGCTCATCACCGCTTGTCCGTAGCCGAAGGTACCGGTTCGCGGCGGCACCACGGTGATGTGGTGCCCGCGGGCGGCCAGGGCACGTTGCGTGCTCTCGGGAATGTGTGCTTCGAGCATCACGTCGGTGCCGGTGAAGGTCCGCTTCGTGAAGCGCCCGGCCTCGAGTGCCTGCTGAATGTCGAGCCCGTAATCGACGATGTTGGCGACAAACTGAGCGTGCGCCTGCGCCTGATTGAAGCCGCCCATGATCCCGAACCCGATCCGCACGCGGCCCTGGCTCATGAAGGCCGGAATGATCGTGTGGAGGGGACGTTTGCGTGGCGCGAGGACGTTGGGATGACCTTCGTCGAGCGTGAACAGTGCGCCTCGATTGTGCAGCGCGAAACCGGTGCGCGGCGGCACGATCCCGCTGCCGAAACCTTCGTAGATGCTCTGGATGAGGGACACGATGTTGCCATGCCGGTCGATGGCGCACATGTAAATCGTGTCGGCGCCCACCGAGGACGTGAGACCCGGAAGCACCGACGGGTGAACGTCGGCAGCGGCCTGGCGGGGATCGATCAATCGGGCGCGGACCCTTGCCGCGCTCTTGTCCAGCAGCGGGGTCAACGAGGCCGCCGAGAAGCGAGGATCGCCGACGTGCTGGAGCATGTCGGCGTAGGCCAGCTTCTTCGCTTCGATCATCACGTGCAGAGCATTGGCGCTGTGAAAGCCGTACTCTGACAGCGGAAATTCCTCCAGCAGATTGAGCATCAGCAACGCGGCGAGACCCTGAGTGTTTGGCGGCAGCTCGTAAACGGTCCAGCCGCGATACGTCGTCGAGATCGGATCGACCCATTCCGGCTCGAGCTCGCGTAAATCGCTGGCGTCCATCGTGCCGCCGAGATCACGCGAAGCGGCGAGCAGGGCGTCCGCGGTCGGACCGCGATAGAACCCGTCACGCCCAGCGCGAGCGATGAGTCTGAGCGAGTCCGCCAGATCGGGGTTGCGGAACACTTCGCCGGCCCGCGGCGGCCGGCCGTCCGGCATGTAGGTGGTCGCCGCACTCGATTGGCTTGCCAGCTTCGGACCGAGCACATCCCAGTGCGCCGCGATGACGTCGGTGACGGGAAAGCCTTCCTCCGCACAAGAGATGGCGGGTGTCAGGAGATCAGCCAGAGGCCGTGTGCCGTGCCGGGCAGCCAGCGCTTCCCAGCCGGCCACGGCTCCCGGCACTGTGACCGTGTGGATACCGCCGCTCGGCATTTCCGACAGTGCTTTTGCTTTCAACATGGCGGGCGTGAGTCCGGCCGGGGTCCATCCAGAGGCGTTGAGCCCGTGCAGGTCACCCGTAGCGGCGTCGAAGACGATGGCGAAGAGATCGCCGATGCCGCACGATTGGGGCTCCACGACCCCCATGACGGCGTTGGCCGCAATGGCCGCGTCGACGGCGTTCCCGCCGGCCTCCAGGACCTGCACGCCGGCCGCGGCGGCAAGTGGCTGACTCGCTGCGACAATCCCCTGGGTGGTCATGACGCGGGAACGGCCTGGAATGACGCTCATGGGGGGATGTTACAGGTGCCTGGCGAGCTCGGCCACGGCTGAATGGGCTGGTTGTCCCCGGTGTATACTGGGGACATCGTGTTCGTGGCCAAGACCTGCGCCTGTTGTTGTCCCAGGACCTCTGGGGACCCCGCGCTGATGGTCTAGCTTTCGTGAACCAGTAACCGCCCACGGGCGGTACAGACCGACCAAGCCCGGGATGCCCTCCCGGGCTTTTGTTTTTTTAACAGGACCTGCTGCGTGTCAACTGGCGGGTCGAAAAGGATGCTGTGACCGTGCCGTCCGCCTCTACACCCGACCGCCCCGCGAGTCCCCCCTCCGGCTCGCCGGCCGCAGTCTCGTCGCACGAGCATCTGCGTGCACTCGAGGCCGAGAGCATTCACATCATGCGGGAAGTCATGGCCGAGTTCGAACGCCCGGTCATGCTCTATTCAATCGGCAAGGACTCCTCGGTGCTCCTCAGGCTGGCCCAGAAGGCGTTCTACCCGGGACCGATTCCGTTTCCGCTGCTCCATATCGACACGACCTACAAATTTCGCGAGATGATCGAGTTCCGCGATCGCTACACCGCCGAAGTCGGGGCGCGCCTGATCGTCCAAACCAACACCGAAGCGATTGCCGACGGTACGCAGCCGTTTCTCGTCGGCACGCAGCGGTGCTGCGGCGCATTGAAAACCAAGGCGCTGCTTGACGGTCTCGAAGCCGGCGGCTTCGACGCCGCGTTCGGCGGCGCGCGCCGGGACGAAGAGCGCTCGCGCGCCAAAGAACGGATCTTTTCGCTGCGGGACGCGAACGGCCAGTGGGATCCGAAAAATCAGCGGCCCGAATTGTGGAACCTGCTGAACGGCCGAATCCACAAGGGCGAGAGCATCCGCGTATTCCCGCTGTCGAATTGGACCGAGATCGACGTCTGGTCTTACATCGACATCGAGAAGATTCCAGTAGTGCCGCTGTACTTCGCGAAGGAGCGCGAGGTGGTCGTGCGCGGCGAGGCGCTCATCTCTCTCGAACAACCGTTTGTACCGCTGCTCCCCGGAGAGCGGCCGCAGCGCATCATGTGTCGCATGCGCTCACTTGGCTGCTCTCCGTGCACCGGCGCCGTCAGGTCGAATGCCGACACCGTGCCGAAGATCATCGACGAGCTGATCCCCGCCAGGAACTCCGAGCGGCAGCTGCGCATCATCGATCACGATCAGGACGGATCGATGGAGCTCAAGAAGCGCGAGGGGTACTTCTAGTGTCCGGTCTCCTTCGCATCTGCACCGCCGGCAGCGTCGATGACGGCAAAAGCACGCTCATCGGCAGGCTCCTGTACGACTCCCGCGCGGTTTATGACGACCAGGTGCATTCCGTTGAGAGGGCGTCGAAAAACCGCACGGCCGGACCGATCGACTTCTCGTTGTTCACCGACGGCCTGCGCGCGGAGCGCGAACAGGGAATCACGATCGACGTGGCCTATCGCTATTTTGCGACGGCCCGCCGCAAGTTCATCCTCGCCGACACGCCGGGTCACGAGCAGTACACGAGGAACATGGCGACCGGCGCGTCGACCGCCGAGGTCGCCATCCTGCTCGTCGACGCGAGGCATGGCGTACGCGTCCAGTCCCGCCGGCACGCACAGATTGCCAGACTGCTCGGCATCTCGGATTTCGTCGTCGCGATCAACAAGATGGATATCGTAGACTTCGACCGCGGCGTGTTCGAGGGCATTCGCGACGAATTCGCGGCCCTGCTGCCGAACGCGCGGCTGCATTCGATTCCGATGAGCGCGCTTCACGGCGACAACGTCATCACGCACAGCACCCGTACGCCGTGGTTCGACGGGCGGCCGCTGCTCGAGTACCTCGAAACAGTGGACGTCGAGCGCAGCCAGCACGGCCAGCCGTTTCGCTTCCCGGTGCAGCTGGTGCTCAGGCCCGACCACTCATTCCGCGGCTATGCCGGCCAAATCGTATCGGGAACCATCCGCCCCGGCGACCTGGTTACCGCGTGGCCGTCGGGCCGCCAAACGCTGGTCAAGCGCATTGTGACCTGGGATGGCGACCTCGATGAGGCGCGATCGCCGATCTCGGTGGCCCTGATGCTCGAGGACGAGATCGACATCAGCCGGGGCGACGTGCTGGCGCGCGGTGATATCGAAGTCGGCCAGAAGTTCAAGGCCGATGTCGTTTGGATGGACGCACGCCCGCTCGATCCCGCCCGCGTCTATCTTCTGAAGCACACGACCCGCACGGTCACGGCGGAAGTCGATCACGCGCTCGTGCTCAATCAAATCGGATCCGTGACCGTCTCGACGGCGCGGCCAGTCATCTTCGACCGGTATCGAGAAGTCCGCGCCACCGGAAGCTTCGTCCTGATCGATCCGCGGACCAACTTCACGGCTGGAGCGGGCATGATCGCCGATTCGCTCGGCCGTCATGCGGCGTCGGCGACGCGCCCGAGCGCCGCCGAGCGGCTGGTCCGGCTCGCGAGGAGTGCCGGGTCGGATGCCGAAGCCGTGGCGGCGGTACGTCAGGCGCTGGAGGAACTGCTCTCATGATTCAGTCGCAGTCATCGACCACACCGAGCTCGCACGAGGAGCTCGCGGCGGCGGCCCGCGCGCTCGAGGACCAATCGGCCGAAAGCATTTTGCGCTGGGCGGCCGATCAGTACGCGCCACGACTGACGTTCGCGGCCAGCCTCGGCCTCGAGGACGTCGCGGTCATCGACATGGCGGCGAGGGCGGGACTGCCGATTGACATTTTCACGCTCGACACCGGCCTCTTGTTTCCGGAGACCGACGAGCTCAAGCGCCGTCTCGAAGCGCGCTACGGCGTGACCATCCGCGCCGTACGGCCCGAGTTCACCGTTGCAGAGCAGGCGGCGCGTGAAGGTGGCGAGCTCTGGTTGCGTCAGCCGGATCGCTGCTGCGACTTGCGCAAGGTTGCGCCGCTTCGGGCGACGCTGTCCAAGTTCGACGCCTGGATCACGGCGATCCGGCGCGATCAAACGCCTGAACGCGCCAACGCACCAACCGTCGGCTGGGATGGCCGCTTCGGCCTCGTCAAGATCAGTCCGCTGGTCCGGTGGACATTCGGCGAGGTGCAGGCCTACGTCGCGGCCCACGCCATTCCATACAACCCGCTGCACGATCAGAGCTATCCGAGCATCGGTTGCGTGCCGTGCACGAGCCCGGTCAAGCCGGGAGAGGATCCGCGCTCAGGTCGCTGGCGTGGGAAAGAGAAGACAGAGTGTGGGCTACATCTGAAACCGACGCCTACGACTTAGGCTCCAGGCGCTACGCTCTGGGCTTCAGGCTTTGATCAGCGTTCAGGATGCTGGCCTAAGACTTAAGACCTAAGACCTAACACTTAAGGCGTGAGCCGTCAGCCCCGGGCCCCTAGCCCCTGGCCCCGAGTTCCCAGTTCCTGACCCCTTCTTCAAACCGCTCCATGATGGCCCGGCGGTGGCTCTGCGTATGAAGCTTCAGACAGTCGACGTCCAGCCGCACCTGATCCGGTGATTGCCAGCCGGCCCGGCGCCGCAGCAGGTAGGCGCGATAGGCAAACCGGCTGAGATGTTCGGCGGCGGCGGCCGGCACGGCCAGCAGCCACTCGAGTGCGGCTTTCACCGATCGCGGCAGTTGTGGAACGGTCACCCCGGCATCCGAGGTCAGCGCGCGATGGAAGTTCGGATAAAGCCGTGTGACGAATGGATTGGCGGCGAGCAGTTTGCCGTAGGTCTCGGCGCCGACGAGCGGCTTGAGATGGATCACCTGGCTGGCGGTGAAGAGATCCTGCTGGGTAAGCGCCAGCGCGGTGTCCGCCAGCACGAAGTTCGCGCAGAGCGTCTGGCGCCGGCGCAGCAGCTTCGCCAGGACGATGACGCTGACGGTGACGCTCCAGACGCGACGTCCCTTCGTGACGATGAACAGATCGAGATCGCCCGACCCCTCGAGGTTCAAATGGGCGATGCTGCCGGATAGGGCGACGAGGCGCACAAAGGGCAGCGCGGCGATCACGGTAAGCAGCGTCCGGTGACGGAGCAGGAACGCGCGGCTGCGCTGTTCGCGGACACGGCGCTCGCCCAGCAGGTCCCGGCGGCCGGCCGGAAAGAAATAGCCGTCCTCGTAATCGACGAGCAGTCGCAGCGATGGGCTGTTTCGGTAGCTGACCAGAATCTCAGTGGGCGTTTGCGCCGACTCGATCAGCGTCTGTCGGAGCTGGGCGAGCGACAACGGGTATTCGAAGAGCGACGCGTAAAGGACGCTGCGTGCGATCGCCAGTTCGGGCCCGGACAGAGGCGCCGCCGAGCGCTGAACGTGAGCAAGGCGAGCATTCATGACGCCGCTACTCCGCGAAGTCCGCTCAGCCGCCGCACCTGGTGCCCGCTGAGGGCCCAGGCGCATCCTGCGGTGAGAAACACCTCGGTCCACAGCGTAGCCCAGGCCGCGCCCGCGGCCGACAGCTCGGGAATGAGCCTCGCGTTCACGGCGACGTTGACGACAAGCGCGACTCCGCACAGGACGGCGTACGCGCGATGCCGATCCCACGCGACCAGCTGCGTCGTCAGCACGTAGTTCAGAGTCATCAACGGAAACGCCAGCAGCAGCACACGAAATGCTGGCACCGCGTCTGAGAAGCGGCGGCCGTACGTGAGGGGGACCAGCCATCCGGCGGTCAGCCACAGCATGCCGCTCAAGGCGAGGGCTGCGCCCCCCCACTGAACGGCGAGCCGCGTCATCGGCCGCGTGCTGGTTGCCTGACAGAGCGCTGGCAGCGCGACGGCGAGCGCCGCGGCGGGAAAGAGGCGTAGCGCTTCAATCATCCTGAAGACCGCGGTGTACGACCCGACTGCGGCCGCGCCTTGCCATCGTTCGAGCAGGATGACGTCGATTCTGAAATACAGTGCCGAGAGAACGATGCCGGCGCCGATCGGCGCGACTTGTCCGGCGAATTCACGCCAGCGGCCGGTGCGGTTGGTTGAGATCGGGTTGAGACAACCACGGGTGAGCCGCATGGCCGCTTTCGCCGTGACGAAAAGGGTCAGTGCGGCGACCGGCAGCAGGGCGAGGGCGAGCGACATCAGCGTCGGATGCCAGGCGAGTGCGCCCGCGCCGGCGACCAGTGTCGCAATGCGCGACACACCGGTAACGGTCGATTCGACATCGGTGCGCGACAGCCCACGGAACAGGTGGTTGAGAAACTCCGTCATGGCGCTGCACAGCCAGGTCGCGATGAGGAGCACCAGCGGCAGCACCACCTGGCCGTCCGCGCTCCAGACCGCGACCAGGGCGCCGGCCACTCCGAGCGCGACGACGGCGGCAACCGCGCGCCACGTCAGCCACCGGCGCACGATCCATCCCGACGAGCCGACATCGGATCTGGCGACCGTCCGTGCGAGATGCATCTGCAGACCCGCATCGCTGATGACGCCGGCGAGCCAGCCTATGGCCGAGCCCAGGGCGAACAGCCCGAACTCATCACGTGAGAGCCGTCGGGCGGCCAGCACCGTCAAAAGCAGAAAAGCGGCTTTGGCCGTGAGATCGCTTGCGATGCGATACGCCGTCAGGGCGCCGGGGCGCGTTAGGATGGTCCGCAGAGGCCGCCTCCCGTCTTTCGGGGTCCGAAAGGTCTTTCGGCAGCCGTAAGCCTTGGAAGTTGGCTCAACAACTCGTCTCGTTGCCGGGAATTACGGAACCGCCGGCCTTCCGTGGAACGACGTTGGAGATCGCCCATTTCGGTCGATCCCTTGCTGCTGGACGCTATGCAGCAGCCGTGCCCTTCGCGCGTGCGTCCGGCGCGCGCGTGGCAAGGTTCTTGGAGCAGCGCTCGAGTACGGATGCCCCCAGCTCTCGCGGCGACGACAACCGGGCCTCGCGCGGCCGGGTTGTCATCATGGCACGAACAGGATCTCCGCTCCCCGGCGTTCATCGGCTTCGCGGGTGTGCTTGCCGTTCTCATATGTGCGCCGTTCGAAGCGACGCGCCCACTTGTACGACTGCCCGGCCAATCGATTACGACGCTCGAGACAGTATTGCTGGCGGCATTTGCCGCGGCGGCGTGGGCCGTCATTCGTTCGCGATCGCTTCCAGCCTGGCAGACGCCGCTGACCGCTCCGGGCGTCGCGGTCCTGGCCGCGCTCACGCTGGGCGCATTGTTCGCGCCGTACGAACGGGCGAACGCGATCCACATGGTCTGCCGCCTGATGCTCGCCGCCGGTCTGGCTCTGTTGACCGCGACTGCAATCACGACCCCGGCGCGCGGGCGAACCCTCATGCTCGTGGCCTGCGCGATCGGTGCCGTGGCCGCCGTGCTGGTCGCGCTGGACTTCGCGCGGCTCCCGTTTGGCCAGCAGCTGCTGGCGCCGTTCCGCCTGCAGACGGCGACCGTCGGCGCGCAGATCCGGGCGAGCGGCCCATTTCAGTATCCGACCATCGCGTCCATGTTCCTCGAGGTCACGTTCGCTTGCGGCGCCGGCCTGCTGGCCTTCGTTGCCGGACCGCAGCGCGGGCGTGAAGCGGCCTTCCTGATGGCCGCGTTGCTGCTGATCGCCTCCGCCATCGTTCTCACCTATACGCGCGCCGGACTCATTACCATGGCCAGCTCGCTGGCCCTCATCGCCCTGTGCCGCATTCGGCAGGCCGGCGTCGACCGCGCCGTCGCACGCCTGGGCGCGCTGGCGGCGGCAATTGCGGTGATGATTCCCCTGTCGCGATCTGCCGAGGCCACGCGTCTTCGGCTGACAACAGAAGGACAGAACGGCTGGTACAGCGCCCGCATCGACGCGCCTCCGCGAGTCACGATGGCGGCAGGCTCGCGAATCACCGTCCCGGTGACCCTGACGAATGTCGGACAGGTGACTTGGGATTCGTCCGCGCCGCAGCCGTTTGGGTTCTCGTATCACTGGCTGCTGGCCGACAGCGATCGCGTCGTCAGTTGGGAAGGCATTCGCTCGATGTTCAGCGAACCCGTCCGGCCCGGCGACCGGGTCACGGTGCGGGCCGAGCTCGAAGCGCCACGTCAACCCGGCAACTACCGGATCGCCTGGGACCTCTATCAGGAGCACTTGCTCTGGTTCTCGACGGAGCCGGACGCGGAGCTGACGATCTCGACGGCGACGGTCGACGGAACCTGGACGGGGCCAGCGCTCGATGCGAATCGGCTGCCGGTGATGCCGCGGCGCGCGAGCCGACCGAGCCGAGGAGTCCTGTGGACGGCCGCGTGGCGGATGTTCAAGGAGCGGCCGTGGCTCGGCATCGGCCCAGACAACTTCCGGCTTCGCTACGGGCCGTACGCGGGAATCGCCGAGCCCGATCCGCGTGTCCACACGAACAACATGTATCTGGAGCTGCTGATCGGCGGCGGAGTGCTGACAGCCGTGGCTGTCATCTGGTTCTCATGGCGGTTGATCGCGCTGCTCTTCCACGTAGTGCGGTCGTCGACCGGCGGCGCCGACGCGCCTGTGGCTGCCGGTGCGGTTGCGGCTGTGATGGCGATTGCCCTCCACGGTCTCGTCGATTCGTTTCTTTCGTTCACGGCGACTTACGCGGCAATGGCGATCACGGTTGGACTGGTCGTCGCCTGCGGTCGGATGGCTGATTCGCATGCGTATCGCGTTTGATGGCACGACGCTTCGTCCCGGGCGCACCGGCGTCGGCTACTACACCGAGCATCTGCTGCGTCACCTCATCGAAGAGGGACGCCAGCACGATGTCATGGTGCTATCCAACCGGGCCGTCGACCTTGCCCGGCCGCTGCCGGCGCGCGTGCAGGTGCACGGTGCGGCGTGGCGCACGCCTCGGCTCGTCTGGATGCAGACCATGGCGCCGCGGATCCTGAGGCGTCTCCGACCAGATGTCGTGCACTTCACCAACGGCATGGTGCCGATGTCGGCGACCGTGCCAACGGTCGTGACGATTCACGACATGAGCCTCACGCTTTACCCGAAATACCACCCGCCGCGGCGTGTGTTGCTGAACCGCCCGTTCGTGGATCTCGCCGCGCGCCGTGCCGATGCCATCATCACCGTCTCACAGAGCGCCAAGCGTGACATCGTGCGCCACTACGGCCTTGCTGACGATCGCGTGCATGTCGTCACAGAGGCTGCGGCGCCTGAGTTCCACCGCATTCGCGACGTGACGGCGCTCGAGACCGTGCGGCAGCGGTACGGGCTGGCCGATCGATTCGTGCTCTATGTCGGCAGCATCGAGCCGCGCAAGAACCTGCGACTGCTTCTCGAGGCCTTCGCCCTGCGGGCCGGTCGTGCGGAATTTCCACACAAGCTGGTGTGCGTCGGGCCATACGGGTGGTTGAGCCGTGACATCGAGGATCTGATCGAGGAATTGGGTATCGAGCATCTCGTTCAGTTCACCGGGTATGTGCCGTTCGCCGATCTGCCGGCGATCTACAACATCGCCGAGATGGTGGCGTTTCCGTCGATTTATGAAGGCTTCGGGCTGCCGGTCATTGAGGCGATGGCCTGCGGCACGCCGGTGATCACCGGCCGTGTCGCCGCGCTCCTCGAGGTCGGTGGAGAAGCCATCGAGCAGATTGAGCATCTGCATGCGGAGCTGCTGGGTGACGCGATGGTCAGACTGGCGCAGGACCGCGAGCGCCGCCATCACTTGAGCGAGCTCGGCGTGGTGCGCGCGAGCCGATACTCGTGGCAGCGAGCGGCGCGGGAGACGCTCGCCGTCTATGAGCACGCGGCCAGCGCCGGGCGCGGCGTCCGATCGCCGTCACCCGAGGCGGTCGATCAATCCGAGGCGGTTGGAGGGGTGCCACAGGCCGGCGCCGCGATGACGGATACGTCGAGGACCTGGGGCGTATGAGCGTCGACGTGCTCTTCGGCCAGGCGTACTTTCTGCGGTTCGACCCGAAGCTGTGGGCAGCCCAGCAGCCGTACGCGCCGCTTGGCACCCTATACGCCGCCGCGTGCGCACGGGAGCGGGGCTATCACGTCGCGTTCTTCGACGCGATGCTGGCGACCGCTGAATCCGAGTGGGCGAGCGCGCTCGATGAGCACCGGCCCCGGGTCGCCGTCCTCTTCGAAGACAGCTTCAACTACCTCACCAAGATGTGCCTGCTGCGCATGCGTCAGGCGGCCCTGACGATGATCGAAGCGGCGCGGCAGCGCGGCATCCGGGTGGCCGTGGCCGGCTCAGATGCCAGCGATCATCCAGAGCTCTATCTCCAACGCGGCGCGGACGTGGTCATCATCGGCGAGGGCGAAGCGACACTCGTCGACGTGCTCGACGTCTGGAGCGGACGCCGGACTGATGCGCTGGCATCCATTCCCGGCGTCTGCTGGTCGGATCCTCACCGTGGGATCATGCGAACCGCCCGTCGTGACGTCATCCGCGATCTGGACGCGCTGCCGTGTCCCGCCTGGGATCTCGTGAACGTCGAGCGCTACCGATCGATCTGGCGCCGGCATCACGGCTACTTCTCGATGAACCTGTCGACCACACGCGGTTGCCCGTACCACTGTAACTGGTGCGCGAAGCCGATTTACGGCCAGCGCTACGCCGCGCGTTCGCCGCAGGCCGTCGTGTCGGAGGTGGCCTGGTTGAAGGAGACCTACCGGCCCGATCACCTGTGGATATCCGATGACATCTTCGGTCTGAAGCCGGGATGGATCGAAGCGTTCGCCCAGGGTGTCGTCGCCCGCCACGCGCGTATCCCGTACAAGGCCTTGCTTCGTTCCGACGGCGTCAGCGAGGCGGTCGCTGACGCTCTGGCCGCTTCCGGCTGCCGGACCGCCTGGATCGGCGCCGAATCGGGCTCGCAGCGCGTGCTGGATGCGATGGAGAAGGGCATCCGCGTCGACCAGATCGCCGACGCGACGCGCCGTCTTCGTGCGCGCGGCATCGGGGTCGCGTTCTTCCTGCAATTCGGCTATCCCGGTGAGGCGTTCGAAGACATCCAGCGCACGCTCGAAATGCTGCAGGCGTGCCGTCCCGATGACATCGGCGTGTCGGTGTCCTATCCGTTGCCGGGTACGGCGTTCTACGAACGAGTCAAGGCGCAACTCGGACACAAGCAGAACTGGGTGGACTCCGACGATCTGGCGATGATGTATCGGTCGACCTATCCGCCCGAGTTCTACCGCGTGCTGCATCGGCTGGTGCACGCCGAGTTCCGATCGCTGCGCGCCAGGCAGACGCTGCGGCGCCTCGCCGCCCATCCTGGCGGGCTGAACGGCCGCACGATGCGTGAGCTCGCGGGAGCGACGCTTCAGCGCGTTCGCCTGCCGTGGCTCCACCGGCGGCTGGACCGCCTGGCCATGGCGGCGACACCCGCGGAAGCACCGGTGCTGATTCCGGTGTTGAACAGGCAGGCCGCCGCGATTCCCAGCGAGCAGCCGCGGTGAGGAGATGACGCCGCTGGCCGCGCTGCGCACGTCCGTGATGGTTCGAGTCGGCGAGGTGGTGAATCGGACCTTCGTGCTCCCGCTCGTCATCTTTCACCCGACCAGCCGCTGCAACAGCCGCTGCGTGTCCTGTGACTGGTGGAAAAGCAGCGGATCGTCAGACCTGACCCTCGAGGAGATCGACCGGCTCGCCGGGGATCTGTCGCGGCTCGGAACGACGCTGGTGGTGTTCTCCGGCGGCGAACCGTTGCTCAGACCCGAGGTCTTCGACGCCGCGGCGTTGTTCCGGCGCCGGAACATCGAGCTGCATCTGCTCACGAGCGGTGTGCTGCTCGATCGCTCGGTGGACGAGGTTGCTCGCCAGTTCAGGCGCGTCATCATCTCGCTCGACGCGGCGACCGAGGCCGATTACCAGCGGATTCGTGGCGTGAACGCGTTGGCGACGGTCGAGCGCGGCGTCGCGCGCCTACGCCGTGCGGCGCCGGGCCTGCCCGTGTCGGCCAGGGCGACGATCCATCGTTTGAACTTCCGGGCGGTGCCGGACCTCATCCGACATGCGCGCGCCATGGCCCTCGACAGCATCTCGTTTCTCCCGGCTGACGTCTCGTCGATGGCATTCGGGCGGCAGCGCCCCGTGGATGCCGAGACGTTGGCGCTGTCGCGAACCGAGGTCGCGGAGTTCCGGGCCATCGTCGACGAAGTCATCGCCGGCTTCGCCGCCGAGTTCGCGTCAGGCTTCATCGTCGAGTCGCCGGAAAAGCTCGAGCGGCTGCCGCAGTACTACGCCGCTCTCGCCGGAGACGGTCCGTTTCCGCCGGTGGCCTGCAACGCTCCCTGGATGTCCATCGTCGTTGAGGGCGATGGGGCGGTGCGGCCATGCTTCTTTCATGATCGCATTGGCAACATCCGCAACGAGAGCCTGGCCGAGATCGTCGGCGAACGCTTGACCGCATTTCGCGCGGCGCTGGAAGTGTCGACCAATCCCGTCTGTGAGCGGTGCGTGTGCTCGATGCGAACCGGCTTGCGGAGCGGACCATGGCACTGAACGAACAGGCCATCGCCGACACGCAGATGGCGTTCGACGCCGTGGCGCGCGACTACGGTCGGACCAACGACGAGAACCCGATTCTCGTCGCGATGCGGCGGCGGACCCTCGCCGAAGTGACGTCAAGGATTCCTTCCGGCTCACACCTGCTCGATCTTGGCTGTGGACCAGGCGCGGATGCAGATGCGCTCGCCAGGATGGGCTATCGGATCACGGCGCTGGATTCGTCGCCGGCCATGGTCGAAGAGGCGCGCCAGCGCGTGCGGCGCAGCGGCCTCGCCGACCGTGTCCGCGTGCATCACGTCGGCATCCAGGAGCTCGACCGGCTGGGTGGGGTCGTCTTCGATGGCGCGTGCTCGAACTTCGGGCCGCTGAACTGCGTGCCCGACCTCGATGCGGCCGCGCGCGCATTAGCCGCGCGTCTGCGCCCTGGGGCGTCTCTGGTCGCATCGGTGATCGGCCGCGTGGTGCCGTGGGAGCTGGCTCTGTTCGCGCTGAAAGGAGATTGGGCCCGGCTGCGCGTGCGATTCGCTCGCGGGCTGGTGGCCGTGCCGCTCGAGGGACGGCGCGTGTGGATGCGATACCACACTCCCCGAGGCTTCGGCCGGATTTTCGAGCGCGCCGGATTCAGGCGGGTTCACGTCCGCAGTCTGGGCCTGCTGGCGCCGCCGCCGTACATGGAGAGCTTTGCCCGGCGTCATCCTGTTCTGGTGGAGCGGTTGATGGCGGTCGACGACGAAGTCGGAGCATGGCCTGGATTGCGGCAGTGGGGTGACCACTTCGTGATCGTCCTCAGGGGAGCCTAGGGCTGTGTGGATACCACGGTTCGCGTGTCCGGACTGTGGCGTGACGATGGAGCCCGATGGCGCTGACGGTTCATGGTCCTGCCGGCGTTGTGCGATGCGGATTGTCAGGCGTGAGCATCTGTTCGACGGACTCTCGGGGCCACGCGCCGCACGCGCGGAAGCGTTTGCCGTGCAGTACCGGACCGTGCGCTCCGGTGACGGCTTCAGGCAGGACGAACCGCAGTACTACCGCATGCTGCCGTACGTGGCAGCGGCGGATCCGCGGGCGGCGGAGTGGCGGATTCGACGCAGCAGCTACGCGACCCTGCGCCGGCAGCTGCTGCCCGACACCTGGCAAGGGGCGCTTCGGATCGCCGATCTCGGTGCCGGCTGTGGCTGGCTGGCGCACAAGCTCGTCGCGTTGGGTCACTCGGCCGTCGCCGTGGACCGGTTCGATGACGATGTCGACGGACTGGGCGCCTGTCGCCACTATCCGGTGCAGTTTCCGGCGGTACGCGCAGACTTCGACGCGCTCCCGTTCGAACCAGAGCAGTTCGACATGGTCGTGTTCAACGCCTCGCTTCACTATTCACCCGACCCCGGCGCGACGCTTGACGCGGCGGATCGGCTGCTGGTCTCCGGCGGCGTCATCGTGGTGATGGACTCACCGATGTTTCACGACGCCAGCGACGGCAGGCACATGGTGACATCCGAGTTGGCGCGCTTCGCGCGAGAACGCACGGTGGTGTCGCCTGAGAGAGCGGGCATTGGATTTCTTACGTTTGCGGCTCTCGATCGCGCCGCTGTCGGCCTGAAGAAAACCGCGACGTTCACGCCGTCCCGCGGACCGCTCGGCTGGCGCCTGCGGCGGGCAATCGGCCGGATCCGCCTGGGACGCCCGCCGGCGGCCTTCGGCGTCTGGGTGGCACGGTGATCGTCCTCTTCAATCCAGTCTCGACGAGCCCGGGCAAGCAGCCACTGCCGCTGTCCGTGTTATCGCTGGCGGCGGTGCTTGATGACGCCGAGCCCTGGCGCCTGGTGGACGGCAACCTGGAGGCCGACCCATATCAGGCGATCGTCGGCCCTGGCGATCTGGACGGGAAGAACGATCTGGCGCTCCTCGCCGTAACCGTCATGCCAGGGCCGCAACTCGGCCAGGCGGTCGAACTTTGCCGCCGCGTCCGCCATACACATCCACACATCCCTATCGTCTGGGGTGGTTATTTTCCGACACAGCACGCCGACACCGTGCTGCGCGCAGACTACGTCGATTACGTCGTGCGCTCGCAGGGCGAGGTGCCGCTGCTCAGGCTCGCCGCGGCGCTGCGGCAGAAATCGTCGCTTTCGGATGTCCCCGGGTTGTCGTGGCGGCGAGGCGACGGATTCGTCGTGCACAACGCCACCGCGCCGATGCTGCCGCTCGACGATCTACCCGACTTGCCGTACCACCGCGTGCCCATGGAACGCTACCTGCAGCGGACCTATCTTGGCGAGCGGACCGTCGCGCACAACTCGTCGTTCGGGTGCCCGTTCTCGTGCAGCTTCTGCGCGGTCGTCGCGATGACCAATCGGCGCTGGCTGGCGCAGAGTCCTGCGCGCATCGAGCGTGTGATCCGCCGTTTGATCGACCGTTATGGGGTCGACTCTGTGCAGATGCACGACATGGACTTCTTCATCTCCGAAAGCCGCGTCGCCGAGATCGCCGAGCGGCTCACACCGCTCAATGTCAAGTGGTGGGCGCTCGGACGGGTCGACATCTTGATGCAGTACTCGGAGCGGACCTGGGCGGCCATGGCCGCCTCAGGCCTGAAGATGGTGTTCTCGGGCGCCGAATCGGCCTCCGAGCAGGTGCTCAAGACGATGAACAAAGGCGGGCAGGCCTCGCCGTCGCTGACGCTGGCTCTGGCCGAGCGCATGCGGCGGCACGGCGTCGTGCCGGAGTTCTCGTTCGTGATCGGCACGCCTCCTGACCCGATCGGCGATCTGGCGCGCACCTTCGAGTTCATTCGGCGGCTGAAGACAATCAATCCAGCGACCGAGATCATCCTCTACACCTATACGCCCGTGCCGATGGACGCAACGCTGTACAGCGAGGCGTCCCGCCTGGGCTTCCGTTTTCCACAGACGCTCGACGAATGGGCGTCCGACAGCTGGCAGCAGACCTCGCTGCGCCGCGGAGACGGCATCCCGTGGCTCGATGCGACGGTTAAACGCCGGATCCGCAATTTCGAGCGGGTATTGAACGCGTTCTACCCGACGACTACCGATCGTCGATTGACCGGCGTCACCCGGGCGCTGCTGCGCACGGCAGGCGCCTGGCGATACGCGCTGCGCTTGTACGCGGCGCCGTACGAACTGAGGGCGTTACAGCGGCTGCTCCACTATCAACGCCCGGAGACCACGGGGTTCTGAAATGAGGGCACTCCGCCTGCCGAAGTGGCTGGGACTGTCACCGCCCGTGCTGCCGGCGCAGCAGGCATACGACCTGTGGGCCGAGTCGTATCCGCCCAGGCCACACAACCCGCTGATGGAGGCCGAACAGAACGTCGTCGCGCCGCTCATCGCGACGACGACGCCGTCGCGCGCGCTCGACGTCGGCACGGGCACCGGGAGGTACCTGCCGCTTCTGGCGGCGACCGGAGCGCCGG
The DNA here is from genome assembly GCA_046734915.1 of Acidobacteriota bacterium. Classification (GTDB taxonomy): domain Bacteria; phylum Acidobacteriota; class Vicinamibacteria; order Vicinamibacterales; family CAVVIG01; genus VFZL01. Next base: position 8,700 of record JBKPSC010000308.1, on the reverse strand, counting down.
TGGTCGTCGGCCTCGACCTGTCGATGGCCATGCTCACCCGGCATCTCTCTCTGGCAACGCGGGTCTGCGCCGATGGCTGTCACCTGCCATTTGTCGATCGGTCGTTCGAGCTGGTCACGTCGTCGTTGATGGCCGGTGACGTCGAACGGCTGGGGGAGTGGATCGCGGAAATGGCGCGGGTGCTGACGCCAGGCGGTCACCTCATTTACTCTGACTTCCATCCGGGCTGGGCCCAGGAAGGCTGGCGCCGAACGTTCCGCGGCCCTGAGGGGCAGTTGTTCGAAGTTGGTTACTGCCCGCACACGATCGACGCCCACCTCTCGGCGCTGGAAGGCGCCGCCCTGCACGTCAAAACGATCCGCGAACCTCGCTGTCCGGGCCACCGGTCGCCGGTTGTGGTCGCGTTTCACGCCATCAAGCGTGTTCGCACACCGATCGCGCTGCGGCCGCGATGATTTTCGGCTCGCGCCCGATCGCCTTCGTAAACGCGCGGGTCGTGACGCCCTCGGGGTTGGCGCCGTCGATTCGGATTCGCGGTCGCGTCCTCGAGATCGGAGGCGAGCCGCACGGGCGTGATCGAGTCTTCGACCTCGAGGGAGCGTTCGTGCTTCCAGGACTCATCAACGCACACGACCACCTCGAACTGAATCACTACGGTTCGCTCAAAGGTCGAGAGCGCTACGATCATGCCAACGACTGGATTGACGACCTGCGGCCTCTGCTGCAGACAGATCCAGCCATCCGACGCAATGCGCGATTCCCGCTGGCGGATCGACTGTTCATCGGCGGTCTGAAGAATCTGCTGTCCGGCGTCACCACTGTCGCGCACCACAATCCGCGCTATCGCGCGATCGGCCGCCGCTTTCCCGTTCGTGTCTTGGCGCGCTACGGCTGGGCGCATTCGTTCGCGATGGAGCATGAGCGAGTGGGCGCAGGCGGCGAGCCCGGCGGCGACGTGGCCGAACGCTGCCGCGCTACGCCGCCGACGCAGCCGTTCATGGTGCACGTCGGCGAGGGAGTGGACGGCCGCGCGGTTCGGGAGCTGGCGCGATTTGCCGAGAGCGGCTGCCTGCGGCCCAACAGCGTCATCGTTCATGGCGTCGCGCACACGGCTGAAAGCTGGCAAGCGGCGGTCCGCGCGAAGACGAGTCTGGCCTGGTGCCCGGCCTCGAACCGCTTTCTGTTCGGACGGACCGTGCCGCTGAGCGGTCTGATCGACAGCATGCCTGCCTCGCGTGACCTCGTTTGCCTGGGCAGCGACTCGCGATTGACCGGCGCTCGCGATCTTCTTGACGAGATGCGCGAAGCGGCCACCGAGCTGACTGGCCGCGCCGGCCTGCTGATCCAGATGGTCACGTCATCCGCCGCTGATGTGCTGCGTCTGAAAGATGCCGGACGTCTTGTCTTGCGTGCAGCCGCGGACCTGATTGTCGTGCCGCCAGACGAGACGGCGCCCGGAGATCCGGAGCGCGCGCTGCTTGCCGCCAGACGAAGCCGCCTTCGGCTGGTCATGATTGGCGGGCGGCCGGTTGTTGGTGATGTCGAGCTGCGAGCGCTATTCGACGCCTGCGGAGTCAGATCGCTGCCGCTACAGATTGACAATGCACCGAAGGTGGCTGCAGCCACTGTGGTTCGGCGTCTCGCCCGGTGCGCGATTGCGGAGCCGGGTGTCGAGGCCGTCGCGTGATCGATGCCACCGATGCCCTGCGAATGTCGCTAGTGCCGCAGGTTGGAGATGACTCGCCCGTAGAGATCGGTAAACGCTCGCGCAGTCCAGTCGGCGTCGTGCGCGAGCGTCCACGCTCGGGCTGCCTCTCCGATCGCGGTACGCCGGTCGCGATCGCGGAGCAGCGCCAGAACGCCCTCGGCGACCGCGTTCGCGTCACCAGTCGGGGCGGCGATGGCACGCCCGGGAGACCAGTCGTGCACGTACCCCACGTCAGTGCCGACGGTCGGCACGCCACAGGCCGCCGCTTCGAGGGTGGCCACTCCGGCCGCCTCGTGCCGCGAGGTGAGCACCGCCACGTGCGCGCGCTGGTACAGAGAGACCAGCCGATCGGTCGGCAGGAACCCCAGAAATGAGACGGCCCCGGACAGGTCGAGGCTGGCAGCGAGCCGCTGCACCGCACCGTTCAGCGTATCGAGCCCGACGATGTCCAGATGCACGTCATGTTGCATCGGGCGAATCCGGCGAAACGCGTGGAGTAGCGTCGCTTGATCTTTGACAGGATTCAGATTGGCGACATGGATGAGACGCCAGGGCGGTCCGTTTCTTTCGTTACTCCCGACGAAGACACCGGAGTCGACGCCGAGCGGAACAATCTCCGCGCGAACGCCACAGGCACTGGCTCGATCGTGCTGATAGCTCGTGCAGACGGTCACGGCGTGAGCCAGCCGCACCGCTGCCGCCACGGCGAGCCGGTGCCGGCTTTGCCGCTGCAGACCATAGCTCGCCTCGGGAATCGAGACGAACTCTCCGCTGTCGCAGGTGAGGACGACCGGTGTCGCGAGGCGGCGTCCGGCAAGGCCGGCGGCGAGACCGGCTGGCATTGCCCAGTAGGCGTGCAGCACGTCGAAAGGTCCGTCGGCACGAAGCGCCCTGGTCAAGGCTGTGGTCTGGCGGCGGATGCCCGACGGGCTCCCAAGGTCGCGGATCGTCGCACCGAGCAACGGATACGTGCACGGCTTCTGGTGGTAGCGCAGCACGTAGACAAAAAGCGCATGGTGGCGCGCGAGGCGCTCAATGAGCCACAGCAGCGCCGGGATCACACGATCGCGGCCGCTGCGATCGACTCCGCCCGTCACGACCAGGCCAATCCGCATGTCTCCGCATCATATCGGCTCGTGGCACCTCGGATCGCCGCCGGCCAGGTGAGGGTGGCGTGCGCGTAGCGATCGTCGGGTGGGGCTACGATCCTGGCCTCGGCGACGAAGCCGCCGTTTTCGAGCGCTATTCGACGCTGGTCGGCTGGAGCGAGGCGATCCGGGAGGCTGGGGTCGACGAGGTCGTCGTGGTCCAGCGATTCCATCGCGAGTCCACGGTCACGCGCAACGGCGTCACCTACCGTTTCTGCCGCGACTCCGGCAGTCCCCGACTGTCTTCGTGGGCAACATCGCCGTCGGTCACGCACGCCATCACCGTGCTTCAGCCCGATGTCGTTCATGTGAACGGACTAGGGTTTCCCATCCAAACGTGGCGGCTGCGGCAGCGGATCCGCCGCTCCGCCGTCTTCGTCGTGCAGGATCACGCCAGCGGCGCGCCGCGTGTGTCCCGAGTCGATTGGCCGGCGCGGATACGCAATGCGTTGCGCCGTCGGGCGATGCACGAGGTAGACGCGTTTTTCTTCACGGCTGCCGAGCAGGCCGAGCCGTGGAAGGAAACCGGTCTCATTGGCGACGGCCAGCGGATTGTCGCGATTGCCGAAGGCAGCACGAACCTGCGGCCGATTGCACGTGACGAAGCTCGCACCGTCTCGCGAGTGGACGGCAATCCGGCGGTCCTCTGGGTGGGCCGGCTCAACGCGAACAAGGATCCCTTGTGCGTCGTCGACGCGTGTGGTCTGGCGATGGCCGATCGGCCCGACTTGACGCTCACGATGGTGTACAGCGAAGCCGATCTCCTGCCGGCGATTACCGAACGGCTGAAGCGGCATGCCGCTCTGGCGCCGCGGGTGCGGCTCGTGGGTCTGGTTCCACACGATCGCCTCGCGCATTTCTATAGCGCGTCAGATGTCTTCGTCCTGGGTAGCCATCACGAGGGGAGCGGCTACGCGCTCATCGAGGCCTGTGCCTGTGGCCTTCCGCCGGCCGTCACGGACATTCCGTCATTTCGTGCGCTGACGGGACGCGGCGCCGCCGGGCGGCTCTGGCCGGTCGGCAATGCGCATGCATGTGCAGCGGCGATCCTCAGTGTCGACGCCAACCGCTCGCTGGAACGATCGCGGGTCCGTGATCACTTCGATCGCGCGCTGGCCTGGAGGGTAATCGGGCGCGAAGCGCGCGCGGCGTACGAGCTGATCGTTCACGATCGTCACTCGCGAGGGGGCACGACCGCGGACTGATCGGTCGACGCTGCGTGATACACTGGCCGATGGCGATCAGGAGGGCGACTGTCGACCGCTGCGACCGTTTTCGAACAAGATGGCGTTAGGCTCGTTGACGAAGCCTTCGGCCTAGAGGCGGGCCGGCACCTTGTGTTCCTGCATGGCTGGGGCCTCAACCGGGACAGCCTCCGCGGCATCGGCATCCTGTTTCAGCACGCGTTTCGCGTGCATCTCATCGATCTTCCGGGTTTCGGCGACGCGCCGGCTCCTCCTCCGGACTGGGATACATCGAACTACGCACGTTTGGTCGAGCAGTACCTCGCGACGCGAGTTTCGGGTGGCGTGATTCTCGTCGGGCATTCATTCGGTGGCCGCGTGTCGCTCAGGCTTGCGGCGAAGCGGTTGCCGCAGGTGACTGGCGTCGTGCTGATGGGCGTTCCAGGCCTACCCACGACGGGCTGGTCACGTCGGCGCCTGAAGCGCCTCGGCGTCAGAGCGCTGCGCCAGGCGTTGAACATGCTCCGTCCGATCACCGGACCCTCGTGGCTCGCCTGGCACACGGCGAAGTTTGGCTCGAAGGACTATCTGGCTGCTGGCGCGCTGCGGACGATTCTCGTCAAGTCGGTCAACGAGGATCTCACCGAGAGCGCACGAGCGTCGACGTGTCCGTTTCTGCTCATTTACGGCACCGAGGATACGGAGACGCCGCCCTGGCTCGGCTTTCGCTACCGTGAGTTGATGAGCGATCGCGCGACGCTCGACCTGCTGCCGCACAAGGATCACCACCTCTATAACGGCACCGGGGCGCATCTGTGCGCGTTCAAGATCCGCCAGTGGATCGATGGCCTGGGAGTGGAGGCCGGTGCTGCTGGATAACTCGTCGCTCTGGGCGATTCCGGTGTCGGCCGCAGTCGTGGTGCTGGTGTGGCGCCGACTCCTGGCCTATTTGCGCTACTTCCAGCAGGAGGGGTACGAGCATCTCCGGTTCCTGCGCTGGACCGGTGTGCGGCCATTCACCGACCCGGCCTTCTGGCTCGCCGTCGCGGCGGCCTGGCTGTCGAGTCGCAGTGCGGCGTGGAGTGCCGTGACTTACATCGCCGGCGCCGCGCTGCTGATTGCCGGCCAGCCCGATCCGCGACGCTCCGGCAAGATCACCTTGAAGCTGACCTGGCGCGCGACACGGGTCGTGGCGGTTGCGGGAGTCGTCGCGTCGGTTTTCTGGTTCGCCTGGAACGTGCTCGACGCCTCCGCTCTGCGAGCCCTCTACACCGCATCGGCACTCGTCGTCCTGCTGCTGCCGCTGTGGCTCATTCTCGCCAACGCACTACTGGCCCCGTACGAGCGACATGTTCAGCAAAGGTACGAAGCAGATGCCGTTCGCACGCTGGATCGTGTGCGGCCCTTCGTCGTCGGCATCACCGGCAGCTACGGCAAGAGCAGCACGAAATCGATGCTCGCCCACATCCTGCAGTTCAAGGGGCCGACCCTCGCCGCGAGCGGCAGCATCAACACCCTCATGGGGATCACGAGGCACATCCGCGAGAACCTCGTCTTCGGCTGTGAGTTCATGATCGTCGAGATGGGCGCCTACGGCATCGGCTCCATCCGCCGCCTCTGCCAGCTGACGCCGCCGTCCGCCGCGATCGTCACGGCCGTCGGCGACATGCACCTGGAGCGCTTTGGCTCGCTCGAGAACATCGTGCAGGCGAAGAGCGAACTGGCTCAAGCGCTGCCGTCGGGTGGGCTGCTGGTCGTGAACGCCGATAGCCCGGGAGCGTTGAGAATCGCGCGGACCGTGCCTGACCGGCGTGTGCTCTTGTACGGTGAGACATCGACTGAGGATCTGGACACGCGGCTGACGAAGGTCGAGTTCACGCGGCAGGGCACGTCGTTCGTACTGACCACCCGGAGCGGCGAGTACGCGTGCTTCGCGCCGATCCACGGCCGCCCGATCATCCTGAATCTCGCCGGGTCGTTCACCCTCGCGCTCGCGTTGGGCGTCGATCCCGAAGTGATCGTGGCATCGTTCCGCACCTTGAAGCCCGTTTCGAATCGCCTCGAGGTGGTCGAAGATCGAGGCGTCACCTGGATTCGCGACGCCTACAACTCCAATCAGATGGGTTTCAGAGCGGCGCTCGAGGTGGCCGCGGCGTTGCCGGTGCAGCACCGCGTGCTCGTGACGCCAGGCGTCATCGAGCTGGGGGCGATGCAGCCGGAGGTCAATCAGGCGCTCTCGAAATCAGCCGCCGAAGTCTGTGACAACACGTTGGTCGTGTCTGAGACCAACCGCGATGCCTTCGTCGCCGGCCATCGCGACGCGGGCCGATCCGATCGGCTCGTAGCGGTTCCGACGCGAACCGACGCCTTCGCCTGGATCAAGGATCACGTGCACGACGGCGATGCCGTGATCCTCGAGAACGACCTGCCCGATCTGTACGAGCGTTCGGAAGGCGTCTTTTGGACGGCCGGCGCCGCGGGAGCCGCACGCCGATGACCGACGGCCGGCCGCCAGCTCGCCGCACGGTCGCCGTGCTGTTCGGCGGACGCTCGCTCGAGCACGATGTGTCCATCGTGAGCGGTCTGCAGGTAGCACAGGCCCTCGATCCGGAGCGGTGCTCGACCGTCCCCATCTATATCGATCAGCAGTTACGCTGGTGGCTGGGTGACGACCTCTGGCATACGGAATCGTTCAAGAGTGGCGGCCCCGACCGCTCGCGCCTCACCGAGGTGGCGCTGGCGCCTGGATTCGGTGTGTCGACGCTGCGGCCCGCCTCCGGGACCACTGGTCTGTCCGGTGATGGTCTGCACGTCGACGTTTTCTTGCCGGTCCTGCACGGAACCTATGGGGAAGACGGAAGCATTCAGGGCCTTCTGGAGCTTGCCGGCTGCGCTTACGTCGGATGCGGCGTCACAGCGTCGGCCATCGGCATGAACAAAAGGCTGACCAAGATCGTAGCCGCCCAGGCCGGCGTGCCCGTTGTGCCGTGGCTGTCCTGCGAGCGAGGCGTGCTCGACCGCGGGTCCGACTGGATGCGTGAAGTGCCCGTCAACGTCGAGCAGGCTTTCGGCTGGCCGGTCATCGTCAAACCCTGCAACCTCGGGTCGAGCGCCGGCGTGTCGACCGCAGCCACGCCGAACGAGCTCGTCGCGGGCGTGCTCAAGGTCTTCGAATACGACTCGGAAGCGCTCATCGAGCCGTTCATCAAGAACCGTCTCGAGCTGAACGTCGCGGTCGCCGGCTTGGATCGGCCGGTGGCGTCGGTCTCGGAGATGCCGGTGACCTCCCAGACCTCTCCTTTGAGCTTCAGCGAAAAATACAAGCGCCAGGGTCGCAAGAGCGTCGGGTCCAGTGAAGGGATGGCCGGTGCGCTGCGCGTCTTGGACCCCGAGGATCTCCCCGCTGAGCTCAGGCAGCGGGCGCAGGGCTGGGCGACGACAGTCTTCGCGGCGCTCGGGTGCGAGGGCATCTCGCGTATTGACTTTCTGATCGATGCCGACGATGGCGCGCTGTATTTCAACGAGATCAACACGCTTCCCGGGTCGTTGGCGTTCTATCTCTGGTCGGCCGCGCCGAATTTCTGGACGATTACCGAATTGTTGAATCGGTTGATCGAGCGCGCCGAGCGGCTGCGCGCGATGAAGCGCGGGCTCCAGCGCCAGCCGCCATCGGAGCTTCGCCTGTTCGGCTGACCCTGGACCTCAGCGCGGCGGGACGAGCTGCGCCACGACCGTTCCGCCTGCGTCGAGCAGTTCCAGCTTGCCATCGGCCATGCGCCACGACGCGGTCGCCTCGAGCGCCTTCAGCACCAGCGTCTCCTGGTCCATCGTCGGTGGGGCACAGGCCATTCGGGTGGCCGCAACGCCTTTGAAGACCAGGCGCGAATCGCGCCGCTCATAAGACCCGATGAGGTTGTTGCACCCCGTCGATCCCTGCAGGCGCTGCTGCGCCTTCACGAGGCGCAGTCGGGCCTCCATGGTGTCGACCGAGAACGGTACTGTCCGCCCGAACACCTGTGCGAGGACCCAATCCACGTCCTCGACGACAGGTTCGGGTGCACTGGCAACCGGCGCTCTAGCGGCCTGAACGAGAATGGTCAACGAGGGAGGAGGCGAGTCCAGATCGACGAGATAGGCCTGTGTGGAGATGAACGCAAGGACACCGCGGTCGATGATCCGGGCGCGGACGGCGTAGCGGCGGCCGCTGATGATGGGACCCGGGTCGTATGGCAGGTCGAAGGCGATGGGGACCTGACCTGGATTCGAGATCGAACGCCTGGAGATGATAGTCGCCGGACCATCAGTCCTGGCCGTGTCTTCCAGCGTAACCTCGAGGACGGCCTCGGTCGTCAGCGCGACACGCTCGCGGTAGAAAACCGTTCCTGATAGACGCGGAGCCCGCTGCTGGGCGGTGCCGCCAGCGCTCATCACTAGCACCATGGCTACCGCCAGCGTCGAGGGCATTGCTCGGGGACTCCCGCTCACAGCACTCTCCGATCAGCGGGGCACGGCGCGCGCCGGGCGAACCGAGATCACCCGCCTCTGCATGCCGAGGCTGGACAGGTTGTCGACGTTTCGACTGACAGTAACGCAGCGCCCGCCAAAGTCCATCTGATCGCAAATCTCCCATTGGCCGCCGGCCACCTGCAGGCTCTGCGCC
>JBKPSC010000307.1:0-10574 GCA_046734915.1 Acidobacteriota bacterium | reverse complement strand
CGCATACGCCGCCGTCGAGGGCTGGATCTTCAGTCCTTCCTTCGCCACCGTGAGCGCGTACACCGAGAATTCCCTGGTCTCGCGATGACTCTTCATCCCGAAACGATCCGCCAGCAGCGCGCGCATCATCAGCGGCACCTGATCGCGTGACACGCCGTCAGGGATCTTCGCCGCGATGTCGAAACGCGGCTGCCCGAGCCAATCGGGCCCGATGATCTGATGCGGCTTGAGGCCGTACGCCAGGCCGACGTACAGCTTCAGCGTCAATCCGGTGATACGGACCCGCGAGTCGTCGATGTGAACCCCAACGGCGGTTTGTGACAACTGCTCGGCCGCGGCGTGAATTGACGCGACCTCGAATTCAGGGTTCGATTGCGCAGCCGCGATCGTCGTTACCAGCAGGACCGCACTGACCGTGCGAATAAAAGCCATGGCGCGCGTCGACACGAGTGTAACGGCTTTCCTGACGCAAGGGCCACCGCTCGCCGAACCAGCCATCGGAGCGGCCGCGCCTGACGTCTACGTACATAAGTCAGACTGACAGCGAAACTCGCGTGCGAGCCCCGAGCACACCGATGGCCGCTGCAGCGGCGAGACGATGCTCCTTCTGCCATGGCGGTCCGAGACTTTCACCGGTGGTCCGAAGGAAGCGTTCGAGCGCCTCGACACTGACGCCAAGGCGATCTGCGGCGCGCACGATCGCGTCACCGCGATCGTCGAGCTCCACGGCGATACTCAGGCGTCGGGCCGCGGTGCACAGCGCGTCGTGATACATCATGCCGTCGGCACGGCACATCACCGGATACGATTCGTGCGCCTGCGCAACGGTCACCGGAACATACGACAGCGGCGGATTTCGGATCGTCATCGTGACGATCGAGTACGACTCCAACTCCTTGCGTAGGTCCGTGAGCCGTGCGACCGTCGTCCGCATGACGGACTCACGCACGCGGACAACGAGCGTCTCCGCTTCCGGCAGCGGCATGCCGACGGTCTCGTGGTGATACGGCTGGCTCGGGACGCCTGGCTCGATCAAATCGATTCGGCGTCGATCGACCACAACGGGCACGCCGCGGCTGGCTGCGACCGTGACGCACACGGCCCACCCGTTGTGATCGGCAACGCCGAGCACGGCAATCACGCGCATTCGTTGGTTGGTGGTTGGTGGATAGTCGTCGTGGCTACTCATGACGAACCACCATCCACCATCCACCATCCACTACCTGGTTCGCGTCAACGTGTCGGCGCCACGCTCGCTTCGTACTCCGTCGGGCATCCGAACCCTTCGACCTTCACGCCCAGGCGACGCAGAGCATCGAGCGCGAGCAGGCGCTGGTAGGCGTTGAAGGTGATCACGTGCGCGAACATGCCGCCGAAGGAAAACGTCTCCGGCGGCTCGCACAGCGCGTCGACGAAGGTGTCGCTCCACGCGTTGCGGTTGCGCACGTCGGTGAGGATGCGATTGAACGTGACGTCGGTCGCTTCCAGTCGCGACAGGAGCGCGTCGGGCGTCCGCTGTTCGGGGGGCTCGGCGTCCAGGTCGGGCAGCGATCGGCCGGTGAGTGCCGCAGTCCAGACTTCCTTGGTCACGACCAGTCGACGCAGCAGGTCGCGCAGGCTGCGCGCCGGGCTGTCCCAGGGAAACACGTGCGCTGGACTCCCGAGCGGCTTGTCCAATTGCGCGTCGGTCAGGCCGCGTGCATGCTCCAGCAGTTTCCGGACATGAAATGATTCCGCTCCCGCGAAGATGTCGTACAGATCCATGCTCTCTCCTTCCGACGCGGAAGCTGGCGCACAGAAATGGATGGCGCTGGGGGCTGGCAGATGAAAATGCGTCGCCCCCATCCGACGGTACAGGCTCGGTGAGATCTTGAACGCGCGGCAGAACGCGCGCGTGAACGCCTCGAGCGACCCGTAATGGGCGTCGAAGGCGATGTCGGTGATCCGCTGTTGCGTTCTCGCCAGCTGCCAGGCGGCTCGCTCGAGCAGCAGACGTCGCCGCATGGCAGCGGGCGTCTCCTCGATCATCGCGCCGAACACACGGAAGAACTGTGCCCGGCTGCGATAGGCGCGGCGGGCCAACTGCTCGGCGCTCGCCTCTTCTCCGAGAGAAGCGAGCACCACCTGTGACAGCTTCTCGACCTCGGTCCCTGCGCTCATGGCTTCCTGCGTCGAGGGGATCCTACGATTCGGCACCCTCGCCGCGCCTGATTATCCGTCTCTTTCTTCGATCCGAATCGCGCCCGCGCGATCGTTTTTGACTGGCGGGTACGACACTGGTGCGGTAACGTGCCGCGCGTCTGACGACGATCAGCGGCCACGCGGCGTCCTGCCGCGGGCTGGAGGAAAGGAGCGCGAAGATGCGAGCCATTGCCGTGTTCATCTGCGCCGTAAGTGTCCTTGCCGCGGGGTGCACCCAGGGATCGATCAGCCCGATCTCACCGTCTGCAGTTGTCTCCTCCGCGGTCGTAGTTTCTTCCTCGCTGGAAGCACGGGCAGCTCGAAGCGATCAGGCATGTTGGGGCGAGGCGACAGAAGCGCTCGCGCGACTTGGCCAGATGGGCTACCACGCGAGCCATCAGGACACACCGCGACTCGGCCTGGCCAACGTGGCCCGCTTGCTCTACGAGGCGGGCGTGCTGGCGGACGACAGCCTGCAGGCGCTCGGCGCATTTCTGTCGTCGGCGTTTGGCCTCAGTATCGAGTCGTGTCTGTAGCCGTGTGACGAGAGCGCCTCTCCGACCCGGCCCCGGTCACGGATCGAGAAATGCGCTCCTCGATGACGCGCCGCGTTCACAGCGCCATTGACGTCTCGGCATGCAGCCTGCTGCGTGCATCACGGCCGCAGATATCGATCGCGTGCACCATCCCTGACTTCTGCTTCTCGCATTCATGCATGCAGGTATCGCTCGCGCAGGATCCTGCTGTGGTGAATGACGTGCCCCACGTCGCGGATGCTCCAGTTGCGCGGCGCGTACCGGTGCAGCGACTGTGTTTCCGTAATGCCGCCGGCGTTTCCGCCGGATGCGGATCTCTCGTATAATCACCGCCGTTCCAGCTCATCCGCAGGAGGCATTTCGCGGCCCGAGCGATCACGGGTCCGCGTTGAGAGCTCAGTGACACGCGATCGGTTGCTCGCCGCAATCCGCGACGTCTACGACAGCGCAACCGACGCCACGTTGTGGCCCGGCTGCCTGCTGTCGATCGGCCGCCTCCTGAACGGCACATCGACCAATCTCCTGTATCACGACCTTCGGTCGAAGGGCGGGATACAGATCGCCAGTGGCGCGGACCCCGAGTTGTATCGACTGTACAGGGAGTTCGGCCACGCGATTGATCCGTGGGCACTCGCCATGCGGCGGTGTGCCGTGGCGGGAAGGGTCACGATTGCCGCTTCCGTTATCGAACACCCGCACGTAAAAAGAACGGAGTTCTATGCCGCGATTGGACGCCGCTACGAGTGCACGCGCGCGCTCGTCGGTGTGCTCGAGGCATCTCCGGATAAGACCGCGGTCTTGACGCTCAACCGCGGCGACCGCGACGACGAGTTCGATTCGCAGGATGCGCGTGTCGTTTCGGTTCTCCTTCCGCACCTGCGGCGCGCCCTTGCCATTCAGCGAAGGCTGGGTGTCCTGGACAGCAGTCGTGGATCCATTCTCGACGCCGTCGATCGTTTGACTCTCGGTGTCATCCTCGTGGACCAGCACGCACACCCGATCTTCGTCAACCGGTATGCGGCGCGAGTGCTCGATGAGAGTGACGGGCTGGCGATCGACGGGAGGTCCCTGATTGCGGCGATGCCTGCGGCGGCGACTCGCCTCGATTGCGCGCTCGGGTCGGCAATTGCCGTCGCCAACGGCACCGCACTCGCGACAGAACATGCGGAGTTCCTGATTCCTCGGACTGCAGGACGACGTGCCCTGCATGCCGCAGTGAGCCCTATCAGCCGTCGCCACTCGTACGATGGGCTCGCAACGCAGCCAGCTGCCGTGCTGTTTATCGTCGATCCTGAAACGAACGTCACGCCGCCGCTCGATCGACTGCGGGCGCTGTATTCGTTCACATCCGCCGAAGCGCGCGTGGCCGCCGCGCTCGCCGCTGGGCGGAACGCGGTAGACATGTCAGACGCGTCCGGCGTTTCTCGCGAAACCGTCCGCTCGCAGATCAAGCGCGTACTCGACAAAGCGAACGTGCGATCGCAATCCGCGTTCATCCGACTGGTCGCGACAGAGTCGCTGCGCCTCGTTCATTCGAGGCAAGGGTAGGCGTGCGTTCGCGACGATCGCCCGACGACGTGCTGCTCCGCCTGATCGAACAGGCGTACGCGGCCGCGGAGGCGCCGCAGTTGTGGCCGACCTTTCTGCAATCACTCTCGGAATCGGTCAATGGTCGTGGAGCCGCGTTGCTCCAACACGATCTGGTGTCGAACGGCGCTCTCAATGTTGCGGTTCGCTTCGATCCCTCTGGCGCGGATCTTTACAATCGTCACTTCAACCGGCTCGATCCATGGGCCGCCGGTGCTCGCGCGTCACGTCTTGGTGTCGTGCTGAGCGACGAGGTGTTGATCAATCGCCACACGTTGCAAGGGACGGAGTATTTCAACGATTTTGCCGTTCGCTTCGACGCCACGCGCTTGCTGACGGTCATCCTCGAGCACCGCGGCGCCACCAACTCGGGTCTGACTGTCGTCCGCGCTGAACACGACGCGCCGTTCGACTTGTGCGATCGGCGCCTCGTGTCTGCGGTCGTGCCGCACGTGCAACAGGCGCTGCGGATTCATGACCGGATCGCCGCCGCGCACTGCGCACATGCGGTTGCGGTCGAAGCGCTCGACGTCGTGCCGTGTGCCGTGTTTCTCGTCGACGCGTCAGCGACACTGGTCCTGGCGAATCGCCGCGCGCGCGCCATGCTGACGACGAACGACGGCCTGTCCACCGACCGCTCACGTCTGACGGCAGCGGATCCACGCGAGACCGCGCGACTGCGCGATCTCTGCGCGGCAGTCGCCCTGAGGGGGACCGATCGGCCTCGTCATCCGGGTGGCGTGATGACTATCGCGCGACGCGTGGCCGAGCGCCCGCCGCTTCATGTCGTTGTGGCGCCCGCGCCCTCGGCCGAACCCCTGGGCGTCCGGGACGACCGCATCTCCGCGCTGGTCTTCGTCAGCGATCCATCCGAAGAGCGCGCGCCAAGCGAGGTGCTGTTGCAACAGGCGTACAGCCTCACGCCGGCGGAGTCGCAGGTCGCGGCCCGCATTGCCGTCGGGCGGACACTCGCCGAAATCGCCGCCGAGCGCGGAAGCGCGCTCGAGACCGTCCGCCGGCAGAACAAGCAGATTCTCGCCAAGACCGGCGCCCGGCATCGAAGCGGGCTCATTCACATGCTGGCGACGACGCTGCCGCCGTCGACCGGCCAGTAGGAATGTCAACCCGTCGGCGCGATGACGACGGACTGCTCGACCTGATCGAGCAGGCTTACGCGGCCGCGGAGGACTCGCGTCGGTGGGAACCCTTCCTGGTGTCGGTTGCGGCGTCGCTTCGCGCCGCGAGTGCCCATCTCCTGCACCACGATCTCACCACGAGTGGCTCGGTGACGATAAACGTTCGCCTCGATCCGGAGGCGACGCGCTTGTACAACGAGCACTTTCATAGCATTGATCCGTTTGCCCTGAGCCCGGTGGCGCGCGCAGCGGCACCCGGGGTCTGCGCGACCGACGAAATGTTCGTCCGGCGCGCCGATCTGATCCGCTCGGAGTACTTCAACGACTTCGCGCTCAAGTTCGATTTCGCGAGGGTGATGAGCACGTTGCTGGATACGGAGAAGGGCGCCGCCTCCGCTCTCACGGTGCTGCGCGGCAGGCGGCATCTTCCGTTCGACACGGGCGAGTTGCGATTTCTGCAGGCGCTCTCCCCGCACGTGCGCCGCGCGTTGCAGATTCACCTGCGGATCCACGGCGTGGAACAGGAGCGTACCGCCGCTATCGACGCGTTGGATATGCTGCGATGCGCGATGTTCCTCGTGGACGGAGAGGCAAGAGTGCTGCTGACCAATCGGAAAGGTCAGGCGATGCTGGCAGCAGGCGATGGACTGGCCACGAACCGCGGCTGCTTGTGCGCGATGTCGCCCGGAGGCACGAAGACCCTGCGCGACCACTGCGGAGTAATCGCCGCAACACGCCACGTCGTTCCGCGTTCCGCCGGCGGCGCATTCAACATCGACCGCCCAGGCGGGCGTCCCTCGTTGCACGTCCTCATAACGCCGGTCGCATCGTCCACGGCGATGGGCTTAGGTGTCACGCGTGCGGCCGCGGTGGTCTTCGTCAGTGACCCATCCGAAGAGCGCGCTCCAAGCGAGACGCTGCTGCAACAGGCGTACGAGCTCACGCCGGCGGAGTCGCAGGTCGCAGCCCGCATTGCTGTGGGGCGGACTCTTGCCGAAATCGCCGCCGAGCGCGGAAGCGCGCTCGAGACCGTTCGGCGACAGAGCAAGCAGATCCTCGCCAAAACCGGCGCCCGGCATCGAAGCGAGCTCGTTCGGCTGCTGGCAACGACATTTCCCCTTTGTACCCCTCCTGGGTGATGACACCGGCAAGCGAGCCGATGATCATCACGCCGAATCGTCCCCACTGGCCCCGAACTTCTACGTGATCCTGGCCGGCGCGGGCACTCGACTTGTGTAGCCAAAAGTCTCCGCCCAGGCCGACATCGTGTGGGCAGTGGAACAGGGTGATTGGGAGCCTGTCAGAAATGACTGCGTTGCCAAAGCAGCGGGCCGACGCGCCGCGGATCTCGCCGTCCGATCGGGCATTGCTCGTCAAGTGGTCCCGGAGTCGGACGCTGGCCGCCCGCATCGTGTTGCGCAGTCGCATCGTCCTCATGCTGGCGGACGGACACGCGGCCAAGGCCATCGCCGAAAGGCTCGGCGTGACATCGGGGACGGTGCGGTTGTGGAAACGACGGTTTCGCGAAGGTGGGCCGCAGGCGTTGCTTCGCGACGCGCCCGGGCGAGGGCGCAAGCCGCGGCTGGATGCGACGACGCGCCACGCGCTGCGCGAAGGGCTCGGTGACGAACTGACCATTCAGGAAATTGCGCGGAAGCTTGGTGTCAGCGCGTCGACGGTCAGTCGATGGCGGCGTCGACACCACTGAAATCGAAGTCAGTCAATTGTGCAAACGCCCCGAAGCTCATGCATGGCCGGCGCATTGCTGTGCGCGAACAGCGTGGTTCCGTGTGCGCGAAGTGTCTTCGCACGCACACCGACTCCAGACAATCGGAATCGTTCACTCCGTCGCGAGGTCGAGAATCGATATGCGCAAGAGGCTGCTGTGTGCCGCTCTTCTGACAGGAATCGTCGCCGTCGCCGTTACTGTGCGTCCAACCGCTCAAGCCCCGACTGCGGCATTTCACGTGGTTGGCGACCTGCCGGGCGGAGGAGCGCTGACGGTGGTCAGAGACGTCACGCGCGTGGACGGCGTGATCTACGCCGTCGGCGGCGCCGTGACTCGTATCGCGTGCAGCCTGCCAGCATGCCCGCTCCCATCCGGAACGGACACTCCTTTTCTCTGGCGGTTCGACGGAACGAACGCGACGATGCAGGCGCTGCCGGACATCGATCCGTTCCCCTCGGCGACCAACACGCTGAACGGCGCATGGGACATCACACCTGACGCGAGGTACATCGCGAGCCAGGCACGAAAGTCGAACGGCAGCGGCGGCATCGCGCTGCGTGCGGTCCGCGTGGACACGAGCCTCCTCCCATCCGCGACGGCGAATCTGAATCTCAACGCCACGCAATTGCCGGAGCTGAACATCAATACGGCTGCTGTAACGACTTCCTCCGACGGAACAATCCTCTACGCGAACGGTGGGAACCGCGCAATCCGCTTCGACAGTACCGGAACAACGAACAGTTTCATTCCCCTGCTCGTGAGGAACGGTGTGACGGATACCGCGAACACAGTCGCTTTCAGGGGCGCCTCGGCGGATGGCAGCGTGGTCGTAGGCTCCAGCATCAATTCGACGGGCAACTCCAGAGCCTTTCGCTACGTGCAGAGTACCGGCATCAGCACGGAGATCCCGCCGCTCCCCAACGGCACGTTTAACAACGGCATGGCGGTATCGCCGGATGGCGATCTCGTGCTGGCGGCAGGTCAGAATCCGGCGCACGGGACCGTGGAGGTTTATCTCTATCGGGCCAGCACCGGGGTGATCGAGCAGCTCGGCACGCCGAACGGCGCATCGACGTGGGGACCAGGCGCACGCATCTGTGCGAACGGAGCCTGCACCACGGTCGGGAGACCTCTCGTGGGGGGGATGACCGCCGACGGGTCGGTGGTCGCCATGAATTTCGGCGGCCCCGATGGACAATTCGCGTACTTTCGCAACCAGTACGGGTGGTTTCACCTGACGAGCGCTTTCCGCGCCAACGGAATCGACCTTGCGGTCGACGGATGGGATCCGGGCTCGCTCGCTATTACCGGCATGTCTTCCGATGCCACGCTCGTCTTCGGATCGGGCGCGCAGAACGGAGTCGTCAAGGGTTTCATTGCCGAATTCGCAGCCGGCACCCTCGCAGGGTTCAACCCGCAGCCTGCAGCGCCTGCGAGCAGCGCTCTCATAGGTGTCTGGAGCTTTGTCGATCCCGATGCTCCCCCTCCAAGCGATCCCAACCACGTCGAAGTCTTCACGGCGAGCGGCACCTACTATCAGTTCGAGAAAGAGCCCGGGGGTTCACGAAACGGTTTCGAGCGCGGCAACTACAGCTACGACGGGAGCGCGTTAGGCATCACGACTCTGATCGACAGCAACGGTTCCGCCGGATTGGCTGACATAAACGGGTCGACACTGCCGATCACCGTCAGCGGCGACACGTTGATATCCAACGGTCAGGTTGTGGCCTACCGAATCAACGACAGCCCGGGTTCGATCGTCGGTGGTTGGCTTGGGAGCAACGCCATCGACGGGCTCAACTCGATCGCGGTCGTGTTTACCGAGAACAAGATTTTCAACGTATTCGAGTTCCCCGACGACTCCGATTCAGACATCGGTACGTACACGTGGGATCCAGTGACTCATGAGCTCGTTGCGACCTTTGGCGGTCAGGTTGACGGCGGAAATTTCGTTGCGCTGACACGCGATGAGCTCGGCTTGCACGTCGTCGGCAACGGCGGCGAGGAGTTCGATCTCACGCGCGTCGTCGCGCATAGCACCGTGGTCCCCTCGATCACAAACACAACGCTCGAAGCAGGCGGTACCGAAGGCTCGGCTTTCTCGTTTACCGTCACGGCGACGAATACGTTGAACTTCGAGGCCTCAGTACTTCCCACTGGCCTTTCGATCGATCCGTCGACCGGTGTGATCTCCGGCACACCCGCTGTCTACGGCACCTTCAACGTCACGATCACGGTGACCAACACGTTCGGTGATACGGACTCGGCGACTCTGACCCTGACGTTCGCGCCTGCGGTCACCTTCCGTGGCATTGGAGACCTGCCAGGCGGTGGCGTCGGCAGCACGGTGCGGGACGCGACACGGGTCAACGGGACGATCTATGCAGTGGGTGCGTCGACGGTGAACCATAACCCGGCGGCTCCCACCATTCCGAACCAGGACACGCCGGTGGTGTGGACCCACACAGGCAGCGGCAGCGGCACGCTCCAGGCGCTGCCCAACCTCGGGTCATTTACGAGTACGCAGACGGGATCGATCACGGCCTATGCGATCACTCCGGACGGCACGTACTTGGCGAGTCAGGCACACGCCGCGAACACGTCCGGCACCGATTGGGTGCGTGTCACCCGGAGCCAGGTGCCGAATCTGACGGCGAATCTGAATTTGAGCCAGATGCCGTCGTATCCCGCGTTTGCGGAGCTCGCGCTCTCGGACAACGGAAGCGTGAACTACGGGTGGGCATTCGATCTGGCGAACCCGGGAGGCAGGCGGTTCCCGGTTCGCTATCAGGTGGGCCTCGGCTACAACTTTCCCGATCTGACGCCGACGGGCAAGACATACGGCTTCCCCATTCCGCGCGGCACCTCCGCTGATGGTTTGGTAATGGTCGGTGCGGCATCCGATGGACAGATCGTCTCGACACCGCTTCCACCATATGGGCTTGGAACCAATGCAGTGGCGTTCCGTTATGTCCACACTGCAGGCACGCTGACGGGCACCACGACCGTCATTCCCAAGCTCCCGAACGGCGGCCGCTGGAACATCCCCGTGGCGCTCTCGTCGACGGGTGCCACCACCGTCGTCATCGGCGACAGTGTCGACTATCCGGCGGGCGAGGCATATCTGACCGACGCGACGAACGTCATCACGGCAACTCTCGGGTCCCCGAATCGTGCGCTCATGCCACTGGCGCTCGGCGGCATGACCGCCGACGGCAGCGTCGTCGCGGTGACCTTTGGCGCATTCCTCGGAGGTCAAAACCAGATCAGCGGTCTCGGCATTCCGGCTGGCAGCAAGTACGCGTACATCCACAACAGCCACGGCTGGTTCCATTTCTCGAGCGTGCTCGCAGCACGGGGCGTGGATCTCGTCGCCCAGGGCTGGGACCCGACGAACATGGCGAT
>JBKPSC010000306.1:0-15020 GCA_046734915.1 Acidobacteriota bacterium | reverse complement strand
GCGCCATGTCGCGCAGCGCTACCACTTCGAGGCGCAGTCAGTGTCGGCGCTGATCGAAGCGGCCCTCGAGCGATTCGACGCCCGGCTCGCCGCGTCGGGGCTCGAAGTGAACGTCGACGTGCCCGTGGATCTTCCAACGGTCCGCGGCGACCGGGTCTCGTTGCTGCAAGTGCTCGACAATGTGATCGACAACGCGCTGAAGTACGCTCCCGAGGCCAACGTGCTCTCGATTCGCGCGCGCGCGGACATTCGATTCGTGGAAATCGCGGTGACGGATCAGGGCATCGGGATTCCGCACGAGGAGCGCGAGAAGGTGTTCGAGAAGTTCTACCGGGGGCGAGGCGCGCCGACGGGCGGCAGCGGGCTCGGCCTGGCCATCGCACAGCGCGTCGTGCAGGACCACGGTGGCACGATTACGCTCGGCTCGGCACAGCCGCAAGGCACGACCGCCACAATCAGACTGCGCCTCAGCTCGGCGTAGCCGGCGGTTGTTTCAAATCGTAACAGGCCCCTTTCGCGGGTTGACGTTGCCGGGCGCGCACGTAATCTACTAAGGCTGGACGCGCCCGGGAACGGTCGAGGCTTGCGTGCTGAGCGGTTTCGGGGCGTCGCGCGCCTCCACCGGCAGCACTGGGGATCGGGAGGAGACTGATGGTCCGCGGGTTCGCATCGACCGTCGTTGCCGCGTTGTTCGCGCATGTTCTGACGTCTGGTGGCGTAGAGGCGCAGACCTTCCGACAGCCCGGCATCTATCCGGTGTTTGACGGGTGGGAGACGCTGCCTGACGGCAGCATGGAGTTCTATTTCGGCTACATGAATCGGCACCCGAACCAGGTGACGATTCCCCTGGGTCCAGACAACATGTTCGAGCCGGCGCCGGCCGATCAGAACCAGCCGACCAATTTCCTGCCCGGGCGGCAAGAGCACGTCTTCACGATTCGAAGGCCCAAAGGGTGGGACGGGAAGCTGGTGTGGACGCTCAAGTCCGAAGTCGGCGTCCAGAAAGCGAATGGCTCGACGAATCAACTGTACATCCTGGAAGTCGAAGAAGAGGACCCTGGCGAACACATCGTGCCCCCGGCGATGACCGCGCGTGACGTTGCGGGGAAAGTCGGCGAACCAATCAACCTGACGGCAGAAGTGAAGGCGACGCCGACGAAGGAGCGTGTCATCGAAGGGTCAGGACCACGCAACACGGGATTGTCGGTCGCGTGGAGCCTTTACCGCGGTCCGGGAGCGGTGTCGTTCCGCCCCGTGCCTGGTGCCGCTCCCGTACCTCGTCCGACGACTGGTCGCGGCGGCCGGCCAGTACCGCCGACTCCTGGCGTCTTCACGACCGAGTGTGCGTTCCCCATCACCGCAGCGTGCGGCGCGGCCCAGGCGACCTTCAATGCACCCGGCGAGTACGTCCTGCGCGCCGTCGCGCAGCAGCAGCGTGAGCGGGCGCGCGCGTTCGTTCGAGTGCGCGTCGGCCAGTAAGGATTCATTCTCGTGATGTGCCCCCTGGACGGATCACCCACTGTCGAGAGGAACACCATGCATCGATTCCGGATGGTTCATACGGCTCTTGTGGTCGCGATGACGCTGGCGGCGGCGACCGGTGCGCGCGCCGCAGACAACGCGACCCCGACCTTTTCGAAGGACGTCGCGCCGATCTTTTATCGTTCCTGCGTGAACTGCCACCGGCCTGGACAGATTGCACCGATGTCGCTGCTCACCTTTGAGAGCGCCAGGCCGTGGGCACGTTCCATCAAAGATCGTGTGATGCGGCGGGAGATGCCGCCCTGGCACATCGATCAGACAGTCGGGATCACCGAATACAAAGACGATCCGTCGCTGAGCGACGAGCAGGTCCGGACGGTCGTGCGGTGGGTCGACGGCGGGGCGCCGCAAGGCAACGCGGCCGACATGCCGCCGATGCCGACGTTCGCGTCCGACGATGAATGGTCGATTGGCAAGCCGGATTTGATCGTCTCGGCCTCGAAGTACACCGTGAAGGCGAACATGGCCGATTGGTTCGGCAGCTTCTACGTCGACTCGGGGTTGACCGAAGATCGCTGGATCAAGGCCATCGAGGTGAAGCCCGGCGACAAGCGCGTCGTCCATCACACCATCGTCTATTCGCAGCAGGATGACGAGGCCGAGCTGAAGCAGTTCGTGCCGGAGCGTGAGAACGACGGGTTCAACCGCAACGCTGGTACCCGGCTCATCGAGTACGCGATCGGCAACCTCGGCGATCAGTACGACGAAGGCACGGCGCGGCTGATAAAGGCGGGCGCCAAGATCCACTTCTCCGCTCACTATCACGCCATCGCCGAAGACGTCGACGAACAGACGCGGGTCGGCATCGTCTTCTATCCCAAGGGGTATACGCCGAGGTACATCATCCAGAACAAGCTGGTGGGTGCGCAGAATCTGGACATCCCGCCTGGCGAAGCCGATGCCCGCAACGACGCGTACTTCACGCTGAAGAAGCCGGCCAAGCTGCTCTTGTTCCAGCCGCACATGCATTATCGCGGCAAGGCGATGGCGCTCGAGGCGATTTACCCGGATCGACGCGTCGAGCTCCTCAGCTACGTGCCCCGGTTCGACGTGATGTGGCAGATCACATACGCCTACAAGAACCCGCCGGTCTTCCCGGCCGGCACCGTGCTGCACCAGACGTCGTGGCACGACAACTCGGCGAACAACAAGCGCAATCCCGATCCGAGCAACTGGGTGGGCAGCGGCAACCGGACGATCGACGAGATGTCGATCGGTCATATCGACTTCATCTATCTGAGCGACGAAGACTACGCGGCCGAACTGCGAGCGCAGCAGACGCGCACCACGCAGCAGCAGCAGCAGTAGTTGCGACGCGTGGTCCGGCCCGGAGCACGGCGATGAGGCTCAACGTTCGCAGATGTCTGGCATACGCCGCCGGCGTAACGGCGGTGTCCGCCTCGGTTTCGCTGGCGGCCGTCGAAGCCTACCGATTGATCGACGGCTGGGGCATGCTCCCACAGGGCCAGACGTGGGGCGAGGTGACCGGCGTCGACGTCGATCGCGCTGGCACCATCATCGCCGTCAGACGATCGGAACCGCCGATCCTCGAGTTCGATGCGTCAGGGAAGCTGCTGAAGACTTGGGGCGACGGGCTCTTTGTCTGGCCGCACGGCTTCCGCATCGATCGTGATGGGAACCTCTGGATCACCGACGGCCGCACCTCCGAGGGACGCGGCCAGCAGGTGCTCAAGTTCTCCCGCGATGGCAAGCTGCTCCGCACGTTGGGGTCGAAGGGCGCTGCCGGGGAGGGCCCCAATCTCTTCAACGGGCCCTGTGACGTCGCGATCGGCGCTGACGGTGACATCTTCATCGCCGATGGTCATCAGGGATCGAGAGTCGCGAAATTCTCTCGTGACGGCCGATTCATCAAGTCGTGGGGGACCAAGGGCGAGGGTCCGGGTCAGTTCAACACACCGCACGCGATTGCGATCGATTCGCGGGGACGGGTGTTCGTGGCCGATCGCGGCAACAAGCGCCTGCAGATCTTCGATCAGGATGGCCGGTTTCTCGAACAGTGGACGCAGTTCGGCCGGCCCAGCGGGATCCTGATCACCCCCGACGACACCATCTACGTGGCTGACGTCCAGGACAAACAGGGCATCACCTACGGCAGCGCCAAAGACGGCACCGTGCGCGGCGTCATCACCGGCACGCTGCCGGAGAGCATCGCCATCGGCTCCGATGGCGCGCTCTACGCGGGCGAGACGACGACCGGCCACATCCTCCGCAAGTTCGTCAAGGAATAAAGCCGGCGGACGAGCGCCAACGACACCAATAACTACTTGACGTGGTCGATCGGCGCCAGGAGATCCTCCAGAAAGAACGCCGAGAGCGCGGCTCGCCCTGTCAGTCCGGCCTTGGAGTAGATCGTGCGCGCCTGCGCACGAATGGTACGCTCCTTCGTCGCTCGGATCGCCGCCGCTTCCTTCACGCTCAAACCTTTCAACAGCAGAAGCGCGACTTCGCGTTCAGCCTCTGTGAGATTCCAGTTCGAGAACTGTGAATCGATGGCTTCGCCGAGACCAGCCAGCAGCGCACGCGAATCGTCCCGCCACCGCTGCCCTTGAAGACGCGGGACTTCGAGTTCCCTCAACAGTTCGAGCAGTTCCTCGCGCTGCCTGTAGTTCATGCGGAACATCAGACCGACGCCGACGCCGACGAGCACGCCCGGCACGATCGTGACGAGCTCGAGGACCATCTCCAGGGGCGTCATCGGCTCTTCCATCCATTCGAGGCCGAAGAAGAACGCAACGCCGGCAACGACGGCTGCGCCAGCCCAGAATCGCGTGCGGCGGTCGATGAAGTCGTTCATCGCGATACAGGAAAGGTGAACAGGACACCCAGTTCAGGCGTCCAGTCAGTCGCCTTCGACGTCAGTCCGAGGCCGTTATTTAACCGTACAAAGCCGTGGGGCAGGATGTGCCACTGAGCCTCGGTGATGAGCGACACTTCGTCCTGCTCTCCTTCGATGCCTGCGTACACCCGCCATCTGGGCGAGAGACGTTTGAGATACTCGACGGCGTATTCGCCCGTGTCCCACGGGCTCGATGAACTGCTCGCATACTGCGCGGCAGCCCGCGCGGTAAGCGTTCCCCACGAGAGGCCGCGAGTAAGCCCCAAGCCGAATTTCAACTCCTGGCCGGTCGTTCCGATGAGCACCTTGTCCTTGGCGTGAGGGACGACGAACTCGGCGTAGCTGAACCACTCGGGCCGTCGCGCGGTTTCGGTGCGCCACCTCCAGCGTATCTGCCCTTCGACGTCCCCGAGACCCGACTCGTTGATTTCGGCTGGCAGCGTCGACGTGTCCCTCGGCGACTTCTTGAAGGCTGCGCTGATTGCGGCCACTTCGAACTCAACGGCGATGTTGTCGCTCAGACCGTAACTGACAAAGACCAGACCCTCGTGGGCACGGTAGCGCCCGCGGTAGTCGACGTCCCCGGCCGCGCCGTATTCCTCAGGCTTGTACTCCAGGTCATCGTCCCGGTAGTACTCGTAGAACGGATAGACGATCAGCTCCCCCTTCCTGACGTATGTGCCGAACATCGAGGTGGAGACGCCGGTTCCACGATCCTGCAGATAGATCGGGTTTGATGGATCGAGCCCGAGCTGGCCGGCTGACACAGGTGCCACGGACGCGAGCATGGCGAGCAGCACACCGGTTTTCATGATTCCCACCAACGAGGCGGCAGGCTGGACGCACTCGCTGATGGGAACCTACGGGCTCGACAAGCTCCGTGTCTATTGGCTGAATGCCGTACGCCATTTTAGGAGGCGCAGCACAGGCCAGGCTTCGCCCCGTGGACGCGAGCCAACGAGCGCCATCTAAAGCTGGCCGCTCTTGGAATCGAGTCTGGCGAGCACATCCCGATACGCGGGGTCGTGGAAGCGCGATGGACGAAAGGCCGCGGCGTAGTCCGGGAGCGCCCGGTCGAGTAGATGGGCCGCGAGGAGTTCGGCGGCGGCCTGCGACGCCATGATCCCGAACCCCGACAAGGCGCCGACCAGGTAGACACCGCTGATGCGCGTCGGGCCAATGAGCGGGCGGTTGTCGGGTGCCTTGCAATAGTAGCCGCCGTCCACGATCGCCTCGCGGGCCTGATCAATGTAGTGGCTCAGGCCCGGGCACATGACGGCCAGCCCCTTCAAGACGATGTCAGCGTAGCTCTCCGGGAAGGCCGGCGGAAACGCGGGCGGCTCGACGCGCGCATCGTAGGTCCAGATGCCGAGCAGCGACTGTGCGCCGCGTGGGCGCATGTGCACAGCTGGCGGAAAGGTGCCGAGCGGTCCCAGATCGACTCGATCGTTCCAGATCATCAACGGAGCGTCGCGGGGAACGACGCCGGCGCCGTCCTCGAACGACACCTTGCCGTGCAGCTCGTTCACGATCGGCACATCGAGCTCGAGACGAGCGGCCCAGTCCTGCAGCAGAGGACCGGCGGCCAGCACCATCGCGCGCGCCTCGATCTCGGTTCCCGATGCGAGCCGAACGGCGGCGAAGCGCCCACCCTTCAGTGAGAAGCCGGTAATCTCGTCACTGACCAGCTCGACGCCGTGGGCCGTTGCGCGGGAGAGCAGCCACTGTCCCAGCCTGACGGCGTTCATGAAGCCCGCCCTGCGGACGTGGAGCATGGCCAGGACGCGATCGGTGACGAAAGGAAACCGCGCGCGAACAATCGGACCGCCTTCCACGAACCGCGCCGTCGGCCCGTCATGCAGATGCAGGCGCTCGGCCTCCGCGGGGTCGGCCGTGAGGAACACGTAGCCGCGGCGATTGAGCTCGAAGCCGCCGCCGCTGTCGTGGTCGAGCGCATCGAGCAGGTCGATGCTGCGATCCATGAACCGCATCATCGCCTCGTCTGGGCCGGGCCAGTAGTTGCGATACGCCTCCGTGCCCTTGCTGCTCGTCAGCGATAGCGGCTCGCGCGGATCGACCAGCACGATGCGTTGCACAGCGGCGCGGACCGCGAGCTCGTGCGCGGTCGCAATGCCGGCCATGCCGGCGCCGGCGATGACGATCTCCGCGACGCGAGAGGCACCCACAGCAGTTGGAACGTTAGTCTAGATATTGAATTCTCGTAGCCGCTGGCCGGTTATCACCGAACTCAATCTCGGCGCAGGGGGTTCCTCGCGACATCCACGTGAGAGGAATCGAGACGCCGACGACTCTCTCTCATTGGACAACGGGCGACAGCGAAACGAAGTCGATCGGCCTGGCGCCGATGGTGCCCGTGCGTCCACAGGGAGGAATGCATGCGAGTCAAGGTTCTCGTTCTTATGGCCGTCCTGGGGCTGACGGCGGCCGGTGTACCCCTTCAGGCCATCGTCGGCGGGAAGCCCGCGCCTCTCACACACGGAGTCGTCAACGTGACGTCGCCGGCAGGCGGGTGCAGCGGCTCGATTGTGAGCAGCTACTGGGTGTTGCTGGCGGCACATTGCTTCCAGTCCTGGCAGGATCCGAACGGCGACGGGGTGATCACGATCGCCGAAGGAGCCGACGCCGTCTCGGTGCACGGACCGTCCACTGCGTTCACCGGGACGATGAACGGACAACTGGTCAGGAAGCATCCCGGCGGCGTGTGGGGAAAAAGCGTCGCGTTCGACGCGGCGCTCGTCAGAGTGAACCGCCCATTCACGATGGCGAACCTCACGCCCGATCTGTACGACAACTCGACCACGTTAACGGGGCCGTTCCTCAAGATTTCGCGAAAACCGACGACGGACCTGAACGGGCTGGTTGGGGCGTTGAATGCAGGGACCGCCTCAGGCTCACCGACCTATGCTGTGACCAACATCCCTCCAGGCCAGGCGTTCGCGGGGTGGTTCCGAACCGCCGCCGGTACGGGAGCGACGTGTCCCGGAGACTCGGGCGGGCCGTCCTGGGCGTGGTTGAGTGGACCGCTCCAGCCGGTGGGCTGGTATCAGATCGGGATCCACAACGCCGGCGACTGCGGCGTGGGTCTGAGCACGGATCTCGGAACTGCGGAAATTCGCGACTGGATCATCGGGACGGCCTGGATTCCCTAGTCGGCGTTCTCCGGGGTGTCGGGGGATCCCACGGCGCATCTCGCCAAGGCCCCTGACACGCCGGGCGCGTGTGGGCGGGCGAGCACCGTCCGCGTCGTGCTCTACATGGGGGCGTTCGTCGGGGCCCGCCGCAACCTCGCCATTCGGGCCTTCTAATGTCGGATGTCCCAAATGCCCTGTCCGGTTTCCGACTGTTTCCGCGTAGGTAAGGGCAGGGAGACACATTCGCGACATCACGCCGGGTGCTGGGACGGCAGAATCCAAGTCTGGTGAGTGGCGTGTGTGCGTTCTCGGCGTGCGTGCCTTCCCGTTGATGACGAAAAGCCCTTGCGGAAGCCTGTTGCTGAACCCGGCGGACCTCAGTTGGTCGTTGTCGGCGCGGTTGGCTTCTTCCCGGTGTACTCGAGAATGAAAAGCCCTGTCCCGACACAAGACGCTCCGCCTTCGGCCTTCACATCGGCGCCATCAGGCGTCAGGCACACCGCCGCCGATCGATCGGTCGCGTAGGCGAACCCGCGATTGTCGATGTCCACGTCGGTGAGCTGAATCGGCCGCACGTCCTCGGTGCGCATGTTGGTCTTCGGAATGTAGTGTCCGATCTCTTTCAAGTGATATGGATCCGAGAGGTCGATGACGCGAACGCCGGCGTTCACATAGGCGAGCCAGGCCAGCTTGTCTTCAAACCTGTTCAGCTCGCCGTTCACGGTTTCGGCATGTTGATGCGGACCAAAATTGCCGCCGCTCGTGCAGAAGTCGCCGACCGGCACGAAGAACGTGGACACCGGCATCGGGTGATCTTCGTGCGTGATGTCGAACATGTACGACTTGCTCTTCTCGCCCTTCCCACACTCTTCGCCCAATTCATCGGTGACGAACGCGTACTTCCTCGGCAGGCCATCGCCCTCCCAGCCCGGTACGGTCTCGTAGACGATCGGCGAGACCGTGTGCGGTCCGCGTCCCGGCGGGGACGTATCGTACGACCACACCAGCGTCGGCTTTGCCGGATTGGAGATATCGAATGCCGCGACCTGCCCGCTTCCCTCCCGATATCCGACATACAGCCTGTGATTGGCCTCGTCGACGACCGGATGGTGCGCGTACTGATCCTGGAACCCGGGCTCGCCAATCTTCTGGCCCGGCAACCAGGCACGGCCCACGAATTTCGGCGCCTTCGGATCCTTCAGATCCCAGATCTGAATCAGCGTCGTGCGGAATCCTGGTTCGTTGGCGCTGTCATAGAAAAGGCCGGAAGTCTGCGACCACCAGCCCTTGTGCGCCCGCGGCTCCGGGTAGTTGGCGTTCTCCGGCGGCTTCGGCGAGTCAATGAACTTGCCGCCGCACTGCGGACCGCATGAATTCGGCGGCGTGCCCGCGATCTCGGACACCATCGAAATCTTCGACGGGTCGCTGTCCCGCGTCGTGATGTCCCAGACCTGAAACGTGAGCCGGTCGGAGGCTTCGACGTTGCGAATGAGGTAGTCGCGCTTGTCCGCACCGAAGTCGTAGACGACCGACACGGAACGCGAGCTCGCGCTCACCTCGTTCGGGATGTGCCAGACATACTTCGGGTGCGCCGGATCCGAGGTGTCGAGAATCGACGTCCCGTTCCATTCGTGCTTCTTGGTAAGCGGATTGAAAAGTCCCTCCTTGAGCCGTGGGTTCGCGACGTTGGCGACGTACACCCAGCTGCCATTCGACTGGTCGGATTTGGCCGTCACCTGCAGCGCGTAGCGCCCCTGCATGTTGTTGTAGCCCACGAGCCTGACGTTCTCGGCATCGTCTCCCGCCGCGCTGGCCTGATTAACGGCCGGCTGCTGGGCGGCCTGCGGCGAGCAGGCCACCGCGAAGAGTAGGGCAAATGCGGAAAGGATGTTTCTCATAGCGGCGGAGACTATGCCCCGTACAGGGTCAAGTCAAGTGAAGGCGAGCCGCTTCGGCGAGATCGAAGTGATCCAAGAAACGGGAGCGGCGGCAAAACCTCGAGCGCAGCACAGACGTTTTCCTTTACAACCCGATCTCCAGTTCAAGTAGATTGACCGGAAGCAACTCAAGCCAGGGTCGGCTCTTTTACTTAACTAAGGGCGACGACGATGAGATGGCTAATCGTGACCCTGGTCGCTGTCTTGAGTCTTGCGAGTGCTACGCCGGTCGCGGCTCAGGGAGGAGACGGCGGACTTCGCGGCGCCGTGAAAGATAGCCAAGGGGGTGCGCTGCCAGGCGTTTCTATCACCGCGCGTAGTCCCGACGTCATCAGTCCGGCGACGACGGTGACCGACGAGAGCGGCAACTACCGCCTCGTCAACCTGCCGCCAGGGACGTATACCATCAGCGCGGAGCTCTCCGGATTCGCCGGATTCAAGCGCGAAGGCATTCTGCTTCGCGCCGGCGCCACGTTCCAGGTCGACATCGTGATGGAAGTCGGCTCCCTTCAGGAGACCATCACCGTCACCGGCGATTCGCCGATGATCGAAGTCGCGCGTCCGTCCAACGTGCTGAATATCGACGGAGACTTTCAGAAGTCGATTCCCGCGGTGCAGTCGCACTTCTGGAGCGACTTCCTCCAGTACACGCCCGGGGTGTTGTCGCGGCCGCACAACGACGGCAGCGGACGGCAGAACTACTTCGGCAACGCCAACGAACACCGCGAGAACGTCGTGCTCATGGAAGGGATGTTCGCGGGGGGCTACAACGACTTCAACATCAACCGGACCGGTCTCAGCACGGAAGCCGTGGAAGATACCCAGGTGAAGACCGGCGGCGTCGACGCCTCTTCGCCGATGGGGATGTCGCTCGTGATCAATATGAGCGCCAAGAGTGGTGGCAACCAGTTCAGAGGATCGGCCAGTTACGACTACCAGCCGCTCGACTGGAACGGCGACAACGCGCCGGAAGGCGGCACGAGCTCTATTCACGCGGTCAATCAGGCCGATTTTTCGTTCGGCGGGCCAATCGTGCGGGACCGGACGTGGTTCTTCGGGGCGTTCCGCTGGTCGGAAATCACCGCCGGCACGGGCCGCTCGGAATTGCAGAAGAGTTCGCTCGCCGCCTTCGCACCCCAGTACGAACTGGGGAACAGCTTCACCACGAGCAACATGCCGTTCCTGAAAGTGACCAGCCGGCTCGGGGAGAACCACACGCTGGCCGGCATCTTCCAGTCCGATCGATTGCAGCAGATCACGGTTGGTCCGATTACGTTCCAGGACGACATCCTGGCGGTCGGCGGCCAGTTGTACGGCGCCAAGCTCACCTCGATGTGGAAGCAGCGCACCACCTCGACCATCACGATCAACTACAACAACAAGGGTGGCAACAAGCTGAAAGACTACGAGGGCATCCTGGGTTCCGGACCCGCGGTCACGTACCACCAGACGGCCAACCTCAATCAGGGCATCCTCCAGGGCTCGGGCGCTCTTGCCACCGGCGGCAACCTTCAGAACATGGCGCTCGACACCTCGTCACTCTGGCTGATTCGTGGCGATGTCAACACCTTCAAGGACGGCTGGCTCGGATCCCACGAATTTGCCGCCGGGTTCCTCGCATTGCCGAACAGCAAGTACGACACGGTCACGCAGTACCTGAACGACGGGTTCATCCTCGAGGAACGAAAGCAGATCGATCCGGCCAACGCCAACGCCGGCACGGTGCCGTTCCATCGGAGGTACGTGACAAGCAACCTGACGCTGGCCACGGCAAGCGGCCGCGACCACGACTACGGGATCTATGCACAGGACAGCTGGAAGCCCAATTCCCGGATTACCGCCAGCTACGGTATACACGTTGACCTCGTACGGCGGTTCGACGCGCTCCGCGATCTCGAGCGCGGCAACAGCGTCGAAGTCGCCCCGCGCCTGGGGTTCTCGTATCTCGTGACGACCGACGCCAGAAACGTCGCCCGCGGAAGCTGGGGCCGGTACCACCGTCAGCTCATGGGCGGACGCGATCCGGTTGCGTCGTTCGGCGGCAGCGACGCCGCGGCATTCCTCGACACCTACGACACGCTCGGCAACGGCTCGTTCACCACGCAGCGCGTGACCGCGGCGCGGTCGTCAGGTGTCTCCTCGCAGCAGTTCGATCCCGAGTTCCACCAGCCGTTCACCGACGAGCTCGATCTCGGTTTCCGGCACCAGTTCCCCTGGAACTTCAGCGTGGACGTCGCCTACGTCAACAAGCAGATCAAGGAAAACTACGCGCTGACGGAAATCAACGGATTCTGGCCGGACGGTCCCAACCAGCCCTTTGGCGGATTCGGCAAGGTCGATCCAAACCAGGGACTGCTCTATCGCGTGACCAACGGCGACTGGACGTCAACCACCTATCACGCCTTTCAGATGGTGCTCACCAAGAACATGTCGCACAACTTCCAGGTGATGTCGACGATTCACCGTCAGTGGGCGCATTTGAACGGCACCTGGAACCCGACCGATCCGGCGCGCTTCATCCAGCCGCAGGCGTTCGACAACGACAAGAACATCTGGCGGACCGACGGCCTGGTGGATCACGACAGCCTCAGCACCGGCAACACCTTGATCAACAACCCGATGTGGGAACCGTTCTCTATCCGGTTCGCCGGCACCTACAACGCCCCGAAAGGCGTCGTCGTCTCGAGCAGCTACACGATCGTCGGCGGACCGTGGACCGGTCCGATCATCGACCAGCTTCCGGCGAACGATCCGCGCATCGCCGTCTTCGGACCCTCGACGGTCGTTTCGCCGACCGGCGTGTCGCAGCCGAATCCGCTCGCCACGCGTATCCGGTTCTGCGGAGATTCGGTCAACGGTAAGTGCACGGATTCCGCTCTCGTGACGAGCCGCGCCGACGGACAGCTCGAACAGAACACCGTCCACATCGTCGGGCTGAAGCTCGCCAAGCGCTTCGACTTGGGTCCGAGGAGTTTCGAGGCGGCGTTCAACGTGTTCAACCTGTTCAACGGCGGGAATTTCTCCGAATACAACCGCAGCGGCGCCAACCGCATTTACAGCCCGTCCACCTACGGAACGGGAACGACGCTGCAGGAAGCGCGCGGGTATCAGATTAATGGCATCGTCCGGTTCTGACCGGCAGGCGCGGCTATCGAAGACAAGGAGACGCTGATGCGAACGCGTACTCATTTGGAAATTCGACTACTCGTTGCGAGTGTGATCGCTGCCGCGTTGCCGCTCATGTTGACAGCGCAGCAGGGTGCCTTCCCACCCAATGGGCCCGCCTTTCCGGTGGTGAAGCTGACCGGAGGCGGCAGCTACCCGCCGGGAACGGAGCCGGCTCCGGGGCCGATCGACAAACCGTCGACCTGGAACATGGAGATGCTCGGCCACAACGATCTGCAAGGACGATCGGCCTACCAGCCGACCATCATCAATCAGGACGGACGCTTCATCGCCTACGTCGGCCACCACGACAACCAGAAGCCGATCGTGAACCCGATGACCGGCCAGGCCGAGATCAACGGGACGTCCGTCGTCGACGTGACCGATCCCGCGAAGACGAAGTACCTCGCGCACATTCCGTCGGGACCGGGTGGTTCACAGATGACGCGCGTGTGCAGCGGCAACGTCCTGCCGCACGGCGTCAAGGGCAAGTGGTATCTGCTGCGTCCGCACGGCAACTCAGGACACGAGATTTACGACGTAACCGATCCCTCGAGGCCGGCTCTGCTCACCACCGTGGTCGAGCGCCTGAACGGCACGCACAAGAGCTGGTGGGAATGCGACACCGGCATTGCGTACCTCGTGGCGAACCGCAGAGACGAGGGCTGGACGGGCGGCAACCATCTGAAGATTTACGATCTGAGCGACCCCGCCAAGCCGGTGTACATCCGCGACTTCGGTATGGTCGGCACGCAGCCGGGTGCGAGCGGCGCCGAAGGGGGGGAAGGCATTCACGGCCCGATCTCAGCGGGGCCCGAAAAAAACCGCGTCTACATCGCCTACGGAACGGGAAACGAGGGTGTGATCGCCATCGTGGACCGCAAGAAGCTGTTGACCGAGTTCAAGAACCCACTGAAGCCAACGCCGGAGGAGCTGCTCGCTCCGCAGATCGGCTACCTCCGCATGTCGCCCGATCAGGGCGCGCACACGACGTTTCCGATCTTCCAGGTACCGATCCCTGGCTTCCAGGGCCATCAGGCGCTGCGCAAACGGGATCTTCTGCTGGTGACATCCGAGGCGTCGCGATCGGACAACTGCGGTCAGAACTACCCGTCGAATCAGCTGACACAAGGACGTCCCGCGCCACACCTTGCCTGGATTCTCGACATCACGAACGAGGAAACACCCTGGCCGCTGTCGACGATTCGAATCCAGGAAACTCAGGGCGATTACTGCGGACGCGGCGGCCGCTTCGGCGCCCATTCATCCGCTGAATCGTTCTACGCGCCCTACTACGGCAAGATCGCCGTGCTGGCCTGGTTCAACGCGGGCGTGCGCATCTGGGATATTCGCGATCCATTTGCCGTGCATGAGGTCGCCTATTTCGTTCCTCCTGCGAACCAGAACACCGTGCCGACATGCGCGAACGCAGAGACGAAAGAGGGCGGCGAGTTCGGCACTGAGACAGCCACCAGCAAATGCAAGAAGGTGGGCGTGACGAACAACGTGGAAGTCGACGACCGCGGCTTAATCTACGCGGCGGACCGCCCTGGCGGTGGGCTTCACATCCTGAGGCTCTCCGGCTACGCGAGACAGATCGTCTCGAATCCGCAATCGAATTGAGCACGGTACGAGGGGCGGGTCGTAGACCCGCCCTTTATCAAGCCGTAGCTCAAACTCACTGGGACCGGCTGCGTCCGGCTGAGGGCGAGGCCTCGCAATGCGATTGCATTTAGTGACCGCCGAAGATCCACTCACACTGCAAACGAGAGCCCGCGAGTGGATCCGCTTTCCGCAGCTGACCATGCCGTTGCTGGCGGCGTTGACGCCAGCGCCGTGGGTGGTGACGCATACAGATGAAATCACACATGCGGTGGATACCACGCAAACGTATGATCTCGTCGGCCTGACCGCGGCTACGCCAGGCGCACCACACGCGTATGCGTTGGCGCAGGAATTTCGCGCACGCGGCAACACGGTGGCGATGGGCGGGCCGCACGCCACGCTCGTACCGGGGGAAGTCGCGCAGCACGTTGACGTGGTGGTCGTCGGTGAGGCCGAAACCATCTGGCCGCGCGTCCTGCAAGATGTGGAGCGCGAGGTGGTCCATCCACCGGGCCGGCACACGCTCGACCCGGTCACTCGCCTCAGCGTCGAGGTCTTGTCCAATCGCGCGCGGATCTACCGCTGCCCGAGCCCGGCCAGCCTGCTGGGGTTGCCGCACACCCGGCGCGATTTGATCCGCGATGGAGGTTGGAACAAGTCGTGGGCGACGCGGGGCGCGATCATCGCCACGCGTGGCTGCCCGCACCGGTGTGACTACTGCTCGATTCCGCTCATGTATCCGAAGGCTCGCCACATGCGGTT
>JBKPSC010000305.1:0-11919 GCA_046734915.1 Acidobacteriota bacterium | reverse complement strand
ATGCGCCGGATTCTGGTCGACCACGCAAGACGGAACAACGTGAAACGCGGCCGCGGCGTGCCACATGTCTCGTTCGATGAGACGGCGGTGGTGCAAGAACCGGCGGCGAACCTCGTGGCACTCGACGATGCGATGCTTGCGCTGGCACGGCTCGATCCGCGGAAGGTGCAGGTCGTCGAAATGCGCTTCTTCGGCGGGCTCAGTGTCGAAGAGACGGCGGAAGTGATCAAGGTGTCACCGGTCACGGTCAGACGTGACTGGAGTAGCGCCAAGATCTGGTTGTACCGCGAGCTGACCCTGCAAACACCCAATGGACGCGGCCCGCTTCAAGCAACTCGATAGCCTGCTCCAGTTGGTGCTGGAGCGCCCGGTCGAGCACCGCGAGGCGTTCCTCCATGAGATCTGCGCTGAAGACGAGGCGTTGGAGCGCGAGCTCCGCTCACTCGTGTACCTCGAGCGAGAGGCTGGCCGAGTCCTCGACCGGCCCGCGATCGAAGTGGCGGCGTTCAACCTCGCTTGCGACGAGGACCAGGCGGCGCCGGACCGCGTGGACGCGTTGATCGGCACGAGCATCTCCCACTACCGCATGCTCGAGAAGATCGGCACGGGCGG
Organism: Acidobacteriota bacterium; assembly: GCA_046734915.1. Classification (GTDB taxonomy): domain Bacteria; phylum Acidobacteriota; class Vicinamibacteria; order Vicinamibacterales; family CAVVIG01; genus VFZL01. The sequence goes on along the minus strand of JBKPSC010000305.1, from coordinate 11,307 downwards.
GATGGGCATCGTGTACAAGGCGGAGGACGAGCGGCTCCGTCGGTTTGTCGCGGTGAAGGTCTTGTCGGATGAATTGGCGCGAGACCCCGATGCGCTGAGGCGCTTTCGCCGCGAGGCTCGAACCGCGTCGGCCCTGAACCATCCGAACATCTGCACCATTCACGATATCGGCGAGCAGGACGGCCGTGCCTTTATCGTCATGGAGTATCTCGAAGGCGTCTCGCTGAAGGACCGAATCGCCGATCACGGCGGTTTGCCGCTGGACGCGGTTTTGACACTCGGCATCGAAATCGCGGACGCGCTCGATGCCGCGCACCACGCGGACATCATTCACCGCGACATCAAGCCGGCCAACATCTTCATCAGCAATCGCGGCCACGCGAAGATCCTGGACTTCGGTCTGGCCAAGATACAGAGCTCGCGCGTGTATGCCGCGGATTCACCAACGTTGAGCGTCGCGACGCAAGGTGGCATGGTCCTCGGGACGGCGGCGTACATGGCGCCCGAGCAAGCTCGCGGCGAGACAGTCGATCACCGCGCCGACGTCTGGGCGTTGGGTCTTGTACTTGATGAGATGGCCACAGGAACGCGTCCGATGGCTGCGGTCCGGTTCCGGGTCGAGCATTCGCCCGAGCTAGAGCACATCATCTCGAAATGTCTGGAGGCCGACCGGGAGCTCCGCTACCAGCACGCGGCAGACATTCGAGATGACCTCCGGCGCTTGAAACAGGACACCAACTCGGGGCAAGGCACCGGCAGGCAACACCGGGCGGCGGCCGCAAAGCGCATGCCGCCGATCGCCGTGGTCACCGCCGTCACAATCCTCGTCGCGGCGTCGGCCTACTTCCGTTTTCATCAACCCCTGAAGCTCACCGACAAGGACACGATTGTCCTCGCGGATTTCGATAACAAGACCGGCGACCCGGTGTTTGACGACACGCTGCGCCAAGGCCTCTCGGTGGAGCTACAACAATCGCCGTTCCTCAGCCTGATTTCAGAGAGGCAGGTCCAGCAACAGCTAACGCTGATGGGACAGCCGAAAGAGGCGCGGCTGACATCGGACGTGGCTCAGCAAATCTGCGAGCGAACGGCAAGTGCCGTGGTCCTGGAAGGCTCGATCGCCAGCCTTGGAAGCCAATATGTCTTGGGCCTGCGCGCCAAGAACTGCGAGACCGGAATCATTCTCGATCAGCAGCAGATCCAGGCGGCCAGGAGAGAAGACGTTCTGAACTCACTGAGCGAGATCGTTCGTAAACTCAGAACTCGGCTGGGCGAATCGCAGGCGACGGTGGAAAAGCATTCGACGCCGCTCGCCGAAGCGACGACACCGTCACTCGAGGCCCTGAAGGCGTACAGCACTGGAATGAGGGGGCTCAATTCTTCCGCGAACTATCCCACGGCCATACCTTTCTTCCAGCGCGCCGTCGAGATCGATCCCAAATTCGCCATGGCGCACGCGAGTCTGGGAATTGCGTCCAGTACTCTTGGAGAGACGGTGCTGGCCGCCCAGAGTGCGACCAGAGCCTGGCAACTGCGGGATCGCGTCACCGATCGGGAGCGATTTTTCGTTGACTTCACCTACGATCGACAGGTCACGGGCAATCTGGAAAGGGCTTACCAAACCCTCGAATTGTGGCTTCGGACGTATCCTCGCGGGGAGGCACCGAATAATGCCCTGAGTTTGTTGGCCGGCCTTTCCACACACGGGACGGGCCGATTTGAAAGAGCGATCGAGGCATCCCTGAAGCAAATCGCGATTGATCCTGACTTTGGACTTTCGTATGGCAGTCTTGCCTCCAGCTATTTTTTGCTGGACCGTTTCGAAGAAGCCGAGCGTGTGCTTCAACGAGCCACCGAACGCAAGCTGGAGAATCCGATTCTCTTCATGATCCGATACAACATCGCGGTCGTAAAGGGTGATCAGGGCCAGGTGGATCGAACAGCGACTCTCGCCAAGGGCAAGCCTACGGTGGGCCACACGGTGGCTCACGCCGAGGCGCTCGCGCTGGCTCGTTCCGGCCGGCTACAGCTGGCCCGTCAGTCATCCAGCCGCGCCATGGATCTGGCCCTGCAGGAGCGGCAACGAGAAGCAGCAGCGAGCTACCAGGCCGCGCGAGCGGTGTGGGAAGCCGTGTGCGGGAATGCGGCCAAAGGGAAAAACGACGCCATCGCGGCGCTGGCGCTTTCGGACGGCCGGGATGTCGAATACACCTCGGCCCTTGCCCTGGTTCTTTCGGAAGACTCCTCTCGATCGCAAACGCTCGCCGATGACCTGGAAAAGCGCTTCCCGGAAGACACGTTCGCCAGGTTTACCTACGTGCCGGTGCTTCGCGCACTATCGGCATTGGCGGACGGGAAGCCCACCGACAGCGTAGAGCGCCTGCAAGTCGCTCTGCCGTATGAGCTGGCAGTGAACGGCCTCAACTTCAATCACTTTTATCTCGGCGGTCTGCACTCGGCCTATGTGCGCGGCGAGGCGTTGCTGGCCGCGCACCAGTATGCGGAAGCGGCCGCCGAGTTTCAGAAGATTCTCGATCATCGCGGCATCGTGGGCGCGGATCCCATAGGCGCTCTGGCGCACTTGCAGCTGGGCAGAGCGTTCGCGTTGTCCGGAGATCTGGCCAAGTCAAAGGCGGCTTACCAGCATTTTCTCGAGATCTGGAAAGACGCGGATCCCGACGTTCCGATTCTCAGGCAAGCGAAGGCAGAGTACGCCAGGCTGCCGTAGTGGAACGCCGAGGGCGTGGCGCGAGCATCTTCACGAAACCCTCAGCGTGGTCCACATCGAGCAGACTACAGCTATTCCTTGTGACCTCCCGGGAACTGCTTCTTGAAAACAATACTCTCAATGGCTCCTTCGTCTGTGATGATGGCTCGAAGCTCTGATCCGTCGTCGTCAATCACAAAGTCCACGAGTACCGTAGCACCAAAGGGAGATATGTAAAGTGTCATGGAGCCGGTACAGTCCGGCTCCACCACATACGTGCCTTGAACGGTCACCCTGAAGATGTTGCCGTTAGCGCTCAACGTCGCGGTCGCGTCGGTATTGCCTCTCCCGTCGAATGTCTGCCGACCGATTTGAGAAATAGGACCGGCCAAAGGAGGCGGGAGAGCGAGATTCGTTCCCGCGTTAGTGAATCCGAAGCTGCCCTTCAGGCTTGCGTTGGAGCATCCTCTCTGCTCGCGCTCACCGGCCTGAGCTTTGGGCAGGATGCCCAGCACGAAGAGTGTGGCGAAGACAATGAAGAGAGTGGTCGGTGCAAATCCGCGTTTCATAACAAGCCTCCGGTTTTCCGTGGTGCGCGTGCTTACGGGCAGCGTGACGATTGGCTTCATGCGTGTTCCTCCACTCTCTATAGGCGGCGAAACCTCTCGCCAGCGCTCATGCGGTGGATTCCCGGCCATTTGCGACTGTCGTGGGATGGCATTCGCGAGCTTTCTTGGGTACGGGCTCTACGCTGGCTACCGTCGCCCACCTGAATGAAGACCGACAGTTCTGTCAACACGACGGCATGGCCATGTAGGATTGCGCGCATGCGCCGCGCCATTTCGACGGCGGCCACGATGGCGGTGCTCGCGGGGGCCGCATGTCGCGGACCCGAATCCCGCCCGCCGACGGTTGAGTTGACCTTCAACCGCGACATTGCGCCGATCGTTCACGCGCGCTGCAGCCCGTGTCACCGGCCAGGGCAGATCGGACCCTTCAGCTTGTTGACGTATCAGGATGTGCGCGGGCGAGCGCGCCAGATCGCCGACGTGGTCAGCCGGCGTGTCATGCCACCGTGGCTGCCAGACGCCGGTGAGTTTCCGCTTCTGAATGCTCGCCGTCTCTCCGCCGCCGAAATCGACCGCATCCTCGAATGGGTGAAATCTGGGTCGGCAGAGGGTGCCGATTCCCCGCCGCACACACCCGAGTTCGCCCACGGCGAGTGGCAGCTCGGCACACCGGATCTCATTCTCGAACTACCCGAGCCTTATCGAGTCGAGCACGCGGAGGAAGACGTCTTCCGGAACTTCGTGCTCAGCGTTCCTCTTTCGGCGCCGCGTTTCGTTCGCGGCATGGAGGTGCAGCCAGGCAACACGCACATCGTCCACCACATCACGATCGGCGTGGACGCGACGAGCGGCTCACGCGATCTCGAACGCGATGATCCGCAGCCTGGATTCGATGGGGCGATGTTTGCCGAGAGCGTACACAGCCCGGACAACCATGCGCTCGGCTGGACGCCCGGGATGACGCCCGCAATGGAAGCGGCGGCCTGGAAGCTCGAGCCGAATACCGACCTGATTCTGCAGCTGCACATGATTCCGCCTCCCGTGGGAGAGATCGCAACGGTGCGCCCCCGAGTCGGCTTGTTTTTCACCGACGCCGCGCCGGATCGGCAGACCTTGGATTTCAAACTGGGCTCGAAGACCATCGATATCGCGCCCGGAGAGGCCGATCACGTTGTCGAAGACTCTTTCAAGCTGCCGGTCGGCGTGCAGCTGCTCGGCATCTACCCGCACGCGCACTACCTGGGCAAGCAGCTGCTGGCCACGGTGACCCTACCTGATGGAACGAGCAAGCAGCTCATCGCGATCCACGATTGGAATTTCAGGTGGCAGGACCAGTACCGATTCGCTTCGCCGGTCGCTCTGCCGCGCGGCAGCGTGATCACGATGCGCTACACCTACGACAACTCGGCTGGTAATCCGCGGAATCCCAGCAAGCCGCCGCGCCGCGTTCGATATGGCCCGCTGGCCTCCGATGAGATGGGCGACCTCTGGCTGCGGGTGCTTCCGTCCAGTGCGGCGGACGGCGCGCAGCTGGCCGGGGCCTATCAGGCGATCGAGCGACGAAAGAACGTCGCGGCTGCCGAAGCCAGCGTCCAGGAGGCGCCTCGCGATGCGGCGCGGCATAACGCTCTCGGAGTTCGCTACTTCGAGGATCAGCGCCTGGATGCCGCGCAGCGCGCGTTCGAGACGGCGATCAGTCTTGCGCCGAACGACGCCGAGGCCCTGCACAATTTGGGGCAGTGCCTGCGGACGCAGGGCCAATCCGCTGCGGCGCTCGCGCCACTCGAGCGTGCGGCCCGAGCCGCGCCTGGGAATGCTCAGATCCGGACCAGCCTTGCGGATGTGCTGGAAGACCTCGGGCGTACTGAGGCGGCCATCAGCCAGCTCCGGCGGGCGGTCGCCCTCGATCCCCGTTTCGCCGACGCCCACAACAATCTTGGTGCCGCCCTTGCTGCGCAGGGGAAGATCGACGAAGCAATTGGCCATTTCCAGACTGCCGTACGCCTGCGGCCTGGCGACGCTGATGCTGCCAGAAATCTGGACCAGGCTCGAACCGTTCAGGCGGCTCCGGCCACCAAACTTCCGTAGCCGGCGATTGCCGACCCCTCACCCCCTGATCTTAGGGATTGCCTCGGAAGCTCAGCGCGACTACAACTCCGCGTGATTGTGCCGTTACGTGCCGCGGGCACGAGGAGGTCGCATGGCTTTCGGCCGCTACGGCGTCGTCGCCGTTTTTGTCTTCACCATCGCTCTCGCGGGCGGCTGTCAAACTAGCGCTCCGCAGCGCGATGACCTGCCGCCGGCCGACGTCAAGGAGCTGGCGAAAGCGTCGCTCGCTGAGATCGACGGACAGCTGAAGGTCGATGGCCTCAAGCAGCCCGTACAGCTTGTCCGTGACGAGTGGGGCGTTCCGCACATTTACGCCCAGAACGTCGACGATCTGTTCTTCGCCCAGGGCTACGTCATGGCCCAGGACCGGCTGTGGGAGATGGAGTGGTGGCGGCGGGAGCTCGAAGGCCGCCTGGCGGAAGTACTCGGTCCGAAGGCGTTCGAACGCGATCGCCTGGCGCGGCTGCTGAAGTATCGCGGCCCGTTCGACGACACCGAGTGGACCGGCTATCACCCGGAGGGCAAGCGGATCTTCACTGCCTACGCCAACGGCATCAACGCCTACGTCGCGACGCACGCCGACCGGTTGCCGGTCGAGTTCACGTTGACCGGCATCAAGCCGCTGCCGTGGACGGCTGAAACGGTGGTCCTGCGCGAGCCAGCGTTCGGCAACGCCGTCGCCGAGCTGCGACTGGCCATGGACGTCGCCAAGTACGGGGTGAAGGACGCGAACAAGCGAGCCGCTCCCGATCCCTGGGACGAGCTGACCGTACCCGAGGGCTTCGATCCGGCGATCGTCACTGAAGACGTCATCCGATCGACGCGGGCGGGCGGCGATCTTCCGCGCCCGCAGGTGCTCGAACGTTACCGTGAGCTGGCGCCGAAGCAGACGCGGTTGACGATGCCGATCGATGCCGTGACGGACCTCGGCAGCAACAACTGGGTGGTCGGCGGAGCGATGTCACCGACGGGCAAGCCGATCGTGTCGAACGATCCCCACCGCGCGGTCACCAATCCGTCGCTGCGTTACATCGTCCATCTGAATGCGCCGGGTTGGAATGCCATCGGTGCGGTGCAACCGCCGTTCGTCGGGGTGAGCATCGGGCACAACGACACGCTGGCCTGGGGCCTGACGATCACCGGCACCGACTTCCAGGACGTCTTCGTCGAAGACCTCAATCCGGCCAGTCACAACGAGATCATCTACAACGGCGTCGCCGAGCCGCTCAAGACGATCACCGAGGAATTCCAGGTGCTGGGCGAGCCGGCGCGCAAGGTCGACCTGCTCTTCAGCCGCCACGGTCCCATCTTCCACATCGACGCCACCCGCCATAAGGCGTACGCGTTGCGGAGTGTCTTCAGCGAGCCGGGCAGCGCGTCGTATCTAGCCTCTCTCAAACTCATGCAGGCCAAGACTTGTCAGGAATTCCTCGATCTCGCCGTGGCGTGGAAGGCGAATTCGGAGAACCTCATTTGTGGCGATGTCGACGGCAACATTGGATTCCAGGCGTCGGGCTATGCCCCGGTCCGGACCGGATGGCTTGGCCGGCTGCCGGTGCCGGGCAACGGCAAGTACGAGTGGAAGGGATTCCGTTCCGAGCTGCCACGCGAGTACAACCCGGCGCGCGGATTCATCGCGACCGCCAACCACAACATCAATACCAAGGGTTACTGGCCGCCGGTCGTCTTCAAGACGAGCCGAACGGTGCCCTACGATCGCATCACCCGCATCCTGCAGGTCATCAAACCCGGCCAGCAGTTCTCGATGGCCGACTCACAGGTGTTGCAGCGGGATGTCGTCTCGCTGCGTGGTCTCGAGGATCGGTCGAAGTTCCGGGGATGGACGGCAAAGGCGCCGGATGTCGAACGGGCCCGCGATCTAATCGCCACCTGGGACGGCCAGCTCGCGGTCGACGCGGTGCCTCCGGCCATCTACATCACCTGGCGCCGCGTTGCCGACCAGGCGGGTGAGAGCGCCGGCCATGATCGCGCCGGGCTCGAGCGACAACTGGATCAGGCGGTGCAGACGCTCAAGAACGACTACGGTCCGGACTGGTCGGCCTGGCGCTATGGCCGCGTCCACACCCAGTCGTTCAAGCATCCGGTGCTCGAGGCGTTCGATCTGCCGACCATCGAACGGCGCGGCGGCAACGGCGCCGTCGGCGCCGACGGCGCGAGCTACCGCGAGATCATCGACGTTTCCAACTGGGACAACTCGATCACCATCAACACGCCTGGCCAGTCGGGGCAGCCGGAGAGTCCGTACTACGGGAACCTGCTCCCGCTCTGGGCGAAGGACGAGTACTTCCCGATGACGTTCAGCCGGGAGGCGGTCGACGCCCACGCGGCCCACCGCCTGACGCTGGCGCCGTGAATCGTCTGCAAGGCGGCTGGAGCGATCCCCCGGAGTTGAGGAGCAGACGGACGAGGGCATGCACATGAACAGGCCGATCACGTCCATAGTCACCGCACTTCTCGCAGTCTTGATCTCGGTCGGCGCGGCCCACGCGCAGACCATCACCGGCGTTGTCCGGGACGACAGCGGCGCCGTCATGCCCGGCGTGAGTGTCGAGGCCAGCAGCCCGGCACTCATCGAGAAAGTTCGCGCGGTGACGACCGATGGCACCGGCCAGTACCGCATCGTCAACCTGAGCCCGGGCACCTATACGGTGTCGTTCTCGCTGCCGGGGTTCTCGACGGTCAAGCGCGAAGGGATCACGCTGAGCACCGATTTCACCGCGAGCGTGAACGCCGAGATGAAGGTCGGCGCACTCGAGGAAACGGTGACGGTCTCGGGCGCCTCGCCGCTCGTCGACGTGCAGTCGACCACGAAACAGACCGTGCTCACCCGCGAAGTGCTGGACGTCTTGCCCACGCCGCGCAGCATCCAGGCGGCTGGGGCGCTGATCCCGGGGGTCACGATGTCGGCGACCGTCGGCGGTGGCCGCGACGTCGGCGGCAGCACCAAGCTGCAGCAACCGGGGCTCACGTTCCACGGCAACAGCCAGACGATTCAGCGCTGGGATGGGTTTTGGCTCAGCAACGTGCAGGGCACGGGCACCGGCGGAGCCACGAGTTTCTACGTGAACGATTCGGGGGCGCAGGAGCTCGTCTACTCGACCGGCGCCGAGACCATGGACATGGCCACGCCCGGCCTGTACGTCAACATGATCCCCAAGGATGGCGGCAACCGGTTCTCGGGCGTTCTCTTTGCCGATCTCGCCAAGAGCGGCTGGCAGAGCAGCAATCTCACCGACGATCTCAAGAAGCGCGGGCTGACGAACGTTGCCGAGATCAAACATATCTCCGACTTCAATCCGGGCGTCGGTGGGCCAATCAAGCGGGACAAGATCTGGTTTTATGCGGCCTATCGGTACGAGGCGATCGATCAGACGGTCGTCGACAGCTACTACGACAAGAACCCGTCACCGTACCTGTACGAGGCCGATTTGGATCGGCCCGGCCGCGACAACGGCAAGATTCCCAATCAATCGATTCGCCTGACCTGGCAGATCAGCTCGAAGGACAAGCTCCAGGGCTGGTTCACCAACCAGAACAAGTACCGCTCGCATTACAACATCACCGCCAGCCGGACGCCGGACGCGACCTCGTTGCAGAACACTCCGTACGCCCAGGCGTTGACCATCAAGTGGACGCGCACGCAGACCAGCCGGCTGCTGCTCGAAGGCGGCTTCGCGCGCGGTCGCACGTTGTACCAGGAGCTCTATCAACCAAACGTCATCGGCGATCCCTCGAAGTCGACGGACAAGGCATACGTACAGCAGCAGCTGAAGATCTATTCGATCACCGATCAGGCCAACGGCAAGGTGTTCAGCGCGTACGAGAACGGCTACAGCGGCCACGGCGGGAACATGGAGAACGGCCGGGTGCAGGCGACTTACGTCACAGGCGCGCAGGACATCCGCTTCGGCGTCATGGTTGGCCACGGCATGTCCCCGAGCCCGACGTGGTGGTCGGGTGATATCACCATGACCTTCAACAACGGCTCGCCTCAGTCGGTCACGATGCGTATTCCCAGCGAGACCAGGAACGCCTATTGGCCCGATCTCGGCATCTACGCGCAGGATCGCTGGAGCTACAAGCGGGCCACGCTCACCGGGGGTCTGCGGTGGGATTACTATGCCGGCCGCGTGCTCGACGGCACGTTGCCGTCGAGCCGGTGGAATCCAGAGCAGTTTTTCCCGGGTTTCCGGGTGCAGACCTGGAAAGACTTCTCGCCGCGCGTCGGCATCGCTTATGACCTGTTCGGCAACGGCAAGACGGCTCTGAAGTGGGGCATTGCCCGCTACGTCGCTGCCGACGGCGTCAGCACCGCCTCGAACAACAACCCGCAGACGACTGTTGGACGGACCGACACGCGGAACTGGAACGACCTCAACGGCGACTTCACGATCTACAACGCCGACGGCTCACTGCAGGCGAACGAACTGGGGCCGACGACCAACCAGAACTTCGGCAAGGTCATTCCGTCGACGATGACCCAGGATCCGGCGACGCTCAACGGCTACAACTCGCGCGGCTCGACCATCGAGTGGCAGGCGGTCGTTCAGCACGCGCTGACGCCGCGCGTCGCGCTCACCGCCGACTACTACTACCGCTACAACGGCAACGCGTTGGCGACCGACAACACGCTGGTAACCGGCGCTGACTACGACGGGCCATTCTGCATCACCGCGCCACCGAGTCCCGATCTGCCCAACGGTGGCGGCTACCAGGTTTGCGGCCTGTACGACGTGAAGGTGGCGTCACGCTCGCTGCAGCAGAACAACCGCACCTTCGCCCGTAACTTCGGCGACATCGTCGATCACTACATGGGCTATGACCTGAGCGTTGCGGCCCGTTTCGCCAACGGCGCGGTGCTGCAGGGCGGCCTGAACGCGCAACGGCGGGTCTACAACACGTGCAACGCTCCAGCGCTGCCACAGCTCACCGGCACGCCGCCGAACCAGGTGGACAGCCCTGAGGCTCAGTTCTGCGACCAGGTGCTGCCGTACCGGCCCGACTTCAAGTTGCTGTCGTCGTACAACCTGCCCCTCAGTCTCACCGTGAGCGGAACCTATCAGGTCAGCTCCGGTCCGATGATTACCGCACTGTGGGCCGCGCCGAACTCGGTCATCGCTCCCGCGCTCAATCGAAATCTCGCCGCCGGCGCGACGGCGACGAAAGTGGTGCAGCTCATCGAGCCAGGATCGTCCTATGCCGGCTATCAGAATCAGCTCGACATGCGGCTCTCGCGCCGCATGACGTTCGGCCGCTATCGCGCGCGCCTCGACCTCAACGTGTACAACGTGTTCAACAACGCGTACGCCAATTCGATCAACACGACGTTCTCGGCGACGGCCGCCAATCAGTTCATGCGCCCGACCGCGGTCCTTGCTGGCCGCCTGTTCAAGATCGGCGGACAAATCGAGTTCTGACGGCTCGGAGAACGCCGGAGAAGGTAGAAGACATGACCAGATTCGCGCTCGTACTTGCCGGTCTCATCACGCTCGCCGTTCCCGTCGTCATAACGGGACAACAAGGTGGTGGCGGCGGCAGCTATCCACAAACGCTGATCCCGCCAGCCAAGGGGCCGTTCACCTTCCCTCCGGGCTATCAGACGCCGTGGGAGAAGGTGGACATTCTCGTCAAAGAGAAGCTCTCGCCCAATCTCTTCGTGCTGCACGGGTCAGACACGCTCGATCCCGCGCATCCCGACGGCTCCGGCGGGCGGGCGCTGGCGCTGTTTGGCCCGGATGGCGTCCTGATGGTCGACTCGCAGAACCGGCAGGTCGCCGAGAAAACGCTGAAGACGCTCCGCTCGTTCACCGATGGCCCGATCCGGATCATGGTGAACACGCACGTCCACCCTGACCACACCGGCGGCAACGCGTTCTTCGCCAAGCAGGGCGCGCTGATCTA
>JBKPSC010000304.1:0-11853 GCA_046734915.1 Acidobacteriota bacterium | reverse complement strand
GAACACGACGCCGTCCAGACGATGACAACACACAGTCCAGCGCAAACGACAAGACGGTTGTGAGGGCGAGGTGCGTTCACACCACCTCCAAGGACTCGTTAGGCGCGTTGATCGTAGCAGGTCTGACCGTGGAATCACCATTGTTCTCGGCGGGCGCAAGCAGTACCGTGTGTCCGTATGTCTGAACTGAGACTGACGGCTGGCCGCTCATGTCGCACGCCCGTTTTGATCGCCCTGGCCGCCGCGTCCGTCGTCGCCGCGTGTCGCTCGGCGCCGGCCCCGGCGGCCGCGCCCAAACCTGTTTCTGCCGACACCTGGGCGGTGGTCGATGGCCGCGCGATCACCCGTGAGGATGTCGATAAGGCGTTTCGGCGATCACACGACACGGCGCAAACGCTGTCCGACGAGGAAACGATGACTCAGAAGTTGAGCCTTCTCAACGAGCTCATCGTTCAGGATCTGCTCCTCGCCAAGGCCACTGCGCTCAAGCTCGAGATCCCGGCCGCCGACCTCGACGCCGCCTATCAGAACGCCAAGCAGAATATCCCGGACGATGTCTTTCAGCAGGAGCTCACGAAGCGCAGCGTGACGCCGGCGGAGATGCGGGAAGGTTTGCGGCGCGAACTGCTGGCCCAGAAAGTCGTCGAGCAGGAACTGGGGCCCAAGATTTCCGTGACTGAGCAGGAAATCTCGGACTACTTCAACGCCAATCGAGCGCAGTTCAACCTGGCCGAGGAGTCGTATCACATTGCACAGATCATTGTGACGCCGGTGCGCGAGGCGCAGACTACCAACGGAACCGGCGATGATGCCGCGACACCCGAAGCGGCGGCGGCCAAGATCCAGATGCTGATGGAGCGTCTCAAGGCCGGCGCGTCGTTTCGCGACCTGGCGATCGGCTACTCGGAAGATCCGGAGTCAGCACCGCGGGGCGGCGATCTCGGCCTCGTTCCACTCTCACGACTGAAGCAGGCGCCTCCTGCGCTCAGAGACGCCGTTCTGAACAAGGCGCCGGGGACCGTGAACGTCGTGAATCTGGGCGGCGGCTACACGATGGTCCTGATCGTCGCGCACGAACAGGCCGGACAGCGGGATCTCTCGACGCCAATCGTCCGCGACCGTATTACCGAGACGCTCCGCTCCCGGAGAGAGCAGCTGTTCCGCGCCGCGTATCTCACGGCCGTACGAAGCGACGCCCAAGTCGTGAACTACCTCGCTCGACAGGTGCTCGAGTCGAAGAGCAGCGCGCCGAGTCTCCAGCCGGCGGCTCCAGGCACGAAGTAACCGTCACGAGCGCTGTTTCGTCAGCCGGTTGCTGCTCTGGTCCCACCTCCAGATCGATCCGCCAGGCTGGAGGTGAACGCCGCCCAGCCAGCGATCGATGCCGCACGTGGCGACCTTGTCCTGCCGGCCAGCCAGCACGGCCCGTCCGACGTCAGTCAGCGCAATCGTGCCGCGGAGCGTGCCGTTGCCCCGGTCGGCTGGGTCGACGGCGAGCATCAACAGCGGCGGCGAGCTGCGCGACAGCTCTTCGGCCAGCGCCGCCAGCGACGCGTCGGTGACGTAGTAGATCGCTTCGCCAATGTGCATCCGCGGGAATGCCGCCGATAGACTGATGCCGCCGCCGGCGGTGAGCTCGAGGAGCCGGCGCTCGGATCGCGAGAGTCCATCGGTCGTCCAGGGATACTCCTCGAGGAACCGCTCGATCGCAGCAGCGAGGAAAGGCAGCGCTCGTGTGTCGGCCCGGCGGAATTCGGCGAGAACCTCCGGGGTCGGCTGGCGAAACGCATCCCAGGCGAGATCGGCCAAGGCGAACTGCGATTCGCCGACCGGTTGCCGCGCATCCAGGAGCGGCGCCAACTCCTTCGGCGAGAGCTCGCCCAGGCCTTTGAAATTCGAATGACCGGGGAACGATCCGATGCACACGAGGCTCACCAGCTTGCTCTCGGGAAGACGCCCGTGAATCCAGACGAGAAGCTGAACGAGATTGAGTTGATCGAAGAGGTCGTGCTCGAACCACAACACGAGCTCGTCATACCCGTCGTGCCGGTCGATGGCGGCTCGCCATTCTTGCAGATCGTTCACCGGGTCGAGCTCTGCGTTCGGACCGGTCCACGCGACAAAGGCCGGCCCGTCAGGCGAACCCGAGAGGTAGCGCGATCGGATCTGAACGAGCTCCGCATCGGTGACATCGCCGGGCACGGGCCCCTCATACAGCGGGTCGGCCCAGATGGACACCGTGCCGGGGATGCCCGCTTCATCGATCAGCCGCGTCGTGCAGGTTCCATTCGCGACGTGGTGGAAGCGCCTCGAAGGAGAACGAGACACACCTATCACCGGTACGCCGAGCGATCCACCGCGGCGCCGCGCAGGTAGACCGACGAAATCTTCCGCGTGTTCGCGATGTCGTCGAGCGGATTCGCGTCGAGTACGATGAAATCGGCGCTCTTGTTCGCCTCGATCGTTCCGGTGTCGGTCATCTTCAGAAATTGCGCACCGTTGCTGGTCGCCGCCACGAGGACCTGCATCGGCGTCATGCCGGCGGCCACCATGTCGGCCATCTCCAGATGCGGCGCGTACGGCGTGTTCCCATCGGTGCCGACAACGATCCGCGCCCCGGCGGCGCTCATCTTTGCCAGATTGCGGCCTTGGATGCTCCAGAACGCCTGCGCCTCGGGGCGGTTCGTGTTGCCTTTCTGAAGCGTCTCGAATTCCGCCGCCGGCAGGACGCCGCGCAGCCAGTCCAGATTTGTCACCACGCCGCGATCGGGCATGTTCGGCCCGAGCACGAGGTTGGGACGCGCTTTCACCAGCCCGATGAACTCGTCGTCCAGATCCTTGTCGCGGACGCCGTGGGCGAACGCGTCGAGGCCCGCCCGCAGCGTGGCCTTCGCGTCGTCGAGGGTGTAGATGTGGGCGATCACTCGCAGTCCGTTCCGGTGCGCCTCATCGATGACCGCGCTGTAGAGCTCGGGCGGCAGCTTCTTCACGCTGCCCATGCGATCGTCGACCCAGATTTTGATGATGTCGACTTTCTTGGCCGCGTTCTCGTCGACCGCTTTGCGCGCTTCGGCGACCGTCGTGACCCAGTACGGTGCGGTTGTCCGGCCGGGCTCAGGCGCCGTGATGCCGCGGCCCGCGGTGAAGAACCGGGCCGATCCCGGCATGGTCTGGGCTCGCGCCTGGAAAGCCGCGTCGTTCGTGTCCTGGCCGAGGCTCATGGCCGCGCCGACACCGAAGTAAGCACGGCGCCGCAGATCGTCGGCCAGTCCCTCACGCGTCTGACTCAAATGCGTGTGAGTGTCGATGATGGCCGGCATGACCGTCTTACCGGCGAGGCTCACGCGCGTGGCGCCTGCGGGTGCCTTCACGTCGGACCCGCGGCCGACCTGCACAAAGCGCGCGCCGTTCACAACGATCGACGCGTTCTCGAGCGCCGGACGGGCGTCGCCGATGATGACTCGCGCGCCCTCGAAGACGGTGACACCGCCGGTCGGCGCCTGACCGAATGCAGTCAGGGACCACGCCGCCAGCGCCAGTACAACAAGAACGTTCGCTCGTTGCATCGGTCTCCTCCGTGAGGCGAACTGTATCAGGATTGTTCAACGGGGACGCCGCGGAAGAGTTAGCTCGCGGGGCGCGGCCGGCAATTTTTGGCCTTGCTTGAGGCAGGTCACGCGCTGCTAGGATCGACGCCTAACGCAAGGAGCGCACTCATGGCCGTCAACCTCCAGCCCGCGCGAGCCCTAGCCGCGCTCGTGGTCGGGTTGTCCATGTCAATCCCCGGTGTCTTTGCCCAGACCGAGGTGAAGCTGCCGAAGAACCGCTACACGCCGAAGCAGGACGTGGAGCTCGGGAAAGAGGCCGCCGCCGAGGTGCGCCAGCAGTATCCGATCATCGACAACCAGCGGATCGCCCGCTATCTCACCGGACTGGGCGATCGGCTGGTGGCCGCGGCGCCGTCGAACCTCAAGGAACCCGTGTACGAATACTCGTTCACCCCGGTGAACCTGAAAGAGATCAACGCGTTTGCGCTCCCCGGCGGGCCGATGTTCGTTCATCGCGGGATGTTCGAGGCCGCGGCCTCTGAAGGCGAAGTCGTGGGCGTGATGGCGCACGAGCTGTCGCACGTGCTGCTCCGGCATGGGACGGCCAATGCATCGAAGGCGCAGAATCCCTGGCTGCAGCTTGGACAGATCGCTGGCGTCCTGGGGGGCGCCGTGGTCGGCGGCGCAGCCGGATCGGCGATCGCTCAGGGGAGCCAGTTCGGCTTGGGCACGCTCCTGCTGCGCTACAGCCGGGACTTCGAAAAGCAGGCCGATATTTTGGGTTCGCAGATCATGGCGCGGGCCGGCTACGACCCGCGCGCTCTCGCCCACATGTTCGAGACGATCCAAAAGGAGTCCAAGAGCAGCGGCGGAAGCAGTCCGCAGTGGATGAGCAGCCACCCGGATCCCGGCAACCGGACGCAGTACATCACCAAGGAAGCGACGCTGCTGACGATCGCCAAACCGGCGGACGACCACGACTTCGAGCCAGTCAAGGCTGTCTTCGCATCGCTGCCGCCGGCCAAGTCGATGGCCGATCTGGCAAAGGCGAAGGCCGGCTCGGAAGGCGGCGAGACCGTCCAGTCGGTCGGGACTCCCGGACAGCCCGTTCCATCCCCTGCCGCCCAGTACCGCAATGTAGCCGGCGGGAAGGTCTTTCAGGCGACAGTGCCGACCAACTGGACCAGCCTGTCGTCGAAGACCGCCATCAAGGCCGTTCCGCAGAACGGCTATGGTCAGCTCAACGGACAGACCGTCTTCACGCACGGCGTCGAGTTCGGCATCGTCAAGGCCGGTTCGCGCGATTTACACGAAGCCACGAACATGTGGTTGAACGCCGTCGGCGAGAGCAATCCGGATATGCGCACGGCCGGTGCCCAACAAACGCTGCGAATGTCGCAGCGAACGGCGATCGGCACACCGCTCACCAACCGTTCGCCGCTTGGTGGCGAAGAGCGCATCGACGTGTACACAACGTTCCTCGCCGATGGAACGCTCTTCTATTACCTGACGGTTGTCCCCTCAAAGGAGGCTGCCGCCTATCAGGAGGCGTTCAAGCGGGTCGGAGATTCGATCCGGCTCACAGACGGACGCTGAAGCACGACCAGATGAAGCTGAATCCGCAAATCTCGCTCGCCTTCGACGGCCAGTGCGAGGCGGCATTCCGGTTCTACGAACGGTGCCTGAACGGCACCATCGCGTTCATGATGACGTGGCGCGAATCGCCGATGGCGGCCGACGCACCGCCCGGGTCCGAGGGAAAGATCTTTCACGCGACACTCAAGGTCGGCGCCACGGTCATCATGGGCTCGGACGTGCCGGCAGATCGGTACGAAGCGCCCAAGGGCTTTTCGATCGTGCTCCAGATGGACGACGCGATCGCGGCTGAGCGTGCGTTCCACGCGCTCGCAGCCAACGGCACGGTCGACATGCCACTCCAGGAAACCTTCTGGGCGAGCCGGTTCGCGTCATTCACCGATCAGTTCGGCGTACCCTGGACGATCAATTGCGAGAAGCCCGCCGCCAGCGTAGATCCGCGGCGGATCCGGCCTGTGCTCACTGACTGAACCGGCGTGGCCTCCGACAAGGCTGCCGATGGCGAACGTCACACTCGGAGCAAGTACCTCAGAGCCTACGCAATCTAACCTCATGCGCAGAGAGCCTCCCGACGTCGCGAGTACTAGGCAATCCCGATCACAATTTCGAAGCTTCGGGCTCGATGCGTTGCCCGAGGGGCGTGCCGCCCGGCGCTATCCAACGCGTGAACCTCCGGCATTGGAGAGCGCCTCCGGCCCTGTGGAGCCTCCACCCCCAAGGCGCGCGCGAGACTCCGACCGATCCCTTATATACTGGCCATTTCGTGCACTTCCGCCGGCCTCGAGTCCCGGCACGCGACCTGCTCCACTGCGTTCACTGCCGAGGGTGATTATGAAGAAGCCCGTCCTCTTCATCGGGGCCGCACTGGCCCTGATCGGTCTGACGACCTGCGACGACCGTGTCGTCAACGCCAGCCGGGATTCCCAATCTGCCAATGCCTCGTCGAGTCAGGCGCCGCCGGCGAAGGAGCTCGATCAACTGCTCGCGCCCATCGCGCTCTATCCGGATCAGCTGCTGGCGCAGATTCTGTTGTGCGCCATGGACCCCAAGGGGGTGACAGCGCTTGACCAGTTCATCAAGCGGAACAAGAACCTGAAGGGTTCGGCGCTGCAGGATGCCGCGCTCAAGGACAAGTTCGAACCGAGCTTTGTCGCCCTCACCATCTTTCCCGACACAGTCGCGATGATGGCGACCCAGCTTGATTGGACGACCAAGCTCGGTCAGGCATTTGCCGCCGACCGGCCATCGGTCTTCGGCAGCATCCAGCGGCTCAGAGCCCAGGCCCGAGAAGCCGGCAATCTGAAGACCACGCCGCAGCAGGAGGTCGCGACGCAGACGACCTCGAGCGGCGATCAGGTGATCGTGATCGAGCCGGCGAACCCACAGGTTGTGTACGTTCCGCAGTACAACCCCACGACCGTCTACGTCCAGCAACCCACGACGACGACAGTGGTCGTTCAGGACAACAGCAGCACCGATGCGGCCGTCGCCGGGTTGATTGGATTCACGGCTGGCATCGCCATCGGCGCGGCGATCGACAACGACTACTACTACGGCCGCCCCTACGGCTGGTACGGCGGGCCAGCCTACATGTACAACGACGCCTGGGACGACTACTACGACCATCGCGAGGATGCGCGCGAGGATTGGATGGATCACCGGGAGGAACTCTCGGAAGATCGCAACGAGCGGGCGCGCGATGCCCAGGACCAGCGAACCGAGCGGCAGGAGAACCGGGTCGAGAACCGTCCGGAAACGACGCAGGCACAGCGCGATCAGGCGCGGACCCAGGCGGAGGAGCGGGCGTCGACGGCGCGTGCCTCAGGAACGACGGCCCAGTCCGGCACTCGCACCGGCACCCAGGCGCAGACGCAGAGTCGGGGGTCGGGGACGACCGGGACAGCGACAACGCAACGATCCACGAGCACGCGATCGTCCGATGCGTTCTCGGGCTATTCGAGCGGACAGTCTCAACAGCGGGCGAGCTCGCGCGGCCAGAGCAGCCGTGGCAGCGCATCAAGGAGCCGCGGCGGCGGTGGCGGTGGACGGCGGCGTTAAATCGCCAATCGAGTCACGCTCCGGTGATGAAAGGCATGGGCATGGATTCGAGACGTAAGAGCATCGGCTCTGCAGTACGCCGGTTCGTTCCACTTGCGTTGGTCTGGGCGGTGCTGGCGTCACCTCTCCTCGCCAGCGTGTTCGAGCAGGGCGTCGCCCAGCGGACATTCGCTACGCCTGAGGATGCCGTTCGCGCCTTGGCCGAGGCCGTGAAGAAGGGCAGCCTGGACGACTTGCTGACGCTCCTCGGCGCCGAGGGCCAGGAGATCGTCGACACTTCCGACGCGGCCACGGCTCGCCATAACCGCGAGATCTTCAGCGTGGCCTTCGCCGAAGGCTGGCGCCTGCAGGATCAGGGGGCAAACCGCAAGGTGTTGATCGTCGGCAACGAGGCATGGCCGTTCCCCATACCGATTGTCATGCAGGGCAACAGTTGGCGGTTTGACACGGCAGCAGGCAAAGAAGAACTGTTCGCGCGTCGCATCGGTCGCAACGAGCTCACGGTCATCCAGACCTGCCGCGCGTATGTTACCGCGCAAGAGCGTTACGCTCAGAGTGGGCACGACGGCAAGCCGGTCGGATTGTTCGCGCAAACTTTCGCCAGCGATCCTGGCAAGCAGAACGGGCTGTACTGGCCCACTGCGCGACGCGAACCGCGGAGCCCTCTCGGCGACGTCATCGCCGAAGCAGCAGAGGGCGGCCGGGGCGCGACGAAGAGTAGCGAGGGTCGACTGCCGTTCCACGGCTACTATTTCAAGATTCTCACCGGACAGGGCGCCGCGGCACCTGGCGGCGCCAAGTCGTACGTGGTGAAGGGCGAGATGTCGGGGGGTCATGCGCTCGTTGCCTGGCCCGCTCAGTACGACGCCAGTGGCGTCATGACCTTCATCGTCAATCAGGACGGGATCGTTCAGGAGAAGGATCTCGGACCTCGAACGAATGATGTCGTGGCCAAGATGACCGTCTACAATCCCGACGCCTCCTGGAAGCGCGTCGAGTAACGACGCCGAAGCGTCATGACCCGCCGGCGATCCGGAATCGTCGGGGCCGCGGCGGTGATGGCGTGCCTTGGCAGCGCGCCGCCGCTCTCGGCGCAAGGCATCGAGGTCGAGCCGTTTGCGGGCTACCGTTTCGGCGGCGATTTCTTCGAGCTGATCGCCGGACAGCCGGTCGACATCGATGGTGCGATGGCGCGGGGCGCCGTGCTGAACGTGCCTGTCTCGAATGGATTGCAGTTCGAGGGCATGTTCACGCACCAGCGTGCCGACATCTGGGTTCCTTCAACGGCCCTTCTTCCTCCAACGCCCTGGCAAGTATCGGTCGACCACTGGCAGGGCGGAGCCCTTCAAGAGCTGGGTGCAGGCCGCGCTCGACCATTCATAACCATCTCGGTCGGCCTGACTCGTTACGCGGTCGAGGCGGACAGCGAGTACCGACTTGCGCTCAGTGGGGGCGGCGGCGCGAAGCTCTTCCCGACAGAGAGTCTCGGCTTTCGCGTCGACGGCCGCGTGTTCGCGACAGTCATTGACACGGCCGGGACTGCCGTCGCGTGTGCGCCGGGTGCGTGTTTCTTCTCGATTCACGCCAACGTCGTCTGGCAGGCTGAATTCACGGCGGGAATCATCGTCAGATTCCCGTGACGGGTTATTGAACAGGTTCAGAGGAACTGTCCCGGTGGCCCGGGAATCGTTCGCGTGTGATGGAAGGCGTACTCGCTCAGCAGTCGCTCGTCGCCCTTCTCGCCGACCCCGACGAGCCGCGCGATCAGCGTCGAGGAGGGCGACGCCTTCGCCCACGTGATCGACTGCTGGCAGACGACGCTGGCCGCGTCGGTCCGGATGGGAATGTCCACCATTCGCTGGAGCTCGACACCCTGCGCATCACACCAGGAGAGATCAACTCGCGATGCGGTGATCACGTCCACCGCGAGGCGGGCGACGAGCAGGTGATCGTCTGCCGCCACTGTGCACTGGACGCTCTCTCCGTTGCGAGCGGCGTACTCGCGCACGCGCAGGCCAGCATCAGCTGCGCGCTTCACGAGCTGATCGCTCACCACGACTTGGAGCGTTCCCGAGCGTGCCAGGGATCGGAGGGCGTTGGACAGAGCAATCACCTCGCGGAGCCTGTCGCCACACGAGTCGCAGGTGAACAGGTGCTCCTCCACGCGTTCTTCATCAACGGCCGACAACGCCGCCAGCCAATACTCCATGAGGACGGCGGCCTCGATCGGACTTTGACAGTCACCCCGCCGAGACTGATTCGGCGTGTTCATTCCGCCGCTCCCATGCAGGCGCGCAGTTGGCGGAGCGCACGATGCCGGATCACGCGAACATTGGCCTCCGAGATTCCGAGGAAGCCCGCGGTCTCCGCCGCCGTCCGCTCGTCGTAGAAGGTCATGACGACGACAGAGCGGTCGCGCTCGGAGAGCGCCTGAACGCAGCCGGCCAGCTGACGGTCATCGAGCGTGGGCATCGACGGTTGATCGGGCACCAGATCGCCGCCGAACTCCTCGAGCAGCCGTTCCTGCCGGCGCGCGCTGCGCCGGAGATCGAGCACGGTCATCCGGCACGTGCCCATGACGAAGGGCGCGAGCTTGCCGGATTCACGCAGGCGGCCGCCGCGCAACGCTTCGATGATGGTGATCAGCACCTGCTGAACCAGGTCGTCGGCAGCGGCCGCCGACCGGAGGTGTCGGAGACCATAGAGTCGGATGCGCGGTCCCATCCGCCGGCAGACTTCAGCTTCGGCTGCATGGTCTCCGCCGGCTACGCGCTGCGTCAGGTCGGCGTCGCTCAATTCGACGAGCACGCCTCATTTTAGGCCTGTCAGTTGCTGGCCTCCGATCCGTCCGGGCCTGCCGGGAGCGGGCCAAGAATGTCGACACCGAACTTCGCGGCCGTCGCCACCATGACAGCCATGTCCGGAGGGGCCGGCTCGGCGTCGAGCGGCATGGCCAGCGCCTGGACGAACTTCTCAAACCCCGCCGGCGCGCACAACAGGAGCATTCGGGCCGCCGTGGTCCCGATCACCTTGAAGCCATGCGGGATGTCGCGAGGACCGAACACGTAGGTTCCCGGTCCGGCCACCAGCCACTTGCCGTCGCAGATGAAGGCCACCTGCCCCTCGAGCACGTAGAACGCCTCGTCTTCGTTGCGGTGAACGTGGTACGGCGACGCCATTCCCGGCGCCATCGCCAGGTGCTCCAGTAAGAAAAAGCGGCCTTCCGTCGTGTCGCCGGTCGAGTGCAACACCGTTGGCGATCCGAAGAATTGAAAGGGGGCGTCGTGAGCAGTGTTGAGATAAGGCTGCCGATGCTGTGCGATCACTGGAGTCCTCCTGGGATCTGGTTGGCGGACCGCGTCGCGCGCCGCCGCGTCACCCTCCATGTGTCGCCAGTCGGTTCCTTCGTTACGGCGGCTCGAATGTCCGATCTGTGCCTGAAGCGTCGGCACGACGCCGGCTGCGCCACGAGGCCGGCGTCGTTCCAGCTATCTTCTTGAACGCTCGACAAAACGCAGCTTCTGACTCGTAGCTGACAGCAGCCGCGACCGCGCTCACCGGTGAAGCCCCTGCTGCCAGGCGACTCGCGGCCAGCTGAACCCGCCTGTATGACGTGTACGTCGCAACCTGGGACGCGAAGTACACCTACGATCACTGGCGCCCGTACACCGCCGTTCGCGGGGCAGATACGGATGACAACCGCCACACGCAGGCGGATCCGGCCTGGACACCGCTTCGTCCGGCACCGCCGTTCCCCGAGTACACGTCAGCCCACGCGGCCGCCTGCGCCGCGTCGTTTGGCATCCTGGAGCAGGCATTTGGCCGGCGCGTACCGTTCACCATGGAGTCGACAACCGCTCCGCCTGGAATGCCGAAGAGGACATTTGCCAGTTTTCGAGCTGCTGCGACTGAGTGCGCCGACTCGCGCGTACGACTCGGGTTTCATTTGAGAGTGCGACCTCGATGAGTGGCCCGATCAGGCCAGAATCCACAGCCATATCGTCCCGAACAAGAGGGTCGCGATCGTAACGGGAAGGCCCACCCGAAAATACTCGCGAAATCCGATGACGACACCTTCGCCCGCCGCCCGTTCGACCACGATGATGTTGGCGATCGAGCCGGTGATCGTCAGGTTGCCGGCCAGCGTGGACGCCATGGCCAGCGCCACCCAGCCGGCATGAGGATCCGGGAAATTCCCAACGGCCGCTCGCAAGAGCATCACCGCCGGCACGTTGCTGACGAGATTGGAGAGGATCGCCGTCACTGGCACGAAAATCGGCAGCCGATGCAGGTCCCAGCTCGCGACGGGTTCCAACAACGTGGCCGTCAGGCCGGCCCGATGGGCGCCAGCGACGATGATGAACAGGCCGACGAAGAAGACGAGAAGACCCCAGTCGATCTCCTCGTAGACCTTGCGCGGTTCCACTGAACGGGTAATCAACAGCAGCGCGGCGCCGATTGCCGCCATCATCGCGGGCGGCACGCCGACAAGGAAGCCGATGAGGACGATCATCAGCACGACAATCGGTTTCTTCCGCATCGGCTGATTCTGAACCTCCGGCGCAGACAACACTTCGGCGACCGGCACTCGATCGCTGACGCCTTTCGCGCCGAACGAATGAATGATTGCCCAGTTCAGAAGGAGTCCCGC
>JBKPSC010000303.1:0-13909 GCA_046734915.1 Acidobacteriota bacterium | reverse complement strand
ACTTCAGGCTGCAGTCGGATAGCCCCGCGATCGACCGCGGCATCTATCTGCCCGAGGTGCCGAGCGACCGGCTCGGCGCTCCTCGTCCGACGGGGTCGGCGTTCGACGTCGGCGCGTACGAATTCGGCGGCCAGCCCACCGCTCCGCAACCACCACAGACGCCGACCCCTCCGACCCCTCCGGCACAGCCGCCTCCGCCTCCCTCGTCCGGCGGTGGCGAATCGAGCGGTGGAGTCGTCGACGCCTCGGGCGGTGTCTGGACGCTGGGCTCGAATCTCGAGATTCTGCGTAACGGCGTCCAGGTCATGGGCGGCTATGGTTCGAAGATCGTGTGGCACCTGAACTCGATCTATGTCATCGGGGACGATAACAACTGGTGGCGCTGGACGGGCGCGACGTGGGAATTCGCCGGGGCCACGCTCCCGAGTTGAGCCATGGACGCACGATAGTGGACGAGCCGTCGTTGTCGTGGGCAACGGCGGCGAGCCCAAAGACGGCACCGACGATTCCGATCTCGTGCTCCACCCGCTGGGATGTTCGAAGCGCCTTCCTCGTGCGGGCCTACGACGTCCGCGACGGGTTACTGCTCTGGGATTCGAACTGACGTCAGGCGGCCGCGGTGGCGGTAGGCCGCGCCCTGCTCTCCCGCACTCGCTGATCGATAACGCCGGCGATCCGCTCAGCATCCCGCGCGACGCCGTGAATCATCGTCGAGGAAAAAGCGTACAAGAAGTGCAGCCCGACGAAGTAGAAGCCGGGCTCGCCGGGTACGATTCCTCGCTTGTGCACGGGCTCTCCATCAGTTCCGCAGATGGGCTGTGGCAGGTCGATCCACGACAATCCGGGATGGAAACCCGTACACCAGATCACGTTCTTCACGTCGACGATGCAGCCGTCGGCGAGCACCGGTTTGCCGTCCAGAACCCCGGCCACGCGGGGCACCCGCGTTACGCCTGCAGCAGCCAGGTCCCGCGGCTTCACGCGGATGAGCGGTCCGCCTTTCGAGATCACCGCCGGCCGCGCTCGCCGCCCCATTGGAGTGTCCACGGTCAGGATGCGGTGGAAGATGACGCGGAACAGGAACGGCAGTAAGGCCCGCGCGATGCCGCCGTCGATCCGGAACGGCACGTTGCCAGGGTGCCGGCCCGAGAGCCACACCCGATGCGCGCCCGCCACATCGATGGCAATGTCAGCGCCTGAGTTGCCGGCACCGACGATGAGCACGTCGCCAGATCGGAGCTGGCTCACGTTCTTGTAGTCGCTCGAGTGCAGCTGGAGGACGCCCGGACTGATCGCCGCCGCAAAGTGTGGAATGCGCGGTTTCTGATATGTGGCCATCGCGCCGACCACATGATCGGCTTCGAAGCGCTGCTCACCCGTCTCCACGACGTAGCGCGCACCGTCGCGCCATACGCGCCGCACGGCGACCCCTGTTCTAACAGGCAGATCGAAATGCTTCGCGTACGCTTCGAGATAGTCGGCCATTTCGTCTTTCGTCGGGAAACTGAACGGCGCCGCCGGAAATGGCAGCCCGATGAGGCCGTCGTACTTGGCCGGCGAGAACAGCCGCAGAGAGTCCCAGCGCTTGCGCCAGGAATCGCCGATGCGCGGCTGCGCTTCGAGGATGACAAAAGAGAGCCCGAGACGCGCGAGACAATAACCCACCGACAGGCCGGCCTGTCCGCCCCCGATTACGACGACTTGAATGCGCTCTGATACGGCGTGATAACCCATATGAACCTCGCTTCGTTCCCGCGGTTCGCCACGGTCGATGAGCGAATCGTAGCGAGCCGACGGAAATCGCGCATCGATTGGAGTATGCAGAAGCCGGTCGCGAGCGATATGGGTAATTCTCTGTAGGCGCTCGCTAACGGGCCAGGCCGTGGGTGAAGGCGTAAGCCGTCGCCGCCGCCCTCGTTGACAGGTCGAGCTTCAGGAAAATATTGCTGACATGGCGAGCGACGGTCTTCTCGCTGATGTCGAGATCGCGGGCGATTGCCCGGTTCGTCTTTCCCTGAGCGACCAGGCGCAGGACATCGACCTCGCGCGAGGTGAGTCGGTCCCGCGCCTGGACTGTCGGTGGCGTCGTGTCTCCGGTCAGCGCTTCCATCGCGGCAAGGGCCGGCCGTGCGCCGCACCCGCGAAAGGCGTGGGCTGCCGCCTCCCACTCCAGCCGCGCGCCGTCAGCGTCACCCAGCACCTGGCAAGCGCGGCCAAGCGCGACGTGAACGCGAGCGGATTCGTACGGTGCGCCGAGCTCATGCCACGCGGCCAACGCCTCGCGAAGCGGCGCGAGCGCGTCGGCAGGCCGACTTTCCTCGACCAAGACCACGCCCTGTGCCGACAGCGCCATAGCCCGCAGCCATTCTGACGGCAGCCTGGCGGTGATCGCTTGCAGGCCATCGGCTGACTCTCTGGCCGCGGCGACGTTACCAGCCGCCAACTGGATCTCGACTGCAGCGGCCAGGACATCGGCGCGCTGCCGAGCGCCGGCAGGTTCTGCCATCAACCGTTCGACCGCCGCGCGGGCCGATTCAGTGTGGCCCTGCGCGAGGCGCAGCAGCGCGAGTCCCGGATAGGGCGCACGTCCGTGTGCGCTGGCGAGCTGATAGGCCTCCTCGGCAGCCGGGAGATCGCCGCGTAGGCGAAGCAGCTCAGCGAGGGCGTATGCAGCCGCCCCGGGCCTGGCGCCTTTGGCGGCCAACTGCGCCTCGCATGCGCGCCGCGCCTGGTCGAGAGCTTCGGCCCATTGACCGCGCCTGCACATGATCTCGGCGCGGTGCGCGAGGCACTCGCCCCGATACGGCACGAGCCCGCGTTGTGTCGCACACCAGTCGTCCAGCGCCTCGGTCCAGGCGTGCGCGCGCCGGATGTCCAGCAGCTCGACGCAGGCGGAAATGACGCTGCAGTACACGACGCCGGCGATGATGGGCGTCACCTCGTTCGCCGTCACCGACACCATCACTTCGTCGAAGAGGGCGACACCTTCGGCGACACGGCCGAGAGCGACGAGCACGCGGCCGCGGCCCTGGCGCGCAAGGCTTGTCAGGTCGGCATCGGCGAAGCGCTCGCCCGTCCGTTCGGCTTCGGTGAACGTCGCTTCCGCTCCGGTGAAATCTCCGGCGACCACTTGTTCGAGGCCGAATGGCAACAGGACATAGCCACGCTCGACGCAGTCGTGGCGATCCTCATCGAGGAGCCGCCGCGCCCGAGCCGCCCATGCTGTCGCCCGCGTGAGATCGCGCGCCCCGATTAGCGCGAAGCTGATCCAGTACGCCGCTCGCACAGCCTGCCTGAGTTCACCCCGTTCCAGGGCGAGAGTATGCGCACGAGAGTGGATGCTGATGCTTCCGGATTCGTCGCCGGCGAGATAGGCGGCAATCCCCAGTCGTTCGAGATCTTCTGGCGGGAGCGCCGCGTCACGGTCGCGGCGCGAGAGCTCTTCGTACTCTGCCTTCCAGTCTCGCCCGGCTGCCCTGTCACCGTGATGACTCGTCTGCGCCGCCATCAGCCACTTGCAGGCGAGTGTACGTCATCCCGCTCAGCGGCAGGCTCGACTTGTGGGACAATCAGGACCACGCTGACCGCCGAGCGATCGAGATACGCATATGGAAAGTGCATCGGGCAGGCTGACCCGACGCCACTTCGTCCGGCTGGCCGGAGGGACCCTCGGCGCGCTCGCCGCCGGCAGCGCATGCGTGGTGTCCACGCGCACCGTGGACGAGATGGACGGCCGATTGACAGCACGTCCTCAGCCTGGCGTCTCGACGTCACTCAAATCCGGGCCGCTCGGACTTGGCGGCGCACGCGATGGCATCATCCAAATGCCGTCGGCCATGCCTGCCGGCAAGATTCCGCTGCTGGTCTTCCTGCACGGAGCGTCGCAGAGCGGCGCGAGCACCTTGCGACGCATCAGCGCCGCGGCCGAGGAATCCGGAGTGGCGGTGATCGCCCCGGATTCCCGCGGAACGACCTGGGATGCGATCCGCGGTGCGTTCGGCGAGGACGTCGGGTTCCTGAATCGCGTGCTCGAGTTCGTGTTCGCCCGGGTCGACGTCGATCCGGCGCGGATCGCGATTGGCGGATTCTCAGACGGGGCGTCCTATGGGCTCTCGCTCGGACTGGCCAACGGCCAGCTCTTCACGCGGGTGATCGCCTGTTCGCCGGGATTCGTGATTCAGGCGCCCGCGCAAGGCCGCCCGCACGTGTTCGTCTCGCACGGCAGGGCCGATCAAATCCTGCCCATCGACTTGTGCAGCCGGGTCATCGTCCCGCGCTTGCGCTCCATGGGCTACGACGTGACCTTCCGCGAGTTCGACGGCCGGCACGAGCTGCCGCCGGATATCGCCAGCGAGGCCATGCGCTGGACCGCCGCGGTCTGAGTGGCCGATTAGTCGCAGAGTCGGACGGTTTTGCCATATCGGCAGGGGCGAATCGCCGCCGTAGCGAAGTCTGACCGTCTGCTATATGCTGGCACCTCGTCCACGCCTCACGAATGGAGGCCTCAGGTGATCGCGCTAGCTTTGCGGGAGTTTCACCAGTTCCAGGCGGCCGGACGGCAATTCCTCTACCTCGTACCTAGCGCGGCCGTCTTCGAGCTCGACGCCGCCGCTGAAGCCGTCGTCCGCCTTCTTCGCGAGACTGCCCGTCCCGAGGACGCCGTCGTCGAGACGCTCGCCGACACCTTCCCACCACCGGCTCTGAAAGCAGCCATCTCAGAGCTGCGCGACGTGCGCGCCATCGGCTATCAACATCGGCCGGATCCGGAAGGGCCGAAGTTCCTGCCGATGATGCCCTTCCCGCTGTCGACGATGGTGTTGAACGTCACGAATCAGTGCAACCTTGCCTGCACGTACTGTTACGAGTACGGAGAGGACAAGATTGTCGACACCGAGCACGGCAAGCAATCGAAGTTCATGTCTGAGGCAACGGCCCGTGAGAGCGTGGAGTTCTTGCTCCGGGAGTCCGCTCAGATCGCGCACATGACGTTCTTCGGTGGCGAGACCCTGTTGAACTTTCCGGTGCTCAAGTCAACCGTCGCCTATGCCCGACAGCGCGCCGCGGAAGTCGGGAAGACGGTCGATTTCAGCCTCACGACCAACGCGACCCTGCTGCAGCCCGAGATCATCGACTTCCTGGCCGACAACGACATCGGCGTCACGATCTCGATGGATGGGCCGCGCGAACTGCAGAACAAGTTCCGCGTTTTTCACAACGGCGCCGGCAGCTACGACATCGTCGCGCCGAAGATCAAAGCGCTGCTGCGGCGCCACCGCAGCCGGCCGATCGGCGCACGGGTCACGCTGACGTCGGAAACGCTCGACGTCACGCGGATTTACCGGCACCTCACCGAGGAGTTTGGATTCTGGGAGGTCGGCTTCGCGCCGGTGACGACCTCGCCGCAGCAGACCTATGCGATCTCCGACGGCGGCTTCGATCGCATGCTCGAGCAGTTCCGCGAGCTGGCGCACGAGTTCCAGGAGCACGTCGCCGACAACCGCCATCACGGCTTCTCGAACATCAAGGACACCCTGGAGGAGATTCACAAGGGTGTGAGCAAGGCCTACCCCTGCGGCGCGGGCCTCGGGCTTCTGGGCGTGTCGACCGACGGCGACGTTGCGGTGTGTCACCGCTTCGCGGGCAGCGACGCGCACCAGCTCGGGACCGTGCGGGACGGCATCGACCGCACGGCGCAACAGGACTTTCTCGAGCACCATCACATCAACGACAAGACGGACTGCCACACCTGCTGGGCGCGTCCCATCTGCGCCGGCGGGTGTTACCACGAAGCGCACGTGCGGTACGGGACGACGCGGCGGCCAAACCTGCATTACTGCGAGTGGATTCGGGGCTGGACCGACACCTGCCTGCAGGTGTACGGCGAGCTCTCAGTCAGGAACCCGGGATTTCTCGCGCGATTCGATCGCGACGAGGCGAAAGCGGAGGCGGCGCTGTGACGCATCTGAAAGCCGTGAACCGGAAGGCGACCCGTGTCATCGAGTCCGTCCAGGGCGACGTTGTGGCGTTGCAGCAGCCGCCCGTGCAGCCACACATCCCGCTGGGCTGCTCGCTGGCGTTTTCGCCGGGATGGGAGGCTGACTCGACGGGTGGAACGGCCGGCCTCTGCCAGCCGGTCGAGCGCGACATCTTCGACTGCCACCTGGGCTGCTTCTGGCCGGCGCACGTCCCCGACCAGTTGAACCACGCGCCGAGCTGGACCGCGAAGTGTGCGGCGGCCCAGAAAGACTGGCGCAAGCTGGATCTCGTCTTCCCTGGCTAAAGAGCGGAGGTTCGGCGTGCGACTGCGAACTCTCGGTCGCGGGCTCGTTGGCGTCGCCCTGCTGATCGGCGTACTGCCGCTCGTCGCGGCCCAGTCCCAGACGCCAGCGCCGCCCGGGACTGCGACCCCAGCCGTCGACGAGGGCATCCCGGTCACCGATCCCGAAGTCGTGAAAGCGTGCGGCGGCTGTCATGTCCCGGATGACCAGCGCCGGATGACGCGCATCTCTTATCGCCGCGCGACGCCCGAAAACTGGGAGCTGACGATTCGGCGAATGATGTCGCTGAACAACGTCCAGATCGCGCCCGAGGTCGCACGCCGCGTCATCAAGTCGCTCTCCGATTCGCACGGGCTGGCGCCCGAAGAGGCCCGCCCGATCATGTTCGAGGCGGAACGGCGTCTCATCGACTTCACTTATAGCGGCGACAAGGAGACGCACGAACTGTGCAGCCGCTGCCATTCGATTGGCCGCGTCCTGAGCGAGCGGAGAACGAAGGATGAATGGAACGGCCTCATCGCGATGCACCGCTACTACTATCCGGGCATCGACGGTGCGTCGGGCGGATTCCGCCGCGGCGGTCCGGGCAGCCAGGCCAACGGCGCGGGTCGAGGGCGGGGTGACAGCACCGACACTCAACAACCCGTAGACAAGGCGCTCACGCACCTCATCGGAGCGCTGCCGCTCGCATCGTCTGAGTGGACGTCCTGGTCCGCGGCAATGCGCACGCCGCGGCTGGCCGGACGCTGGGCGCTCTCCGGGTATCAGATCGGCAGAGGTCCGGTCTACGGCACGGTCACGATTGCCGACCGCCCTGACTTGCCCGATTCCTTCACGACCGACGGCCGCTTCACCTACACGAAAACCGGTCAGACGGTCACGCGCCGCAGCCGCGCCATCGTGTACACGGGCTTTCAGTGGCGAGGGCGATCGGCGGACACGCCGGACGATCCGGGGACGTGGCGCGAGGTGGCGTTCATCGAAAGGAACCTGCAGGAAATCAAGGGACGGTGGTTCACCGGCCCGCACGACGAAACCGGAATCGATGTCACGCTGCGCCGCGTGTCGAACGACCCGCTGGTCAGCGGCACGGACGTGAGCGCACTCCGCACCTCGACGCCGGCTCAACGCGTTCGCATCTACGGTGTCAATCTGCCCGAGCGTCCGGCGCCAACCGACATCGATCTCGGGCAAGGAATCAAGGTCTCGAGGGTCGTCAGCGCCGCGCCTGAGATGCTGACGGTCGAAGTCGACGTCGCCGCTGACGCCCGCGTCGGCGCCCGCGATATCTCTCTGGGTGGCTCGACCAGGCCTGCCGCCGTGGTCGTCTACAGCTCGATGGACGGCATCAAGGTCGTTCCGCAGGCCGGCATGGCGCGTCTCGGCGGTGTCACGATGCCGGCGCGAACCGAACAGTTCGAAGCCCGGGGCTTCAGCAGTGGCACCGATGGCAAGCCTGGTACGCCGGACGATCTCGACCTCGGACCCGTTGATGCGAGTTGGAGTCTCGAGGAATACACCGCGACGTTCAAAGATGACGACCTGAAATACGTCGGCGAATTGGCCCCGAGCGGTCTGTTCACGCCGAACGTCGAAGGGCCCAATCCGAATCGTCCGGGTAATCGCAACAATGTCGGCGACGTCTGGGTGGTGGCCGCGTACGCGCCGCCCGGTGCGAACGCAGCGGCGAAGCCGCTGCGAGCGAGGGCGCACCTTCTCGTCACGGTGCCCATATATCTCGACTGGAATTCACGAGAGGTCGGCCGATGACGCGACGAATCGTTGGCACGCTCTTCATGCTGACGGCCGTTTTT
Source organism: Acidobacteriota bacterium (assembly GCA_046734915.1). Taxonomy (GTDB): domain Bacteria; phylum Acidobacteriota; class Vicinamibacteria; order Vicinamibacterales; family CAVVIG01; genus VFZL01. Next base: position 5,817 of record JBKPSC010000303.1, on the reverse strand, counting down.
GTCGTCACAGGCACGACGGCCTTCAGCCAGCGTTCGGCCACGCCGCTGAACGGTGGAAACGGCACGCTCTACATCGGCGGTTATCCGAATCTCATCTGGATCATCGACGAGGCGACAGAGAAGGTCGTCGGAACGCTGCAAACCACGAGCGGCATTCCGCGACGCCTGACGCTGTCGCGGGACTTGAAGCGGTTCTACAACATCGACGCCACCAACGAATACGTCGAGATTCTCGACATTGCCTCGAAGAAGACTCTGGACTCGTTCAAGTTGACCGAGGGAAACCGGCGCGTCCGCATCGCCACGCTCGAACCGGACCCCGAGCACCGCTATCTCATGATGATCACCCGCGTCAGCACCAAGCTGCGCGATCGCGTGGAGATTGGCCCGTCCGAGCTGCAGCAGTACGACCTGGCGACTCACCAGATCACGAGGACGGTGGCGTGGCCGGACGGCCAGGAGCGCGATCAGGCCAATCTCCTCTTCTCGCCCGACGGAAAGCTCCTCTATGTGCTGGGCGACGAGATCCTCATTTTCGAAACGCAGGGCTTCACGCAGGTCGACAAATGGAATCTCTCCAACGTCGAAGAAGGCCTCGGTCAGGTCAGCGTGAGCTTTGGCGGGTTCGGCGGGCTCGATACGATCAACGACGAGCCGGGGTTCGTGACGACGGCGATGACCGTCGAAGATCCCGTACAGCACCGCCGCATGATGGGCGTCGCGCGCATCAATCTCGTCAAGAAGGAGTTCGACTTCTACACGATCGGTCCCGCCGGCGGCGTGAACTTCGTGCTGGCGCCGGATCGCAAGCGCGGGTACGGTCTGGAATCGGCGATCGGCCGGTACCAGTTCTGGACCTTCGACCTCGAGCAGCGCCGCGTCGTTTCGCGCGCCGAATTCGAAGGCCGGCCGCGGATGTCGCTCAAGACGAGCTCGAACGGCAGGATTCTCTACATCTACAACGCCGGCAACACGATCGACCTGTACGATGCCTCGACCTACAGGTATCTGCGGACGATCACGCTCGACGGGGACGTGACGACCGGTTTCTACGTGGTGCCGAAGCAGACCGCGCCGGTCAAAGCGGCGGCGGGCCGGTAGTTCGAGCTTTTCAGGAGCGATTCGCATGAGACAGCTGGCCGTGACGTTCACGCTCGCTTCCGGGCTGGCAATCATCCTTCTGGCAGGCGCCCTGGGCGCTGATGGACCCGAATCCGCGGCCTGGGACGCGAAGCGCGCGGCCGCGTACCTGGACGCCAGACAGAGCGCGTGGCGAGCTTGGCCCAACACCGCACGGGATCACGACACGGTCTGCGTGTCGTGCCATTCGGCAATGCCTTACGCGCTCGCTCGCCCCACCCTTCACAGCGCACTGAACGAGCGCGGCCCGTCGACGAACGAAACGAAGCTGCTCGACGATGTCCTGAAGCGTGTCCGGGGATGGAAGGACATGGAGCCCTGGTATCCCGATCAGACCAGAGGCTTGCCCAAGACGGCTGAATCGCGCGGCACCGAGTCGGTCATCAACGCCGTGATCCTCGCCCGGCGTGACGCGCAGGCTGGCGCCTTGAGCAGCGACGCTCGTCAAGCGTTCGCGAACCTGTGGCAGCAGCAGATGCGCACCGGCGATCTGTCTGGCGCGTGGGCCTGGCTCAGTTTTCGGCTCGAACCGTGGGAGGGGGCGAAGTCTGCCTACTTCGGCGCAGCGCTTGCCGCCGTTGCGGTCGGGACGGCGCCGGGTGACTATGCGTCGAGTCCGGAGATTCAGAAGAACGTCGAGCTGCTGCGAACGTACCTGGCGAAGCAGGCCGGGGATCAGCCTGCCCTGAACAAGATGATGCTGCTCTGGGCGGCGTCGGAACTTCCGGGGGTTCTCTCGGTGCCCGAGCGCGATGCGGTGGTAACCGAGGTGCTGGCGAAACAGCAAACCGACGGCGGCTGGAGCACGGCTTCACTGGGCCCGTGGCAGCGTGTCGACGGCTCCAGCCTCGACGCCGGCAGCGACGGCTACGCCACGGGGCTTGCGGTTCTGGCGCTGCAGCAGTCGGGACGGTCGTCGGATCCGCGCGTGCGACAGGGACGCCGGTGGCTGATCGAGCATCAGGACAAGACGACCGGCGCGTGGTCCGCGGCGTCCTTGAACAAGCAGCGCGATCCGGAGACGGAGCCCGCGAAGTTCATGAACGACGTGGCCACCGCGTACGCGGTGCTCGCGTTGACGTCGGCCCCCTGATGCCCACCGCCTCCGCGCGGACGGCGGAAGCGCGATCTGGCCTCATGCCTCCGGAATTCCGCCGGGCCTTTGTCTACCTCGAGCCTTACTGGCGTGTGTTGACGCTGGTCGTCGTGTTGAGCGGCCTCAACACCGTGCTGTCGCTGGCACAGCCGTACCTCTCGAAAACGCTCGTCGATCGCGCCCTGATCGGCCGGGATCTCGCGGCCCTGTATTGGACGGTCGGATTGTTTGCCGCAGCCTCTCTGGGCGGATTCGCGTTGACCGCGATCGTCGGGCTCCTCTATACCCGCGTCTCGGCGGATGTGCTCTTCGACATGCGCCACGCGCTGTATCGGCACTTGCTCCGCCTCTCGCCGCGCTTCTACGCGCGAACGCCGCTCGGCGACATTCTCGCCCGTGTGAACAGCGATGTCGGCGAGATTCAGCGAGTGGTCTCCGAGTCGCTGCTGTCGTGGGTCGGCAACGCCTTGTTCCTAGCCGGCAGCATCGCCGTGATGCTGTGGCTCGATCTGAAGCTGGCGCTCGCCGGACTGGTGCTCGTGCCGCTGGCGACCTGGGTGCTCGTGCAGACGCGTGCCACGCTCGCCCGCCACATCAGAGCCATGCGCGAAGCGAGCGCGGCCGTCGGGAGCTTCCTCGTCGAGACATTGCAGGCCGTCCGCCTCGTCGCGACCTCGAACGCGCAGGCGCGTGAAAGCGAGCGGTTTCGCGCGAGCAATGCGCGATTCGTCGACGCGCTGATGGCCATGCAGCTCTGGTCGTACCTCTCAGGAAGCGCACCAAGTCTCGTGTTGTCGGCTGGTTACGTCGTCGTGTTCGTTTACGGCGGCAGCCGCGTCATCGCCGAGACGCTTACGCTCGGAACGTTCATCGCGTTCATGGCCTACTACATGCGGCTCTTCCCGGCCGTGCAGGCGCTCATGGGCTTGTATTCGAACCTGATGACCGTCCAGGTGTCGTTGTCGCGCGTGAACGAGCTCCTGGACTCGGCGCCGGATGTGGTCGAGGCCGCTGATCCGGTCCGCTTGTCGGCGGTTCGTGGAGCACTCGAGTTCGACAGGGTCAGCCTCGATCTTGGCCGTGGCCAGATTCTGCAGTCGGTGACCTTCGCGGCAGCGCCCGGCGAAACCGTCGCGCTCGTCGGCCCAAGTGGCAGCGGCAAGTCGACCATCGCCGATTTGCTGGTTCGCCTGCTCGATCCCGATGGCGGCGCGATTCGTCTGGATGGCGTCGATCTCAGACAGCTCGCGCTCGACGATTTGCGTCGCCACGTGGTGCTGGTCGAGCAGGAGCCGACGTTGCTGCACGCCTCGATTGGCGAGAACATCCGCTACGCGCGGCCAGAGGCATCTGACGACGATGTCCGTCGGGCGGCGCAAGCGGCCGGTGCCGACGAGGTGCTGGCCCGGCTGCCGGACGGACTCCACACCGTCGTGGGTGAACGAGGCGCGGCGCTTTCAGCCGGCGAACGGCAGCGTGTGGCGATCGCCCGGGCCCTGCTCGTCAACCCGGATGTGCTCGTGCTCGACGAGCCCACGGCGGCCCTGGACCCCGCCTCCGAGCGCCAGGTGCTCAGCGGGTACCAGCTCGCCATGCAGGGGCGCACGACGATTCTCATCACTCACCGGCTCGCGCTGGCGTCCGAGGCTGACCGTGTGATCGTCCTCGGCGACCGGGGTATCCTCGAACAGGGCGAGCCGGCCGAGCTGCGTGCACGAGGGGGTCGGTTCGCCGCGCTGTTTGCCACCTGAACGAGGCGAGCGGTTTCGAGGCAGGCGAGCGGATGTTCCTCCAGGAGTACACAGGGCGCGACGTCCGCGTCGCGATCATCGACAGCGGCATCCATGCCGCTCATCCGCACGTGAATGGCGTCGAGCAAGGCGTCGCCATCCGCGCCGATGGATCGCTGGATCCCGAATTCGTTGACACACTCGGCCATGGCACGGCGGTCGCCGCAGCGATTCGTGAGAAGGCACCGGATGCACAGCTCGTGGCCATCAAAGTGTTCTGGCATACGCTGTCGACCGATGTGGCCTCGCTCGTGTACGGCATCGACGAGGCCTGCCGCCGCGGCGCGCACGCCATCAATCTCAGTCTGGGCACGTCGAACGCGGCGCACCGCCCAATGCTGGAAGCGGCCGCACGGCGAGCTCGCGACCAAGGAGCCTTCATCGTCGCCGCTGGCGAGGATCGCGGCGTCGCCTGGCTGCCCGGCACGATTGCCGGCGTGCTCAGCGCGCGACTCGATTGGGAGTGCCCGCGCGACGAGTATCGCGTCGTGACCGTTGCCGATCGCCCGATCGTTTCAGCGTCGGGATATCCGCGGGACATTCCCGGGGTGCCGCGCGAGCGAAATCTGAAGGGCCTGAGCTTTGCGGTGGCCAACGTCACCGGCTTCGTTGCTCGCGCTCTCCAGGCCTGGCCGTCAGCAACCGGACCGGATGTCATCGGGATGCTCGAGGGTGCGTGCCCCCGCCCCGAGCGGGGTCGCGCGCAATCGTGATCCAGAATCACATGGACGTGGACGTCGTCGTCGTCGGCGCCGGTCCGGCCGGCGCGACGGCTGCCGGGCTGCTTGCGGCATGGGGGTGCTCGGTGGCGCTCCTTCACGGCGAATCCGACGCGCCGAGCCTCGCCGAGTCACTCCCGGCCAGCACGCGTAAGCTGCTGCGGTTTCTCGAGCAGCTGGATGCCGTTGATGCCGCGTCGTTTCATCCAAACTACGGCAACGTCTCGCGGTGGGCCGGCGAAGATGCCGTGGCCGCCAGCGACAGCGCCGGCTACCACGTGTCGCGGGCGGCGTTCGACCGTGTGTTGCGAGACCTGGCCTGCTCGCGCGGCGCGACGTTGCTCCAGGCTCACGTCCGATCGATCGATTTTGGTGACCCCATCGCGGTCGAGTGGGTCGGGGGCAACGGCGTAAGCCGCTGCGCGGCCCGGTTTCTGCTGGATTGCTCAGGTCGAGCCGGCGTGGTCGCGCGTCGAGGGCTGCGCCGCACCGCTTCCGGCTACCGGACGCTTGCCGTGACCGCCGAGTGGACGACGCCGGATTGGCCAGAACGCGAGCACACCTACACAGTCATCGACAGCTACGACCATGGCTGGGCGTGGTCGGTTCCGCTCTCGCCGATTCGACGTCAGTGCACGGTCATGATCGACACCGACCGCACGACCGTGCGCAAGACCGACCTCGAACGTCTCTACCTTGACGAGATCAGGAGAGCCGTCACCCTCGAGTCGCGCCTGGCGGCGGCGGCCCGGGCTGGAAGCGTGTGGGCGTGCGACGCGTCGATCTACGACTCGTCACGAGCATTCGATGGACACGCGCTGCTCGTCGGCGACGCGGCGTCGGCGGTCGAGCCCCTGTCGGCGGGCGGGGTGAAAAAGGCGCTGTCGTCGGCGTGGAGCGCGGCCGTTGTCGTCAACACGTGCCTGACCCGGCCGTCGATGGAACGGGCTGCGCTGGATTTCTTCGATCGGCGTGAACGTCACGTCTATGGCGAGTATCTGCGCCAGACAGCGGACTTCTTTCAGCAAGCCGCACGCGTGCACGACGACCGCTTCTGGACGTCACGAGCGAG